>JAOPYL010000309.1 GCA_025964625.1 Actinoallomurus sp. | reverse complement strand
CCGCCCGCCCCCAAGTCCTCGCACACAACCTGGAAACCGTCCCCAGGATCTTCAAACGCATCCGCCCCGCGTTCCGCTACGAACGCTCCCTGGACGTCATCACCCAAGCCCGCACCGCCGGACTCATCACCAAGTCCAACCTCATCCTGGGCATGGGCGAAACACGCCAGGAGATCACCCAGGCCATGCGCGACCTGCACGACGCCGGCTGCGAACTCCTCACCATCACCCAATACCTCCGACCCACCCCCCGCCACCACCCCGTCGAACGCTGGGTGAAACCGGAAGAGTTCGTGGAGCTCAAAGCCGAAGCCGAGCAAATCGGCCTCACCGGCGTCATGTCCGGCCCCCTCGTCCGCTCCAGCTACCGCGCCGGACGCCTCTACCAGCAGGCCATCGAAGCGCGCCAGGGATGAGCTGAGCGGCGCCGGGAACGGTTCCGGGCCGCCGGCCGCCGGTGGGGGCACGAGCGCGCCGGTCATCCACAGAGTCGCCCGGGGCCGGGGTACCGGCAGAGGACAGAAGGACGCCCCGGCGTGAGGCCGGGGCGTCCTTCGCTCGAGTCTCGAGTGGGGACCGACGTCACCAGTTCCTGTCGAGGCCGTGGACGTTCGGCGGGAGCCGGTGGCCTTTCGGGTACATGATGTAGGCGATACCGCCGCTGGAGGAGCTGCGCAGCCAGACGTTCTCGAAGCTCGCCCGCGGGTACACGTGCCGGACCGCCGCGTCCGTCGCCGACGCCGGGTCGTTGACGATCGGGTCGCCGCTCTTGGTGAATCCGACGACCACGAACAGGTGCCCGTTCGTGCTGTAGCCCGCGCCCGGCAGCTCGTCGGCCTTGAACGACTGCGAGGTCACAACGGGGATACCGGCCTTGATGAACTGTTCGATCTCGGCGACCGAGCGCAGGCGGGTGATGAAACCGTTCAGGCCGAAGCGGCCGGCGTAGGCGGGGTTGAACGGCCAGTTGCCGGCGCCCTGGTAGTTGTAGTCATAGGCGTTGCGGGCGGCGTAGTCGACCTGCGGATCCGTGTACGAGGGGTTCACCCAGGCCAGGTCCTTCTTGGACGGCCCGCGCTTCCAGTAGGCGACGACCATCGACGTGGACGTCGGGCTGCACCAGGCCTCGCCGCCGCCGTCGTACTCCGGGTACTGGCCCTTGTGGACGTCCTGGGAGTAGGCCGGGACCTTCAGCTCGACGCCCTCGGCGCCGCCGAGCGGGCTGACCGGCACGGTCTTGCGGTCGGGCACCAGGGACGCCATCGCGCCGACGGAGCGCAGCATGGGCTGTACGTGCCCGCCCGGCAGGCGGTACAGGGTCACGCGCAGCTGGTAGGACGTGAGCGAGTTCTTGGCCACGAACGTGTCGATGTCGACGTTGCCGTTGCCGTCGGCCTGGCCCGGCACCGAGGTGCGGTGGATGTCGCCGCCCTCACCGGGATCGTCGGCGGCCCAGCGGCCCATGACGTACCACTTCGTGCCGGCGCCCGCGCCCGTACGGCCGCGCATCTCGACCTGCAGCCAGCTTCCGTGCGGGGTGCTGGCGGTCCAGGACGCGACGAGCTGGCTGGCGCCGAAGCCGACCGGCACCGCCGGGGAGGTCCAGCGTGCGTAGTCCCATTTCTTCGCGCCGCCGCCGTACGGGTCGTCGTATGTCGTCGTGCCGACCGGGCGCGCGATGGTGAGGGCACCGGCGCCGTACGGCCGCACCCCCTCCGACGAGCCCGCCGCGAAGTCACGGACCGACGTCCACTGGTGGTAGGCGACGCGCGACTGGTCGGGGGCCGTCACCGCCCCGGCCCCGGACACCGGGGCCACCACCGCGGTGGCCAGACCGATGGAAACCAGCAGAGGAACTCTCCGCGCCCAAGCACGGGCACCCGACGACACCATAGTCACTCCCAGGACGGCGACGATCTGCTCCGGGACGCTAAGACGGCGGCGTCGCCATGTCAACGGTTTACGCAGCGAACCACGCGATTGGCATTTGTTTACGTCAACGGCGGCCCGCTTTCGACTGCGGGGCCGAATCCTCGTATCCTTCCACTCATGGCAAAGAAGCCCCAGGACGGCGCACAGGACGAGCGCCCCGGCCGCCTCAAGCAGATCCGCATGGTCGCCTCGATGGTCCATCAGGCCAACCCGAAGGCCCTGCCGATCGTCTTCGCGGCCGCGATCGGCACGCTCGTCGTCTTCGTGGCCGCCGGCCTGCTCCTGGGTCAGCCGTTCCTGCTGATCCCACTGGGCGTGCTGCTCGCCGTGGCGGTGGGCATGGTCGTGTTCGGTCAGCTGGCACAGCGGACGCAGTACTCCATGCTCGAGGGACGGCCCGGTGCGGCCGCCTCGATCGTGGAGAACATGCGGGGCCGCTGGGTCGTGACGCCCGCCGTGCAGGCCAACCGCAACATGGACGTCGTGCACCGCGTTATCGGCCAGCCCGGGGTGGTCCTGCTCTCCGAGGGGCCGGGCTCCCGCGTGGGCAAGCTGATGGGCGCCGAGAAGAAGCGGATCGCCCGCGCCGCCTCCGAAGTGCCGATCTATGACATCCAGGTCGGCCCGGACGAGGGCCAGGTGCCGATCAGCAAGCTGCAGCGCCACCTCACAAAACTGCCGCGCAACCTGAAGAAGGATCAGGTCAGCGAGCTGGTCGACCGCCTCAACGCGCTGCCGCAGGCGATGCAGATGCCGAAGGGACCGATGCCGAAGGGCGTCCGGATGCCGAAGGGCCCCAAGCCCCGCACCCGATAACCCATGTCACCTGCGGACGACGATGGTGTTCGCGGCCCGGTCGTGCAGACCGCGGTAGTCGCGGTCCCACAGCAGGGCCGGGACGACGGCCAGCAGCAGCAGCGTCCGCACGAAACCCCACAGCAGGCCGACCCGGCGGCCGTCGAGCCGCGCGACCCGCAGCCCGGACAGCCGTTTGCCGGCGGTCGTCCCGGTGAGGCCGATGAGCAGCCACGCCATGATGCCGAAGACCGCGAGAGTGGCGAGGCTGCGGGTCTGGGCACTCCAGTGGAGGACGGCCGACAGGACCGTGGCCACGAGCATCGCGAGCAGCCAGTCGACGATCAGCGCGAGCAGCCGGCGGCCGTACCCCGCGGCCGCGCCCGTGCCTTCCTGCGGCAGACCCATCCCCTCGCCCGGGTAACCTAGGTCGGCGCCTGCCGCGCGGGCGCCCCCGATCCAAGACCCGGCCGAACGCCGACGTTCGTTCATGCCGTCCAAGCTATCCAGCGCCCGCGCCCGGCCGTCCCCGGGGCCCGTGTAACACGGGTGAAACACATGGGACACGGCATGGAAACGGCGGGCCCGTAGTGTTCAAGACGCCAAAAAGCACCCCAAGGAGGTTGGATGTTCAGCAGCGCCGGTGAGGTCTTGAAGTACATCAAGGACGAAGGGGTGCAGTTCGTCGATGTCAGGTTCACCGACCTGCCGGGTACGACGCAGCACTTCACATTCCCCGTGGAGAACTTCGGTGACAACGTCTTCACCGATGGCCTGATGTTCGATGGGTCCTCCATCCGTGGTTTCCAGGAGATCCACGAATCGGACATGCTGCTGCTGCCGGACCCGTCGACGGCTGTGCTCGATCCGTTCCGCCAGCACAAGACCCTGAACATCACGTTCTTCGTGCACGACCCGCTGACGGGTGAGGCGTACAGCCGTGATCCCCGCAACGTCGCCCGCAAGGCGGAGGACTACCTCCGCGGCACCGGCATCGCGGACACCGTGTTCTTCGGTCCCGAGGCGGAGTTCTACATCTTCGATGACGTGCGCTTCGAGACCAAGCCCCACGAGGCCTACTACCACATCGACTCCGTCGAGGGAGCGTGGAACACCGGCCGCAAGGAAGAGGGCGGCAACCTCGGTTACAAGCCGCGTTACAAGGGCGGCTACTTTCCGGTGCCGCCGATGGACCACTTCACCGACCTGCGCTCGGAGATGGTCCGCCAGCTCATCGAGTCCGGCATCACGGTCGAGATGCAGCACCACGAGGTGGGCACCGCCGGTCAGGCGGAGATCGACATCAGGTTCGACACGCTACTGAAGAGCGCCGACAACCTGATGCTCTACAAGTACGTCGTCAAGAGCGTCGCACGGGAAGCGGGCAAGACGGTCACGTTCATGCCCAAGCCACTCTTCGGTGACAACGGCTCCGGCATGCACTGCCACCAGTCGCTGTGGAAGGACGGCTCGCCGCTGTTCTACGACGAGGTCGGCTACGCCGGCCTGTCCGACATGGCGCGCTACTACATCGGCGGCCTGCTCAAGCACGCGGCGTCGCTGCTGGCCTTCACGAACCCGTCGGTGAACTCCTACCACCGCCTGGTCCCGGGCTATGAGGCACCGGTCAACCTCGTCTACTCCCAGCGGAACCGCTCGGCCTGCGTCCGTATCCCCATCACGGGCTCCGACCCGAAGGCCAAGCGCCTGGAGTTCCGCGTGCCGGACCCGTCCTGCAACCCCTACCTCGCGTTCTCGGCGATGCTGATGGCCGGCCTCGACGGCATCAAGAACAAGATCGAGCCGCCGGAGCCGATGGACAAGGACCTGTACGAGCTGCCGCCCGAAGAGGCGCGCAGCGTCCCGCAGGTGCCCGGGTCGCTGGAGGCGGTCCTCGACGCGCTCGAGGCCGACCACGACTACCTCCTCGAGGGAGGCGTCTTCACGCCGGACCTCATCGAGACGTGGATCAGCTACAAGCGCGAGAACGAGCTGGACCCGATCCGGCTCCGTCCGCACCCGCACGAGTTCGAGCTCTACTACGACGTGTGAGCCGACAGGCCCCAGGGCGCCCCGTCACCGTACAGGTGGCGGGGCGCTCCGCCGTCCGGCGACGATCATTCGCACGCCCAGGGGGTAGTACGGGCGGGGCGCCCTGACGTAGCG
>JAOPYL010000289.1 GCA_025964625.1 Actinoallomurus sp. | reverse complement strand
CAGGTGGCTGCCGTGCTCGTCATCCAGGACGACGTACCGCTCGGACCCCGGCATACGGCGGTTGACCAGCACCCACGGCAGCCCCAGCCCGCGTAGCCGCTCGCCTTCGTGGCCCGAGTCGTCGCCGGCGAACAGCAGGCCGTCGACCCGGCCCTGTCCGAGCAGGTCGATGTAATGGCTCAGCCCGAGCCGTACGCCTTCGGAACTGGCCGTCATCAACCCGTACCCGAGTCGCGCGGCCGCGGTCTCGGCGCCCTTGATGATCTCGGCGTAGACCGGGTTGGCGAAGTCGGGGATGAACAGGCCGAACATGTACGCGCGAGCGGTGCGGAGACTGCGAGCCGCTGCGTTCGGCCGGTAGCCGAGTTTGTCGATGGTCTCCAGCACGCGTTGCCGCGTCTCCGGCCGGATGTTCAGCTTCGGATCACCATTGACGACGCGCGACACGACAGAGCGGTCCACTCGGGCCAGGGCCGCCACATCGCTGAGTGTGACCTTGCCGAGCGTGGCCCGCTTCGGGCTCGTCGGGATATCGCCGCGCATGGGCCGTCCTCACTTCATGGTCACGCTTTGCCTGGAGTCCATGGCCTCGTACAGCGCACTGACCAGGCGAATTGTACCGAGATTGTCCCGCGCCGTGGGGTCCGGAAGACCACCTGTGGCGATTGATCGCAACAGTGATCCCATCGGACCCGCGAACGCGTCGGGAATCCACCGCTTGGTGACGGGATAGGCCAGCCAGCCATCGGTCGGGACGACGCGGCTGTTGACCTCCAGCGTGTCAGGCCGGCCGTGCGGATAGTCGTACAGCAGGCCCAGTGTGCCTTTTATGCTGCCCGTCGATCCGTCGATCCGGAATATTGCCTCGGCGTCGCCGGTGTGGTTTTCGTGTGTGGCGTGCACGAGACCTCGCGCGTCGCCCGGAAAGACCAGAGTGCTGATGGTCCGGGTCTCGCCCGCGGCCACCTGCCCGGGGGTGCGGCCGCCGGTGCAGAACACCACTTCCGGATCGCCGAGCACGGCCCGGATCGCGTCCAGGTAGTGGATCGAGTGGTACATGATCTCCAGCCGGTCGCTGCGTACCAGCCAGGTCCATGGCGTCCAGTCGGTGGTGATGTTGACGGTGAAGGTCATCGCGGTGACCTCGCCGATCCACCCGGCCGCGACCATCGCCCGCGCCGCCGCGATGCCCTCGTCGTAGCGCAACTGCTGGTTCACCGCGATCGTCCGGCCATGCCGCTCCGCCAGCGCGATGATCTCTTCGCCGGTCTTCTGGTCGGGCACGAACGGTTTCTGGCACAGCAGGTCCTTGCCGGCGGACAGCGCCCGGCGGGCGATGTCCGGCTGGGCGTCCGGCGCCACGGCGATGTCCACGACCCGTACGTGCTCGTCGCCGAGCAGTTCGTCGAGTGATCTGTACACACGGGGGATGCCGTGCCGTGCCGCCACCTCGGCCGCCCGGTCCGCGTCGAGGTCGAAGATCCCGGCGATCTCGAGCCCGGTGCCCCGGTACGCGGGCAGGTGGGCCACGTCGACGATCGCGCCGGCGCCGACGATCGCGATCGGCAGCCGGTGTTCCGGGGCGATGGAGGTGTCGCACGCGGCGGCGATGGGGGTGAAGACGTCGAGCATCGGTTTTCCTTCCCGGTGAGCTCGGGGGAACAGGACGGAACAGATCGGAGCAGGTCAGAAACAGGTCAGAACAGGCAGAGCGGATTGACCGGCGACCCGGTTCCGCCCGGGATCCGCAGCGGCGCCGCGGTGAGCAGGAAGTCATGGCGGCCTAGTTCGGCGCAGGTGGCCACCAGGCCGGCCAGCCGCGGGCAGTCGAGCAGCACGAGACCCATCGCCACCAGGCCGATCTGGTGCAGAGGCAGCGGCACGGCATCGCTGTGGAACGGCGTTGTTTCGACGCAGTCCCCGCTGTAGACGGCCACCTCGCGCTCGTGGAGCCAGGGCAGGCAACCGGCATCGAGACCGGCGCGTACGCTCGGGTCCTCCGGTCCCTGCTCGGTCTCCCGCCGTTCCAGGCCGACGTGGACGAACACCGCGTCGCCGGATTCCACCCGCAGCCCGGACAGCCGCTCGGCGGCGTCCAGGTCGGCGGCGGTAACCGTGTCGGTCGGCTGGAGATAGGGCACCGCACGGGCGGCCGCCACGTCGAGCAGCACGCCACGGGTGAAGATGCCCTCGCGCTGGGCATGGACGGAACCGGCGAGCAGGCCCCGCGCGTGCAGGACATCCCGCGCGGACCGGCCGTTGTAGGAGTTGCCGCGCCAGAAGACATGGCTGACGGCGTCGAGGTGGGTCACCGCGAACCCATGCGGCGCCAGTTCGAAACTGTCCAGCGCCGACACCGGCGGGTCCTGGTCGAACAGCATGCGGTGCCGGAGTGGATCGACGTTCAGCCGGTCGGCCTGGGTGGACAGGTCACGGCCGATCGACACGCTGCGCCCGAGCCGGACGAGCGTGCCGGCCTGACGCCGCTTCTCGTCGGTGATGTAGTTCAGCGTGCCGAGCTCGTCGTCCTCGCCCCACCGGCCGCGGTTGGAGCAGCGCTCGAACAGCGCGACGATCTCCCGGTCGTCCATCACGCACCGCCTGCCCGTCCGGCCAGGCGATGCGCCGGTGGCTGCACCATTTCGAGGACGATGCGGTCCGGGTCCTCGAAGTAGCAGGTGAAGCCGCCCTCGTTGACGCCGGCGGTGATGACGTTGGGCGGCGAGTAGAACCGCACTCCCGCCGCGGTCAGCCGTTCGAACCGCGCGTGGATGTCGTCCACCGCGATCGCCAGGTGCGCGGCCCCGGGGTTGCAGATCTGGGCGTCGCCGCGTGAACCCCTGGGCGTGACGTACTCCACCAGTTCGAGGTCGTGCGAGGACAGACCACGCGGCTGACCGGGCACGGCGAGCTGAGCCACCCGCAGGTGCGCGTCCGGATAGCCGACGAGCCGCCGCGTGTACTCATTGGCCTGTTCCTGCCGGTGGATCAGTTCGAAGTCCAGCTGCCCGGTATAGAAGGCCACGGACGCGTCCAGATCGGACACGGTGAAGCTGAAGTGCCAGACGCCGTGCGACATCGCAGTTGTTCTCCTCAGTCCGTTTCCAGCTCAGTCCATCTCCAGGCCGCCGCAGACGTTCAACGCCTGGCCGGTGATGTAGGAGGCGGCCGGCGACAGCAGGAAGGCCACGGCCTCGGCGACCTCCTCCGCGGTCTGGATCCGGCCGAGCGGGATGGCCGCCGCCTGACGGGCGAACGACTCCTCGGCGGTGATGCCGCCGATGTCTGCCTTGTCCCGGTGGATCGCCGCGGTCATCTCGGTGTCCACGACGCCCGGGCAGACGGCGTTGACGGTGACGCCGTCGGATGCGAGCGCCATCGCGGCGGAGCGGACCAGGCTGATCACGCCGGCCTTGCTGGCCGCGTAGTCCGCGCAGGTCGGCCGGGCACCTCGGCCGGCCACCGAAGAGATGGCGACCATCGACCCGCCACCGTGTGCCACCGCGCGGCGGCCGGCCGACTGCAACAGCAGGAACACGCCTTTGAGGTTCACCGACATGGTCAGATCCCAGTCCGACTCGGGCAGCTCCAGGAACGGCCGGTTGCGTACGATGCCGGCCGCTCCGACCGCGAGCGTCACCGGGCCGAGTTCGCGCTCCACCCGGGTGAGGGTGTCCTCGACGGCGTCGCGGGAGGACACGTCCGCGCCGTACGCCCGGGCGCGGCCGCCGTCCCCGCGGACCAGTTCCGCGGTCCGCTCCGCCCGGTCGGCGGCGAGGTCCACCAGGGCCACGCGCGCGCCCCCGGCGGCCAGCAGCCGGGCGCAGGCGTGGCCGATGCCGCCGCCCGCCCCGGTCACGACCGCGGTTCGTTCGTCGAAACGTCCCACCGGACCTCCTCTGATGCTTGATCGGTGCAGTTGATCGGTCAGTTCTCGCCGCGCCACATCGCCAGGGCGGCGGCCACGGTGCCGTGCGGCCGGCCGACGTAGCCTTCGGGCGAGAGTTCCCCGTCGATCGCGTCGGCCGCCTCGGGCGGCAGCTCGGCCCGTACGGCCTCGGCCAGCGGCAACCCGCTTTCCCGGCAGCGTCGGGCGGCCAGATAGACCAGGTCGTGGGCCCGCTCGCGGCCGATGATCGGGGCGAGCCGCATCATGTACGCCTCGGCCATCACCAGGCCGCCGTCCGCCCGCAGGTTGTGCCGCATGGCGTCGGGGAAGACCTGTAGGCCCTCGGCGATAGAGGCCGAGGTCCGCAGCGAGCCGGCGGCCAGGGCGATCAACTGCGGGAGGACCTGCCATTCGGCCTGCCATTCTCCGGCGGCCCGTTCGTGGCCGGCCTCCATCGTCCGGTACAGCGCGGAGGCCAGGGCGCCCGCCGTGGCGGCCATGCCGATGACCGCCTCGGACTCGATCGGGTTGGCCTTCTGCGGCATCGTTGACGAAGCGCCGCGCAGGTGCCCGGCAGCCTCGGACACCTCGGCGATCTCCGTACGGGAGAGGTCCACGACCTCGCGGGCGAAGCGGGCGCAGGTCGCCGACAGGAACGCGCACACCGTCCCGAACTCCGCGAGGCTGTCGCGGGCGACATGCCAGGGCACATCGGTGCTGCGCAGCCCCAGCGACTCGGCGACCCGCCGGCGGATCTCGCCGGCCTGCTCGCCGTAGGCGGCCGAGGTGCCGCCCGCGCCGAACAGCGAGACCGCGGCGACGCGCGTCCGGGCGGCGGCCAGCCGGTCGCGGTGCCGGGCCAGCTCGCCGAGATAGACGGCGATCTTCGCGCCGAACGTGGTCGGCACGGCCTGCAGCGCGTGGGTACGACCGGCGATCACCGTGTCGGCGTGCGTCTCGGCGAGCGTGACCAGCGCGGCGCCGAACGCCGCGAGCAGCTCGTCGAACCGGCCGGCCGCCTCGTTGAGCTGTACGGCGAGTCCGGAGTCCATGACGTCCTGCGTCGTGGCGCCGTAGTGCGCGTGGCCGCGATGCCGTTCGGGCAGCGCGCGGTCGATCTGCCGTACCAGCGGCAGGATCGGGTATCCGACGTTGCGGGTCTCCTCCCACAGCCGGGCCGTGTCGATGTTGGCTGGGCGGGCCGCCTCCTCGATCGCGGCGGCGTGCTCGGGATCGATGATCCCCAGCTGTGCCTGTGCGCCGGCCAGCGCGGTTTCGAACCGCAGCCACGACAGGATGAGCGCCTCCTCGGACAGGATCTGCGCCATGCGCTCGTCGCCGTAGAGGCCGACCAGCATCTCGAAGCGCTGCGGGCCCATCGTCCTCCTTCGCGGTCCTCCGGCGCACACGCCGGCAGGCCGATCAGATCAATCGTTTGTCTTAACGTACGGGGTATGCCGATGCGATGGCAAGGTGCGGCGGCACTCCACCCGCTATGAGGTCTGGCGGGGGGTGCTGTTGCGGGCATGTGCGGACCCGCCTACAGTTACGTCAAACGATTGACTAAATGATCGGCTGGAGCCTTCTTTGGAGGGGTATCGACGATGCGTGAGCAGCTCATGGCCGACCTTCGCGCGATGTGGCGGATCCGGGCGTTCGAGGAGAAGACCCAGGCGCTGTGCGGATCGGGCGACGTACGCGGCTCGGTCCACCTGTGTATCGGGCAGGAGGCCGGCCCGGTCGGCGCCGCGGAAGCGTTCACGGACGGGGATGCGCTGTTCGCCACGTATCGCGGGCACGGGTGGGCGATCGCCCGCGGGGTGCCGCTCGAGCCGCTGTTCGGGGAGCTGCTCGGCCGCGCGTCGGGGGTGAACGGCGGCCGCGGCGGCTCGGCGTACCTCAGCGCCCCTGAGTACGGCTTCTTGGGGGAGAACTCCATCGTCGGCGCGGGCACCCCCATGGCCGTGGGCGCCGCGCTCGCCGGACGGCACGACGGTTCGAGCCGGCTCGCGGCCGTGGTCTTCGGCGAGGGCGCGATGAATCAGGGCGCGGTCCACGAGGCCATGAACTTCGCGGCCATGATGGCCCTGCCGGTGCTGTTCATCTGCGAGAACAACAGATGGTCGGAGTTGACCCTCACTCGCGACATGGTACGCAACCCGTCGCTGACCGACCGTCCCAAGGCGCTCGGCATCCCCGCCATCCGGATCGACGGCAACGATCCCGCGACGGTGCGCGAGACCATCCTCGACTTCGCCGAGGCGGCGAGGGAGGACGGCGGGCCCGCGTTCGTGGAACTCACCACGCAGCGGCTCGTGGGCCATTACGTCGGGGACGCACAGCAGTACCGCACCCGCGAGGAACTCGCCGAGGACCGCCGGCAGGAGCCGATCGCCCGCGCCGCCGCCGCGCTGGCCGAGGCCGGCGTCGCGGCGGCGGAGATCGACGCGGTACGAGCCGCGGCGTGGGCCGAAGTCGAGCAGGCCGCGGCGGCCGCACTGGCCGCGTCGCCGGCCGACGTCAGCACGGTGAGGGAGCACGTCTATGCCTGAGGGCACCATCACGGTCAACTACTCCGGTGCGGTGAACGCCGCCCTGTGGCGCTGCCTCGCCGAACTCCCCGAAACCCTCCTGTACGGCGAGGACGTCGCCAAGCCCGGCGGCGTGCACGGCGTCACGAGAGGGCTGTGGAAGGAGTTCGGCGACAGGGTGTTCGATACGCCGATCAGCGAGTCGGCGATCCTCGGTTCCGCCGTCGGGGCCGCCATGATGGGCCGCCGGCCCATCGTCGAGATCATGTGGGCCGACTTCTTCCTGGTCGCCTTGGACCAGATGGTGAACCAGGCGGCCAACATCCGGTACGTCTCCGGCGGCAGGCTCACCGCGCCGCTCGTCGTGCGGACGCAGCAGGGCAACTCGCTCGGCGCCTGCGCGCAGCACTCCCAGAACCTCGAGGCCTTCTTCTGCCACACCCCCGGTCTTCGCGTCGCGATGCCGTCGACGCCGCAGGACGCCTACGACATCATGGTGTCGGCCGTGCACTGCGACGATCCCGTCGTGGTGATCGACAACCGCACCCTTTATTTCGGCGAGAAGCAGGAGATCGTCACCGACCGGCCACCCGCGGCCATCGGCGGCAGCCACGTCCGCCGTACCGGGCCCGGAGCCACCATGGTCACCTGGGGTGCGATCACTCATCGCGTGATCGAGGCCGCTGACCGGCTGGCGGCGAACGGCACCCCGGTGACCGTGATCGAGACCCCGTGGCTGAACCCGTTCGACACCGACGCGGTGCTCGAATCGGTGGCGAAGACCGGCGGCCGGCTCGCCGTCGTGCACGAGGCCAACACCACCGCGGGCTTCGGTGCGGAGGTCGTCGTCCGGGCCGCCGAGGCCGGTGTGCTCCGGCAGCCTCCGGTACGGATCGGCGTGCCCGACACGCGGATCCCCGCCGCTCCGGAGCTCGCCGCGGCCTTGATCCCCGGGACGGAACGGATCGCCGCGGAGGTGGCCGGTCTGGTCGCCACCGGCTGAGAGCGGACGCTCACGCGGCGCCGGCCGGGGGTCCCCGGCCGGCGCCGAGCCGACCTCTGTGGCGGCAGGGCAAGGCAGGCCGTTCCTACCTACACGGCCTTGTCCACCGCCTGCGTCAACGGGTGCGCGGCGAGCGCGGTGACCTCGATCTCGGCATAGGGCCAGACCGGCAGGCTCACCAGCGCGTCGTGCAGTTCCTCCACGCTGCCGGCGGACCAGATCGCGACGTTCGCGAGCCGGCCGGGTAGCCGCCAGATGTGCCGCAACGTGCCGGCTGCGACCAGCTCGCGGCCGCGTGCCGCCTCGTGGGCCAGCAGGTCGGCACGCTCGTATTCGGGCAGTTCGTCCGGGAGACGGGTTTCCACCCGTACGAGGAATTCCACGTCAGTTCAATCCGTCGAGCCGCTCGTGTGCCCTGGCCACCAGGGTGTCAGGCTCATCCGACCCCGCGACGAGCCGGGCCACCATGTGGTCCAGCACGACCGAGATCTGCGGCCACCGCGCGTCGCGGGGGAGGGCCCGCGTGTGCCGGTGCGCCTCCTCCAGCATCGGGTAGTACGGCGCGGAGTCGGCCACCTCGGGGTGCGACCAGGAGTCGCGCCGGGTCGCGCAGCCGCCCTCCTGCGCGGTGATCCGGTCCATCTCGGGTGCCGTCAGGGCGCGCAGCAGCTCGTACGCCTGCGCCGGCCGCCGCGAACCCGCGGCCACCGTCAACACCCAGTAGCTGTTCAGCGCGACGCGCCGGCCGCCCGGACCGTCATCGGCCGGTACGGGGGCGCAGCGCACGAGCCCGTGGGTCGGCGAGCTCTCCGGAGCCGACATCGCCGCGAACCCGCTCCAGTTGACCATCATGGCGGCCTCGCCCGCCGCGAAGTGTTCACCGCTCGCGACGCTGTCCCAGCCGGCCGCGGCCGGGTCCACCACCCGGTCGGTGTGCCAGAGCCCATGCAGAAAGCGTGCGGCCTCCCGGGCCTGCGGCGAGTCCAGCGTCAACCGCCCGGCCGTGTCGAACAGCTCGCCGCCCCTGCTCCACAGGTGGGTCAGGAAGTCATAGACGGTGTTGTGCTCGTCCGGGTAGCCCGCGAGGATCGTGCCGTACCGGCCCTGATCGGGCGCGTTGAACCACACGGCCTGGTCGCGGTACTCCGCCCAGGTCTCCGGCGGCGCGAGCGGATAGCCGAACCGTTCGGTGAAACCGCGCCGCTGCGCCGGGTCGTCGTACAGATCGCCGCGGTAGAGCAGCATCTGTGGCCCGACGTGGTAAGGCACCCCGTAGGTCGCGCCGTCGGCTCCGCGCTGCAGTTCGCGCAGGGCCGGGTGCCACGCGTCCGGCCAGCCCGCGGGCGGCGCCGTGTCGAGGAACTCGTCGAGCGGCAGCACCTTGCGTTCGGCGATCAACGCCGGAAGCCAGTCGGTCACCACCATCAGCAGGTCCGCCTCGCCGGAAGTCGCGGTCTCGCCGTTCAGCACCCGTTCCTGCAGGTCCAGGATCTCGGGCAACGCGAAGGCGGCGGACTGCCCGGCGACATGCGGGATCTGCCGGGCGAGCGCGCGGCTGAAGCCGTCGAACGCGCGACCGAGCAGCAGCAGCGGCTTCTCGGACATGACCCTCCTTGCGACCAGCGACCGTGGCGGTCGGCGTCGCAGACGTCGCCGACCGCGAAGCGGCAGCCGATCGATGCTAGTCAATCGATTGTTTCGCGAGTATGGAACAGGACCGAGGTCGGGTCAACCGGCGGGCCTCAATTGCCCGGGCGTGCTCGGCAGAGTCTCCTAGGGCATTGCCAGCGTCTTAGCGGCCGGGCTAGTGTGCCGGTCAAACGATTGACTTAATCACACCTCCGGCGCCCTGCACCGGTACTCGAACCCATGGGAGGCACCGTGGCGAACCTGGAACGCACCGCCGGCGGAGTCCACGAACAGCGCCGTACCGACGAGCGCTCCGCCGCTCCGCCCGATCCCGCCGCGAAACTGCCGCGCGCCGTCTACGTCATCGCGGTCCTCGGCGGGATGGCGGGGCTGCTCTACGGCTACGACTCCGGTGCCATCTCGCTCGCCCTGCCATTCGTCACCAAACAGTTCGGACTGAGCACGACCCAACAGGGCCTGGTCACGAGCCTGATCCTGCTCGGCGCCCTGCCGTCCATCGTCGTCGGCACCATGGTCGCCCGCCGCTACGACCGCCGGACGCTGCTGATCGTGGCCGGGGTCATCTTCATCGTCGGCTCGGTCTGCTGCGGGATGGCGCCCAACCCGATCGTGCTCATGGTCGCGCGGTTCCTGCTCGGGCTCGCGGTCGGTCTCGCGAACATGTTCGGCCTCATCTACCTGGCCGAACTGGCCCCGAAGCGGATCCGCGGGCTGATCACCGCGCTCTACCAGCTCAGCGTCAACGTCGGCATCCTCGTCGCCTATGCCGTCGGCGACGTGCTGTCCCACGCCGGAGCCTGGGAGTGGATGCTCGCCCTCGGTGCCGCTCCGGCCGTCATCTTCTTCGTCGGAATGGTGGCCAGCCCGGCGAGCCCCCGATGGCTGCTCATGCGCGGCCGGGAGCCGGAGGCGCGGGTCATCCTTCGCAGGCTGCGCGCGACGGTGGAGGAGGCCGAGGCCGAGACCGACGAGATCCGGGCCAGCCTGCGCGACCAGGACGCCGGGCTGCGCGAACTGCTCGGCCGCTACCGCCCCGCCCTCGGCGTCGTGCTGATCCTCGCGGTCTTCCAGGTCTTCACCGGCATCAACGCCGTCGTCTACTACGCACCGTCGATTTTCAAGGGACTGGCGGCCCACGCGAGCAACACCGGGATCATCGCGGACTACTCCGTCGGCGGCGCGCTCGTGCTGTCCACCGCGATCTCCCTGCCGCTGATCGACCGGGTCGGGCGGCGTGCCCTGCTGGCCTGGAGCCTCGGCGGCCAGGTCGTCCCGCTGGCACTCCTGGCACTGTTCCCGCACGCCGTCGCGC
>JAOPYL010000232.1 GCA_025964625.1 Actinoallomurus sp. | reverse complement strand
TCGACGCTCTCGACCTCGAGCCCGGCCGCGATCAGCTTATGGGCGATGTCGCGGGCGGTGGCCCCCGCGGGCAGCTCGGCGTACTCCCGCAGCCAGGAAACAGGGACGCGCATCTCAGATCTCCATCCCGAACGCGCGGGTGAAGCGCACGTCACCCTCGACCATGTCGTGCATGTCCTCGACGCCGTGCCGGAACATCAGCGTGCGCTCCACGCCGAGTCCGAACGCCCAGCCGCTGTAGCGGTCGGGGTCGACGCCGCACGCGACCAGCACGCGCGGGTTGACCATGCCGCAGCCGCCGAGCTCGATCCACCCCTCGGACCTGCAGGTGCGGCACGGCTCACCACCGGGCTCGGCCGAGGCTCCGCGGCAGACGAAGCACTCCATGTCGACTTCGGCGGACGGCTCGGTGAACGGGAAGAAGTACGGCCGGAACCGGGTCTTCAGGCCTTCGCCGAACATGCCGGTGACAAACGCGCCGATCGCGCCGCGCAGGTCGGCCATGGTGATGCCCTCGTCGACGACCAGGCCCTCCATCTGGTGGAAGACCGGGCTGTGAGTCGCGTCGAGCTCGTCCGTGCGGAACGTCTTTCCGGTGCAGACGACGTACACCGGAAGCTCTCGGGTGAGGAGGGCGCGGATCTGCACCGGAGACGTGTGGGTGCGCAGGACCAGCCCGGAGTCCTCCGACTCGACGAAGAAGGTGTCCTGCATCTCCCGCGCCGGGTGGGCGGGCGGGAAGTTGAGGGCGTCGAAGTTGAACCATTCCGCCTCGACCTCGGGCCCTTCGGCGATCTCGAAGCCCATGGAGACGAAGACGTCGGCCATGCGCTCCTGGATCGTGGTCAGTGGATGCCGGGCGCCGCGCGCCGCACGGTCCCAGGGCAGGGTGACGTCGACGGCCTCCTCGACCAGAACGCGCTGATCGCGTTCTTCCTCCAGCTCGGCCTGCCGCTGCTTGAGCGCCTCGGCGACGTCACGGCGAGCGGTGCCCACACGCTTGCCGGCCTCGGCCTTGGCGTGCGGCGGCAGCGCGCCGATCTCCCGGTTGGCCAGCGCGAGCGGCGAGCGGTCGCCGGCGTGCGCCAGGCGGGTCTGCTTCAGCTCGTCCAGGCTCGCGGCGGCCCCGATCGCGGCGAGGGCCTCCTCGCGCATGCGGGCCACCTCGTCCGGACGCAGTGAGGTGACCTCGACCGGGTCATAGGACTTGTTGGGTGCGGACATCAGTTCGAACAACTCCAGGAGGTGGCGGAACGACGATCGAGTCTAGTCGGCGTACACCTGCGCCCCCGGGTGCACACCGTGGTGATCACGACGGATCGGGGAGCGGTCAGGAAGCCCGCGCGGCGCTCTCAGGCGAAGTCTGGAGCCCCGGCGGGCAGACTAAATCGGAACTCGGCGCCGCCACAGGGCGCGCGCCGCACGGTGATGGCGCCGCCGTGCGCCTCGACCAGGCCCTTCACGATGTACAGGCCGAGTCCGGTGCCGCCGCGTGGCTGGCCGTGGCCGCGCCAGAACTGCCGGAAGACGCGTTGGGCGGCCTCGGGCGGGATCCCCTCGCCCTCGTCGCGCACAGACACGACGGCTCCCTGCTCACGTGAGTCCGGCTCCACCACAATCGTGACAGTACCAGCCCCGTGCCGGAGGGCGTTCTCCACGAGATTGCCGAGGATCTGGTCGATCTTGTCGGGGTCGAGCCACATCTCCGGCAGATCGCCCAGCACTTCGAGGCGGAACCGGCCGGTGGGCTCACCGGCCGCGACCCGCCCGGCGATCACCTTTCGGACCTCCTCGATCACGTCGACGACCTGGCGGCGCATCTCCAGCCGCCCTGCCTCGATGCGCGAGACGTCGAGGAGCTCGGTGATGAGCCGGGTCACCCGGTCCGCGTCGGCGTTGACCGTTTCGAGCATGACCCGCTTCTGGTCGTCGTTGAAGCGGTGCCATTTGGCGAGCAGCGTCGCCGTGAACCCCTTCACGCTGGTCAGCGGGGACCGCAGCTCGTGCGCGACGGTGGACACGAGGTCAGCGCGGTTACGCTCCTGCCGTGCGCGCTGGACCGCGTCACGGAAGGCGATGGTGAACGCCGTCACGCCGCCGTCCGCGTCGCGGGTGTATGCGGCCGTCACGAGTAGCTCTGGGCCGTCCGCCAGGTGCAGCGGCCGCTCCGGGTGCCGGGTCCGGGTCGCCAGGCCGCGGTAGGGATCCACGCACTTCCACCAGTCGCGGCCGTCCGCGTCGTACAGCGGCAGGACGTCGGCGAAGTCGCGCCCGAGCGCCCCGGCTCGCGAAATCCCGGTCAGCCGGACCGCGGCGTGGTTGAAGACGACGACCCGCCTGCGGGCATCGGCCACGAGCAGCCCGTCGGGCAGTGAGTCCGGGCAAAGCCCGGCGGCGGGCTCACAGCCGCGGGGGTCTGGTCCTCCTACGACCGCCTCCACCTCCCCCGGCTCCGTGACGGCGCGAACGGCACGACTCTAGTGCGGACGCTGGAAACCTCGCCATGTAACTGCTTTTAATCGCAGGTGCATCGGGTGTGTGTCGCGCCCCGCCGGCGCTAGCTCGTGAGCGCATCGTCGACGCTGTCGTACAGCCGGAACAGCTGGTCGAGACGCGTGATGCGCAGAATCCGGCGCTGCGCCGGCCGCACGCCGGTCAGCCGCAGCGCACCGCCATGCTCCCGGGCCCGGTTGTTGACCGCCACGAGGGCTCCCAGCCCGGCGGCGTCACAGAAACCCACCCCGGCGAGGTCCGCGACGATGTGCGTGTGGCCGCCGTCGACCAGGGCCAGGAGAACCGTGCGCAGCTCCCCCGCGGTGTGCACATCGATCTCACCGCCGATCCGCACCACGACGGACGCGCCGTGACGGCGCACGATCGTGGTCGTCATCGCCCGGCCGGCGGCCCGGCAGTGGCGCACGCCCCCGTGCGCCACCCGCGCCCCTGCCCCGACGTCCTCGCGGCCCGCCCTGCGGCGGCGCGGGACGGACATGCCCCTCACGTTCGTATTCACTGTCTTGCCCCGTTCATCGGAATCCCCAGCGACACCCTGGCATCTCATAGGACGCACGAATCCATCTTCAGGTTGATTCAGGCGCCTGCCGCGGATCGAGCCAATGACACCGATCATGTCGTCTTTTTCTCCATTGAACGAATCGGAGCCATGATTTGTTATAGGTTGCGGACATCCGGAAATACCGACTGCTCAGCGGGGCACGGCGCGGCGGCACGGAAACCCTGGGGAGCCCCGGGGGACCGGAGGCCTCGGCCGGGGGCAGGGCGGTCACACGGCGAGCCTCGAGATTGCCTAGTGTGGAACGCCGATGGCCGAGAACACCGTGGGCTCGACGCACCGCCCCCTCCGCGACGTGGTCACCACAGAACTGCGTCGCCTCATACTCGCCGGTGAGCTGAATCCGGGCGAGCGCCTCGTCGAGGACAGGCTGGCGGGGCGGCTCGGCGTATCACGCAACCCCGTACGCGAGGCGATTCGCGTGCTCGCCACTGAGGGCTTCGTCGAGGTCACACCGAGGCGGGGCGCGGCCGTGGCGCGGCTGTCCGCGGAGGAGGCCGGCGAGCTGTTCGACCTCCGCGCGGCGCTGGAAGGGCTCGCCGCGCGGCTGGCCGCCCGGAAGGTCACGCCCGCGTCGCGGGCACGGCTGCGGGCGGTCCTCGACACGGCGCGGGCCGCCGTCGAGGACGGCCGGATGGACGATGTCGCCGACCTGAACACCGCGTTCCACGCGGCTGTCGCCGAGGCCTCGGGCAACGCCTACCTGACCCTGGTGATCGAGCCGATGCTCCGGCGCGCCCAGTGGGTCTTCCGGCAGACCGCGCACTACCGCGCCTCGCACTCCTGGACCGAGCACGTCGGCCTGTACGAGGCGATCGCCGCCGGCGACGAGGACGGGGCGCAGGCGCACGCGACGGCCCACGTCGAGGCCGCCCGCAGGTCGTACGAACAGGATCAGGACTGACCCTCAGACCCTGCGAAGTTCTTTCCACTCGGTGCGATTTTGTATACAGTCCCCCAACATGTTCGCCTGTCGGCCCAACCGATGGCTCAGCCCACGCGTCCGGGATTCCGGACGCTGCCCGTGCGAATGAAGGAGACGAAAGTGTTCACGACCCGGCCTGAGCTGGTCGGCAACATCGGCATGGTGGCGAGCACGCACTGGCTCGCCTCGGCCGCGGGCATGAGCGTGCTGGAACGGGGCGGCAACGCCTTCGACGCCGCGGCGGCCGCGGGGTTCGTCCTGCAGGTCGTCGAGCCGCACCTGAACGGCCCGGCCGGCGAGGTGCCCATCCTGGCCTGGAGCGAGGCCGAGAAGAAGACCTCGGTCGTGTGCGGCCAGGGCGTGGCGCCGGAGTCGGCCACGATCGAGCGCTACACCGGTCTGGGGCTGGGCATCGTGCCCGGCACCGGGCTCCTCGCCGCCACCGTGCCCGGCGCGTTCGGCGGCTGGCTGACGATGCTGGAGCGCTGGGGCACCTGGCCGCTGGCCGACATTCTGGAACCGGCCATCGGGTACGCCGAGCACGGCTTCCCGGCCATACCGCGCATCGCCGAGACGATCGGCACTGTGGAGGCCCTGTTCCGGGAGGACTGGCCCACCTCCGCCGCGACGTGGATGCCGGGCGGCTCGGTTCCGGCGGCGGGATCCCGGCTGACCAACCCCGTGCTGGCCGCGACCTACCGGCGGATCCTCGCCGAGGCGACCGCCGCGTCCGCCGACCGCGTGAAGCAGATCGAGGCGGCGCGGAAGGCCTGGTACGAGGGTTTCGTCGCGGAGGCCATCGCGGAGTTCTGCGCCACGACGGAGTGGAAGGACACCTCCGGCGAGCGCCACGGCGGCCTGCTCACCGGAGACGATCTCGCGCGCTGGGCGGCCACCGTCGAGGAGCCCACGACGTACGACTATCACGGACACACTGTCTGCAAAACCGGCCCGTGGGGCCAGGGACCGGTGTTCCTGCAGCAGTTGGCGCTGCTGTCCGGGTTCGACCTGGACGCGGCCGGACACCTGTCGGCGGACTGGGTCCACACCGTCACCGAATGCGCCAAGCTGGCGTTCGCCGACCGCGAGGCGTGGTACGGCGATCCGCGCTTCGCCGACGTGCCGCTCGGCACGCTGCTGAGCGAGGAGTACAACGCCGGGCGCCGTGTCCTCGCCGGGGCCGAAGCGAGCTTCGAGCTCCGCCCGGGCGCGCCGGACGGCCGTACACCGCGGCTGCCGGACATCCCGGCCGCGGCCGAGGCGGACCCGTCGAGCGGGGCCACCGCCGTCCAGCACGTTCTCGGCACCGGCGAGCCGACAGTGGACGCCGGTGGCCGTGTGAGCGGTGACACCTGCCACGTCGACGTCGTCGACAAGAACGGCAATATGGTCTCCGCCACGCCCAGCGGCGGCTGGCTGCAGAGCTCCCCGGTGATCCCGTCTCTCGGGTTCTGCCTGGGCACCCGCGCCCAGATGTTCTGGCTGCAGCCAGGGCTGCCCAGCTCGCTGCGGCCGGGTGCCCGGCCACGTACGACGCTGTCACCGTCGTACGCGCTCCGTGACGGCAAGCCGTGGCTGGCCTTCGGCACTCCCGGCGGCGACCAGCAGGACCAGTGGAGCCTCAACCTGTTCCTGTCCCTGGTGCACGGCGGGTCGAACCTGCAGGAGGCGATCGACGCGCCGATGTTCCACTCGGCGCACTTCCCCAGCTCGTTCTTCCCGCGCGGCGCCCGGCCTGGTGTCCTGCTGATCGAGGAGCGCGCCGGCTCGGCGCTCGTCGCGGAGCTACGCCATCGCGGCCACGAGGTCGAGCCGCAGGCGCCCTGGTCGCTGGGGCGGCTCAGCGCGGTGGCCCGCGACGCGGGTTTCCCGGGGAACGGCTTCCTGCGTGCGGCGGCCAACCCACGCGGCGTCCAGGGCTACGCGGTCGGACGGTAGCGCGTGGACCTTCTCGGGACCGGCCTGCTCGCCGCCGCGGGTCTGGCGGCCGGTGTCGTCAACGCGATCGCCGGTGGCGGTTCCCTGATCTCGTTCCCGGCGCTGCTCGCCGTCGGGTACCCGACCGTGGCGGCCAACGTGACCAACACGGTGGCGTTGTGGCCGGGCTACATCGGCGGTGCCGCGGGCTACCGCGCCGAGCTCTCCGGGCAGCGTGGCCGGGTCGTCGCCTTCAGCGTGACGAGCGTGGTCGGCGCAGTCATGGGCTGCCTCCTGCTTCTGATCACTCCGGACGGCGTGTTCGACGCGCTGGTGCCCGTCCTGATCGCCGTGGCGAGTCTGCTCCTGGGGATTCAGCCATGGCTGAAAGGGAAGCTGACCGCTTCGGAACGGGTGACGGGGAGACGCCACCAGGCTCTACTGCACGCCGGCATCTTCTTCGGCGGCGTGTACGGCGCCTATTTCGGCGCCGGCCTGGGCGTCATGCTGCTAGGAATTCTGGGCGTCTTCGTCCACGACCACCTGCAACGGGTGAACGCGGTACGCGCGGTGCTGTCGCTCGTCATCAACACCGTGGCCTTCGCGGCGTTCGCGCTCTTCGGTCCCGTGCGCTGGTACGCGGTCGCCGTGATGGCCGTGGCGAGTCTGGTGGGGGGGTTCGCGGGGGCTCGTGCGGCCCGGCGGCTGTCCCCGTCCGTCCTGCGGGCGGTCATCGTCACGTTCGGGCTCAGCGTCGCCGTGGCCCTGGCCCTCCGCTGAGCCAGCGGGGCGAGGTAGACGGCGGTGGCGGTCAGCCGCTGCGCTGGGCCCTTGCGGAGGTATACAGGCAGACGGCGGCGGCGGTGGCGAGGTTGAGGCTCTCGGCGCCGCCGTAGATCGGGACGTGGACCACCTCGTCGACGGCGGAGAGGATCTCCTCGGGCAGCCCCCACGCCTCGTTGCCGAAGACCCACGCCGTGGGCCCGCTGAGCGTGCCCGAGTCGAGGGCGGCGTCCAGCGAGCACTTTCCCGCCCCGTCGGCCGCGACGACGGTCAGGCCTGCGTCCTTGAGCGCCGGGATCACGGTGCCGAAGCGCGAGCCGACGACCACGGGAAGGTGGAAGAGGCTTCCGGCTGAGGCACGTACGCATTTGCCGTTGTACGGGTCGACCGAGGCGTCCGTGAAGATCACCGAGTCGGACCCGGCGGCATCGGCGGTACGGAGGACCGTTCCGGCGTTTCCGGGATCGCGCACGTGCGCCAGCACCGTCACCAGCCGCGGGGCGGGCGCGAGCGCCGACTCCAGCGGAACGTCGACGAACTGGCAGACGGCCAGCAGGCCCTGCGGGGTCACGGTCTGCGCGAGCTCGGCCATGACCTCGGCGCTGACCCGGGAGATCGGGATGCCCGACTTCTCCGCCTGGGCCACCAGGTCCTGGTGGCGGTTCTCCGCCTCCGCGGTGGCGAACAGCTCGGAGAGAACCCCGGACAGCGCCAGAGCCTCGCGTACGGCCTGTGGTCCCTCGGCGAGGAACCGCCGCTCACGGCCCCGGAAAGCGCGTTTGGCGAGCCGGCGAGCGGCCTTCACCCGTGGTGATCGAGTGGAGGTCAGCTCTCGGCCCGCCATCAGCGTCGCTATCTGTATCTGTGCGGTCAGGCCGCGGCGTTGCCCTCGGCGGGCAGCGCCTTCTTGGCCGTCTCGACGAGCACCGCGAAGGCCGCGGCATCGTTGACCGCGAGCTCGGCGAGCATACGGCGGTCGACCTCGACGCCGGCCTCGCGCAGGCCCTGGATGAATCGGTTGTAGGTCATCCCGTTGGCGCGGGCCGCCGCGTTGATCCGCTGGATCCACAGACGCCGGAACTGGCCCTTGCGGTCCTTCCGGTCGCGGAAGGCGTACGTCATCGAGTGGAGCTGCTGCTCCTTGGCCTTGCGGTACAGCCTGGACCGCTGGCCCCGGTAGCCACTCGCCCGCTCAAGGACGACCCGGCGCTTCTTGGCGGCGTTGACCGCCCGCTTCACGCGTGCCACGTTTTCAAACTCCCTCGTGGGGGCCGGTGCCCCGCGGGCTCCGGCCGGTCGTACTAATTACGGGGCATCCGGCGCCCATGGGGGGCGCCAGAGCCCGGCGATCGTGTTGTGCCGGGCTTACTTGCCGAGCAGCTTCTTGATCTTCTTCTCGTCGCTCTTGGACACCACGACCGGGCCGCCCAGCCGGCGCTTGCGCTTCGTCGGCTTGTGCTCGAGCAGGTGGTTACGGTTGGCGCGGCGGCGTATGACCTTGCCGGTGCCCGTCACGCGGAACCGCTTCTTGGCACCACTGTGCGTCTTCATCTTCGGCATGGTCGCCGACGTCTCCCTAGTCCGTGGGCCTCGATCGGGGCGTACAGCGTCTCCAGGGGAGACACGCACGCCTGACAAGGCACGAATGTGCATACTTCACCGCGAGACGACCCCGCTCGGTGAGCAGGGTCGCGGCGGGACGAGCCCGGTCAGGCCGGGTACTCGTTCTCCTCCTGCCGCCGCGCACGGCTGCCCGTCGCGCGCTGCTGGTCGGCCTTCGCCTCGCTCTTCTTCCTGTGCGGTCCGAGCACCATGATCATGTTGCGACCGTCCTGCTTGGGCCGGGACTCGACGAAGCCGAGGTCATCGACGTCCTCCGCCAGCCGCTGCAACAGCCGGAACCCCAGCTCCGGCCGGGACTGCTCGCGGCCACGGAACATGATCGTGACCTTGACCTTGTCACCCGCCTTGAGGAACCGCTCGACATGGCCCTTCTTCGTGCCATAGTCGTGTGGATCGATCTTCGGCCGGAGTTTGATCTCCTTGATGACCGTGTGCGCCTGGTTACGTCGCGCATCGCGGGCCTTCATCGCGGACTCGTACTTGAACTTGCCGTAGTCCATGAGCTTGGCCACGGGCGGCCGCGCGGTCGGGGCGACCTCGACGAGGTCGAGATCGGACTCCCGGGCAAGGTCGAGTGCCTTGGCGATGGGAACGATGCCGACCTGTTCGCCGTTCGGGCCGACGAGCCGGACCTCGGGCACGCGAATGCGCTCGTTGATACGCGGTTCGGCGCTGATGGGACCTCCTTGGGGTTCCGAGCTGTCATGACCGGTCGTACCCCGGGCCCTTCACACAAAAAGCCCCGCACGACTCGCATGCGAGGCCACCACCGGACACCTCGGCGGCCGAGGCCGACGAGGTTGGGCGCACGAGAACACGCACGCCTGACCGGAACCCATCAGCCTGCGGGACTCCCGGAGGAGCGCGGCCGATCAGGTGGGAGGTGACCTCCGCTTGCGCGCCCGGCGCGTGAACGCCAGGCCAGTCAACGATTTAAGATATCAGCTTTCGGAGCACACGTCGAAAACGCGCACCTCGAACGCTGCGGTGACGGGTACCGGCTCGGCGAGAGCCGAGATCCGGGCCCGCTGCGTCTCCGGATCAGTGTGCCAAGCGCTCGGCCCCATCGCCACCAGCGACGCGACCTCCGCGTGCGTCAGCCGTAGCGGGATCTCCAGCGGCCAGGTTCCGGCCGGCGCGAAGCCTCCCCCCACGGTGGCCGCGACCCGATCGGCCTTGCGCGGGTCGACCGTGAGCAGTCCGAGCGGTTCCACCAGCTCGCCCAGGTGGCCGGCGGCCGGCGTGGCGACGATCAGGATGCCGTCCGGCCTGAGCACCCGGTGGAACTCCGCCCCGTTGCGCGGGGCGAAGACATCGAGGAGCACCGAAGCCACGCTGGTGCGCACCGGCAACGGCCGCCAGACGTCCCAGGTGACGGCTCCGATACGCGGATGCGCCCGCGCCGCGCGCCGCAGGGCGTGCTTGGAGATGTCGAGGGCCACACCGGGCCGCCCGGGCAGCCGGTCGAGGACGGTCTCCAGGTAGTAGCCGGTGCCGGCGCCGGCGTCCAGGACACAGCCGCCGTCGGGCGCGCCGGCCGCCGCCCGCTCGGCGATCAGGCCGGCCAGCGGGGCGAAGTGGCCGCCGTCCAGGAACGCCGCACGCGCCGCCACCATGGCGCCCGTATCCGCGGTGCCGGTGTGCGCGTTGCCGGTCAGCAGGCCGGCGTAGCCCTGGCGGGCGATGTCGAACGCGTGGCCCGCGACGCAGCGCAGGGCCGTCCCCTCGCATGCCAGATCACCGGCGCATACGGGACAGCGAAGGTACGGGACGGCGTCAGCGAGCATCTACCCATCATGGTCCAGGGCGGGAGCTCCCCGCCCACGGGTACCGTGATCACCCGGCCTGTGACGCCCGCTGTCCGCCTGAGCGGCGGCCGAGCTCGGCCAGGCCCGCGGCCCGCATCGCATCGACGGGCACGTCGTCGCGGCCGGTCATCAGCGAGACCTGCCGGACGGCCTGGTGCAGGAGCATGGCGAAGCCACCGACGATCGTGCCGCCGCAGGCGTTCACGGCTTCGGCGACGGCCGTCGGCCACGGGGCGTAGACGACATCGAAGATCGCACCGGCCGCCCGCGCGATCGTCTCCGCGTGATGATCGGCCGCCCCGGCGGGCAGCGTGGAGATCACCAGGTCGGCGTCCGGGAACGGGTCGGTGAAGGTCCGCACCGTCACCCCGACGCCGAGCCGGCGGGCCGCGGACACCGCCTCGGTGGCCCGGGCCGGGTCTCGGACCACCACGGCCGTCTTGAGCAGGCCGAGGTCGCGTAGGGCCGCGAGAGCCGAGCAGGCGGTCGCGCCGCCGCCGAGCACCACCGCGGAGCCGGGCGCCCGCACCCCGGCTTCGGCCAGCGCGGCCACCATGCCGTAGACGTCGGTGTTGAAGCCGAGCCGCCGCCCGCCGTCGTAGACGACGGTGTTGGCTCCACCCACCGCTCGGGCGAGCTCGGACGCCTCGTCGAGCAACGGCAACACGGCACGCTTCAGCGGCATCGTCAGGGACAGCCCCGCCCACTGGCGCGCGAGCAGCTCCGGGAGGTCGTCCTCGCGGCACTCGATCGCGTCGTAGTGCCAGTCGAGGCCGAGCGCGGCGTACGCCGCCCGGTGCAGCACCGGCGACAGCGAATGCGCGATCGGCGAACCGAGGACCGCGGCGCTGGTCACCCGTGCCCCATGTTCCGCTGGAGTTCCTGGCGGAACCGCTGGAACTCGGCGTTGCTGGCCGTGAACTTGGTGATGTGGTGCGCCGGGTCGGTGGTCACGAAGTAGATCCACGAGCCCTGCGCGGGGTCGAGCGCGGCCCTGAGCGCCATCTCTCCCGGATTGGATATCGCTCCGGGCGGGACGCCCGGGTACTTGTAGGTGTTGTACGGGCTCGTCGACTTCAGGTCATTGGCGGTGGCGACGATGCCGTACTTGCCCAGCGCGTACATCACCGTGCTGTCGAGCTGCAGCTTGTGCATCCACGGCTGCGGGCTGTGCAGCCGGTTGGAGATGACTCTGGAGACCTTCGGCATGTCGTCGACCGTGCCGCTCTCCGCCTGCACGAGGCTGGCGATCGTCACGACATCGTGTGGCGACATGTGCAGCTGGCGGGCCCGGTTCTCCATGTCGATGTCGGCTGCGACCTTCTTGAACTGCGCGACCATCGCCCGCAGCACCTGCGTCGCGGTGGCCTTGGGGCTCGGGTCGTACGTGAAGGGGTACAGGAACCCCTCCAGCTTGCCCTCCGCGTACGACGGCAGACCGAGGGCGGAGGTGTCCCTGGCGGCCCGCTGGAAGTTCTTCAGTGGGATGCCGGTCTTCTTGGCGAGAATCGGCAGGATCTCGGCGACGCGCTTGCCTTCCGGGATGGTGAGGCGACCCGCACGCGACGCGGGGCTGAGGAGCAACGCCAGCGCCGACTTGGCGGACATGTGCAACCGCAGCCGGTAGTAGCCGGGCTGGATGCTGGTGGCATTCGGATCGTTCTTGGCGACTTTGACGAACGCACTGGTCGACTTCACGACGTCGGCCTGCTGCAGCCGGAGTCCCATGAGGCCGACCGAGTCGCCGTCGTGGACCTGCACGGTGACGGCACCCGTGCCGTCACCGCTGTAGTCCGGCGGCTGGAGGAACCCGCGCAGCGTCGTGTAGCCGAAATAACCGCCGCCGCCCACGACCACGGCGAGGAAGGCGAGCGCGACGATGGGGGCGAGCTTGCGCCCCTTCCTGGCCTTCTTCCGGCGTCGTCCGCGGCTGCCCCGGCCGCCGCCAGGTCCGGCTGCCCCCGAGCGGACCGACCGCTGCCGCTCCGAGAGTTGCCTCAGAAAATCAAGGTCCGCGTCACTCATGAGCCCCCCTGAACAATCTCCCCAGGAGGACGCCCCGTCAAGCGTTCCGCGTCAAGTGCGGCCTGCAGCAGCACCGCGGCGGCGGCCTGATCGACCACTTTGCGGCGTGCCTGGCCGTGCAGGCCCCGCTCCCGCAGCCCGCTCTCCGCGGTCACGGTCGTCAGCCGCTCGTCGAACAACCGGACCGACTCGGGAGCGAGGCGGTCGGCGATCCGGGCCGCGAACCGGCGCGCCGCCCCGGCGGCCGGGCCTTCACGGCCCGACAAGGACGTCGGCAGGCCCACCACCACCTCGACGGCCTCGTGCTCGGCGACCAGATGGACGATCCGGTCAATGTCGCCCTTGCCGCTGCGTACGGTCTCCAGCGGGGACGCCAAGATGCCGGACGGATCGCTCCGGGCGACGCCGATGCGGGCACTGCCCGGATCGACGCCGAGGCGGACCCCCCGCCTCATGCGCTTTTCCACCAGACGGCCTGGCTCACGCGCTCCCCACAGCTCGATGGACGGCGGCCAGGGCCTCCCCGATCGCCTTGGGATCGGCCCCTCCGCCCTGCGCGAGGTCGTCCTTGCCGCCGCCACCGCCGCCGAGGACCTTGGCGGCGACGCCGACGAGCGCGCCGGCCCGGAGGCCACGGGCACGGCCTTCCTCGCTCACCGCCACGACCACGACGGGCCGGTCCTTGGGGACTCCCGCGATGACGACCACGCTCGGCCGTCCGGTGAGACGGCCGCGCACGTCGACGGCGAGCCTTCTCAGGTCGTCGGCGCCGGTGCCGTCGGGTGCGCGGTGGGCGACGAAAGCGACGCCGCCGACGTCCTGCGCGCCGCCCGCGAGCTCGCCGGCGGCCTGCAGGACCTGCTGCGACCGGACACGCTCGAGCTCCTTCTCGGCATCGCGAAGCCGGGTGACCAGGCCGGAGATGCGCTCGGGAAGCTCCTCGCGCCGGGTCTTCAGCTGCTCTGAGAGCTGGGCGACGAGGACGTTCTCCTTGGCCAGGAACCGGAAGGCGTCGATGCCGACGAGCGCCTCGACCCGGCGCACGCCGGCGCCGATCGACTGCTCGCCGAGGACCTTGATCAGCCCGAGCTGACCGGAGCGGGCGACATGGGTGCCGCCGCACAACTCGCGGGAGTAGTCGCCGATCTCGACGACCCGGACCTCGGAGCCGTACTTCTCACCGAAGAGGGCGAGCGCGCCCATCTTGCGCGCCTCGTCGATCGAGTGCACGGAGGCGTGCACGCCGAGGTCGTTGGTGAGGGTCGCGTTGACCTCGTCCTCGACGTCGCGCAGCACGCTCAGGGGTACGGCTCCGGCCGCGGTGAAGTCGAACCGGAACCGGCCCGGAGCGTTCTCCGAGCCCGCCTGGGCGGCGGACTCGCCGAGCGCGTTGCGGAAGCCGCGATGCACCATGTGGGTCGCGGTGTGCGAGCGGGAGATCGCCCGGCGCCGCTCCACGTCGATCTCGGCGTAGGCGGTGTCGCCGGCCTGCGCCTCGCCGCGGCGCACGCGGCCACGGTGCACGACCAGACCGGGCAGCGGCGTCTGCACGTCGAGGACCTCGGCCTCGGCGCCGTTGCTGAACCTGATGACGCCCTGGTCGGCGAGCTGGCCGCCGCCCTCGGCGTAGAACGGCGTACGGTCGAGCACGATCTCGACCTCGGCGCCCTCCCCCGCGGACGGCACGTTCGCCCCGCCCACCAGCAGGCCGACGACATGGGCTTCGCCGCCGACGGAGTCATACCCGGTGAAGACGACCGACCCGGCCCGCTCCAGCAGCTCTCCCAGCACCGACACGTCGAGGTTGCCGGTCTTCTTCGCCGCGGCGTCGGCCTTGGCCCGCTGCCGCTGCTCGTCCATCAACCGGCGGAACTCGCCCTCGTCGACAGCCAGGCCCTGCTCGGACGCCATCTCCAGGGTGAGATCGATGGGGAAGCCGTAGGTGTCGTGGAGGGTGAACGCCTGCGCCCCCGACAGGGTGGGCTCCTTGCGGCGCTTGGTCTCCTCGACCGAGGCGTCGAAGATCGCGGTACCGGTACGGAGAGTCGCCAGGAAGGACTGCTCCTCGGCGTCGATGACCGTTTGGATGTGCGCGGCGTCGGCCCGCAGGTGGGAGTAGGTGTCGCCCATCCCCTCGATGGCGGCCGACGTCAGTTCGTGCATGTGGCGCTCGTCGCCGGCGCCGAGCAGGCGGAGGTTGCGGATGCTGCGGCGCAGGATGCGGCGGAGCACGTACCCCCGCCCCTCGTTGGAGGGCACGACACCGTCGGCGACCATCATGGTCCCGCTGCGCACGTGGTCGGCGACGACCCGCAACGACACGTCGGCCCGGCGGTCGCGGCCGTACTTGGTCTCGGTCAGGTCGGCCGCCCGGTCGAGGATCCGCCACATGGTGTCGATCTCGTAGATGTTGTCGACGCCCTGGAGGATCGAGGCCATGCGCTCGAGGCCCATGCCGGTGTCGATGTTCTTGGCGGGCAGGTCGCCGAGGATCGGGAAGCCCTCCTTGCCCGCCCCCGGGCCGCGCTCGGACTGCATGAAGACGAGGTTCCACACCTCGAGGTAGCGATCCTCGTCGGCGATCGGGCCGCCCTCGCGGCCGTACTCCGGGCCGCGGTCGTAGTAGATCTCCGAGCAGGGGCCGCACGGCCCGGGCACGCCCATCGACCAGAAGTTGTCGGCCATGCCGCGACGCTGGATGCGGTCTTCGGGCAGGCCGACCCTGTCGCGCCAGAGGTGGAAGGCCTCATCGTCGTCGTGGTAGACGGTGGCCCAGAGCTTCTCCTCAGGGAAGCCGAATCCGCCGTCGGCCTCCGCACGGGTGAGCAGGTCCCAGGCGAATGGGATCGCCTGCTCCTTGAAGTAGTCCCCGAAGGAGAAGTTGCCCAGCATCTGGAAGAACGTGCCGTGCCGGGTCGTCTTTCCGACCTCGTCGATGTCGGGCGTGCGGATGCATTTCTGCACGCTCGTGGCTCGCGGGTGGGCCGGCTTCCGCTGCCCCAGGAAGTAGGGCTTGAAGGGCACCATGCCCGCGTTGACCAGCAGTAGCGTGGGGTCCTCGGCGATCAGGCTGGCCGAGGGCACCACATTGTGCCCGCGTTCTTCGAAGAAGCGGAGGAAACGGCGGGCGATCTCTGCCGACTCCATCTCAGTGGTGGTCCTTGTCTATTTCGGATTGCACGTCGTCGGCTTGCGTGTCGAGTCCGAGTGCGTCGCGCAGCTCGTCCTCCCGGGCGTTCATCGCGACGCGCACGTCGTCGGTGAACTCCCGCACCATCTGGCCGACCCCGACGGCCTGGTGAGCCAGGCTTTGCGGCATCAGGGCACGCATCAGGCGCTTGAGCCGGAAAGCGGCCCAGCCGCCCAGCGCGACGCCCAGGGACAGCCAGAACAGCCGCCGGATCACCGCTTACCGTCCTGGTTGCGGGCACCGATGGCCTTACGCACACCATAGGAGAAGGCGGCGGCTTTCACGAGCGGGCCGCCGACCATCGAGGTGACGGTGGTGGTGACCGCGGCGGCGTTCTGAGTGACGCTGCCGACACTCTTGGTTATCAGGTCGACCCGGTCGAGCTGCTCATTGGCCTGCGCGACCGTGCTGGTCATGTCCTCGAGCAGCGGGCCGGTCTGCTCGCCCAGGTCGGCGACCATCTTCGTGGCCTCGGCCAGCAGCCTGGCCAGCTTCACAAGGACATAGGCGAGGAAGCAGACGAGAATCGCCCAGAACACGGCCACGATCAGGCCGGCCACCTGTCCGCCAGTCAGCATTGCTCCCTCTCCTCGGCTCGCGAGAGAACTCGGTCGGACCGACCTTACCGCCCCCGGCCTCCCGGAATTGGCCACCCGAAGTGACGTGTCCGCGCGCAGGACGACCGGACCGGCTCGAACGCGACGCGACGAATGGCCGCTGGTGACGTCGCGGCGGAGGCGCGCTCTGGGATCAGTCGTGCCGGTTACCGCGCAGAACGGCTCGGAGGCGGTCGACGACCTCGGAGAAACGGGCCTCCATGCCGTGTTTGGTCGGGTGGTAGTAGTCCCGCCCGGCCACGGCGTCGGGGGCATATTGCTGCCCGACGACCCCGCCGGGAAAGTCGTGGGCGTACTTGTAGCCCTTTCCATGGTCGATCTTCTGGGCGCCCTTGTAGTGGGCGTCGCGCAGGTGGGCGGGCACCGGACCGAACAGCCCACGTTTGACGTCGGCGCTCGCCTCTCCGATCGCCCGGATGACGGCGTTGGACTTCGGAGCCAGGGAGAGGTGGATCACGGCCTGGGCGAGGTTGATGCGAGCCTCCGGCAGCCCGACGAACTCGACCGCGTGCGCCGCGGCCGTCGCCGTCTGCAGCGCGGTCGGGTCGGCCATGCCGATGTCCTCGCTGGCGTGGACGATGAGCCGCCGCGCGATGAACCGCGGGTCCTCACCGGCCTCGATCATGCGGGCGAGGTAGTGCAGCGCCGCGTCCACGTCGGAGCCGCGGATGCTCTTGATGAACGCGCTGATGACGTCGTAGTGCTGGTCGCCCTCGCGGTCGTAGCGGACCGCGGCGCGGTCGACCGCCTTTTCCAGGATGTCCACGTCGATCGGCTCACCGGCCGTCGCGACGTACGACGCGGCCTCGAGGTAGGTGAGCGCCCGGCGCGCGTCGCCGCCGGCCAGGCGCACGAGGTGGTCCTCGGCCGGGTCGGTGAGGCTCGTGACGCCGCCCAGCCCGCGCTCGTCGGCGAGCGCGCGCCGGATCACCTCGCGGAGCTGGTCGTCGCCGAGCGGCTCGAGGGTCAGCAGCAGCGATCGGGACAGCAGCGGGCTGACCACCGAGAAGAAGGGGTTCTCCGTGGTCGCGCCGATGAAGGACACCCAGCGGTTCTCCACGGCGGGCAGCAGGGCGTCCTGCTGGGCCTTGTTGAAGCGGTGCACCTCGTCGACGAACAGCACCGTCTGCCGGCCGCGCATGCCGAGGTCGGTCTTGGCCTGGTCGATGGCGGCGCGCACCTGCTTGACGCCGTCGGACACGGCGGAGATCTCCACGAACCGCCGCTCCGTCGCCTGGCTGACGACATAGGCGAGCGTCGTCTTCCCGGTGCCCGGTGGCCCCCAGAGCAGCAGCGACATCGCCACGTCACGCTCGACGAGCTGGCGCAGCGGTGTGCCGGTGCCGAGCAGATGCTCCTGGCCGACCACCTCGTCCAGCCGGCGCGGGCGCATGCGCACGGCGAGCGGTGCGTTCGCCCGCTCCGCCTGCTCCGCCTGCGTGTCGAAGAGGCTGTCGGCCTGCTCGTCGTCCCTGCGCGCCACGTGCCGACACTATCCGCCCTCCCGGACATCGCGGGACAACGCCGGGCCCCCGAGAGTGTCCGACGGTCACGCTCCTTAGGCTGAGGTGTCATGCCCTCCTGGTCCCCTTGTTCGATGACCGACGTCCTCGACCTCACCGGCCACGACCCGCTCGTACGGGGCACGCGCGGCGCGAGCCGCGGGCCGGCCTGGCGGAGCGCCGGCGGCCGTGCCGTCGCCTTCACCGCCTACGGCGCCGAGGGCCGCGTGCGCGCCCTGACCGCGCTGGGCCCCCCTGACGAGACACCGGATCTGGTGCTCGGGGTGCACGGCCAGGTGCCTGAGGGAACCCGGGTGGTCGTGCCACGCGGCACCCCGCTCCCGCTCTCGCAGCCCGTCGACTGGAACTTCCGCGCGACGTACGACGCCCCGCCTCCGCAGCCGGAGGAGGCGGGGGTCGCCTGGTGCGATGACGAGGAGGCCGTCACGGACCTGCTCAGGCGTGCCAGCCCCGGTACGTCGGCGTGGCCGGGCGACGCCAAGGTGCGCCGGTGGGCCGGTGTCCGCGAGGACGGGCGGCTCCTGGCGTGCCTGGCCGACACCAGCGCGGTCGAGGGCGTGGGCCACATCTCGGCGATCGCGGTGCACACGGACACACGCGGCCGCGGGCTGGGGCCATCGATCACCGCCTGGGCGATGCGCCGGATGTTCGCCGAGGGATGTGACGTGGTGACGCTCGGCGTCTACGCCGACAACGCGGTCGGCCTGCGGATGTATGACCGGCTGGGCTTCACCGTCGACCGTGCCATGACCAGCGCGCTCGTGAAGACGACACGCTGAGGCGTCCGGCCCCGTCAGTACTTCTCCTCGGAGGGGCGGACGATGTGCCCGGGCTCGTTCGGCGGGGCGGCCGGCCCCTCGGGCTTGGCGTCGACACCCGCCTCCTTGCGCTGTTCGGCGGTGATCGGCGTCGGGGCGGCCGTGAGCGGGTCGAAGCCCGAGGCCGCCTTGGGGAACGCGATGACGTCGCGGATCGTGTCCCGGCCCGCGAGCAGCATGACGATACGGTCCCAGCCGAAGGCGATTCCGCCGTGCGGCGGCGGGCCGTAGTTGAACGCCTCCAGCAGGAAGCCGAACTTCTCCTCGGCCTCCTCCCTGTCCAGGCCGAGCGTGTCGAACACCCGCTGCTGCATCTCGGCCCGGTGGATACGGATCGAGCCGCCGCCGATCTCGTTGCCGTTGCAGACGATGTCGTAGGCATTGGCCAGCGCCTCGGCGGGCTTGTCGTGGAAGGAGTCGGCCCACTCCTGCCTGGGCGAGGTGAACGGGTGGTGCACGGCCGTCCAGCCGCCGTCGTCGGTCTCCTCGAACATGGGCGCGTCCACGACCCACAGGAACGCCCACTGCGACTCGTCGATCAGGCCGCAGCGGCGGCCGATCTCCAGCCGTGCCGCGCCGAGCAGCTCCTGCGTGGAGTGCTGCTTGCCCGCACCGAAGAACACGGCGTCGCCGGGCGCGGCGCCGACCTTCTCGGCCAGGGCCGCCCGTTCGGCGTCGGACAGGTTCTTGGCCACCGGGCCGCCGAGCGTGCCGTCCTCCTGCACCAGGACGTACGCGAGGCCCTTGGCGCCGCGCGCCTTGGCCCAGTCCTGCCAGCCGTCCAGCTCCTTGCGGGTCTGGGATCCGCCGCCGGGCATCACGACCGCGCCGACGTACGGCGCCTGGAAGACCCGGAAGGGGGTGTCCTTGAAGAACTCCGTCATCTCGACGAGCTCGTTACCGAAGCGCAGGTCCGGCTTGTCCGAGCCGAACCTGCTCATCGCGTCCGCGTAGGTCATGCGCGGGATCGGCCGCGAGATCTCGTGCCCGGCGATCTCACGCCAGAGCCGCCCGACGAGGTCCTCGGCGACCTGCAGGACGTCCTCCTGCTCCACGAAGGACATCTCAATGTCGATCTGGGTGAACTCCGGCTGCCGGTCCGCGCGGGAGTCCTCGTCTCGGTAGCAGCGGGCGATCTGGTAGTAGCGCTCCAGCCCGGACACCATGAGCAACTGCTTGAACAGCTGCGGCGACTGCGGCAGGGCGTACCAGTGGCCGGGCTTGAGTCGCACCGGGACCAGGAAGTCACGCGCGCCCTCGGGCGTCGACCGGGTGAGGGTCGGGGTCTCGACGTTGACGAACCCGTGCTCGCGCAGGACGTCGTGCACGAGGTAGGACGCCTGGGACCGGACGCGGAGGGCGCGTGCCACGGCCTCACGCCGGATGTCGAGGTAGCGGTACTTCAGGCGTACTTCCTCGTTGACGTTCACGTCGGTCTCGATCGGGAACGGCAGCGGCGCCGACTCGCTGAGCACCTCGATCTCCGCGGCGACGACCTCGACGCCGCCCGTCGGGATCTCGGCGTTCTCGTTACCCTGGGGACGCACCCGGACCTCGCCGGTCACCTTGACGCAGAACTCCGACCGAAGATCGTGCGCCGTGTCCTCCTCCCGGAAGACGACCTGGGCGATGCCGGACGCGTCGCGCAGGTCGATGAACGTCACGCCTCCGTGGTCGCGGCGGCGCGCGACCCAGCCGGCGAGCACGACCTGCTGCCCGGCGTGCTCGAGGCGCAGCGAACCCGCGTCGTGTGTGCGGATCATTTCTCAGCAAGCCTTTCTTTCAGCTTCGTCATCCTGCGCTGCCCGCGAGGCGATCCCCCCGGCGCCGCCGTCCTCCGGACGGCCATCAGCCCAGCTTCTCCTTGAGCACCTCGGCGATGCGGTCGAGGGGCACGGCGACCTGGTCACCGGTGGCCAGGTCCTTGACCTGGGCGGCCCCCTCGGCGAGGTCCCGCTCGCCGAGGATCACGGCGTACGCCGCTCCGGACCGGTCGGCGCCCCTCATGGCACCCTTCAGCTTCTTGCCGTCGTAGGACATGTCGGCGGCGATCCCGGCCCGGCGCAGCCCGGCGACCAGACCGAAGATCTTCCGCTGGGCCTCCTCGCCGAGCGGGACGCCGTACACGGCGACCCTCGACGCGGCCGCGGCGGCGACCTCCTCGGCCTCCATGGCGAGCACCGTGCGGTCCAGCCCGAGCCCGAAACCGATACCTGGCAGCGGCGGCCCGCCGATGTCCTCGGACAGGCCGTCGTAGCGCCCGCCACCGCCCACGCCCGACTGCGCGCCGAGGAGCGGGTGGTCGAACTCGTACGTCGTGCGCGTGTAGTAGTCGAGGCCGCGCACGAGGCGCGGGTCGTCCACCCATGGGACGGACAGGTCGCTTAGCAGCTCGCGGACCTTGTCGTGGTGCGCCTTGCAGGCCCCGCACAGGTAGTCCATGACGAGCGGGGCGTCCTCCACCTGCGCGCGCACCTCGGGCCGCTTGTCGTCCAGCACCCGCAGTGGGTTGATCTCGACCCGGGCCCGGGTGGCCTCATCCAGGTCCAGCCCCCGCAGGAACTCCTGCAGCGCGGACCGGTAGACGGGGCGGCACTCCCGGCAGCCCAGCGAGTTGAGGTGGAGGGAGAGCCTGGTCAGGCCCAGGTCGCGGTACCAGTCCCAGGCCAGCGCGATCGTCTCGACGTCGACCGCCGGGTCCTCGGAGCCGATCGCCTCCAGGTCGACCTGGTAGAACTGCCGGTATCGGCCGGCCTGCGCGCGCTCGTACCGGAACGCCGGGCCGGTGGCCCAGACCTTCACCGGCAGCTCGCCCTTGTGCAGGCCGTGCTGGAGCACCGACCGCAACACGCCGACCGTGAACTCGGGGCGCAGCGTGATCGAGCGGCCGCCGCGGTCGTCGAAGGTGTACATCTCCTTGCTCACGACGTCGGTCGACTCGCCGACGCCGCGCGCGAACAGGCGGGTGTCCTCGAACACCGGGAGTTCGAGGTAGGAGTACCCGGCGCGTACGGCCGCGGCGGCGAACGCGTCGCGCGCGGCGAGGTAGGTCTCCGACCTCGGCGGAAAATACTCATTGACCCCCTTGGGGGCCTGGAAGTTCGAGCTCATCTGTCGTTCAGAGTCCCCTGTGCGGGCCGTCGAGCGGGGTGCATTCCTTGAGGAACGGATTGGCCGTCCGCTCGTGGCCGATCGTGGTCTGGGTGCCGTGGCCGGGCAGCACCGCGGTCTCGTCCGGCAGCGAAAGGCAGACGCGCGCCAGGCTGTCCAGGATCGCCGGGTAGTCGCCGCCGGGAAGATCGGTGCGCCCGATGGAACCGGCGAACAGCAGATCGCCGGAGAACATCACCTGCTCATCCGCGAGCCGGAAGGTCACCGACCCCGGGGTGTGGCCCGGGGCGTGGTCGACGACGAGCTCCAGACCGGCCAGCGTCAGCGTCGCGCCGTCGGCGAGCTCCCGCACGTCGTCGGGCTCGCTGAACGTGAGGCCGCCCAGCAGCTGCTGCCCGGCCGCCAGCGGGAATCCCTTCGTCGGGTCGGAGAGTAGATCCCGGTCGGCGGCGTGGACGTACGCCGGGATGTCGCGGGCGCCGCAGACCGGGGCGACCGACCAGATGTGGTCGATATGACCGTGCGTGAGCGCCACCGCGACCGGCTTGAGCCGATGCTCGCGGAGCAGCTCGTTGATCCCCGCCTCGGCGTCCTGCCCGGGGTCGATGATCACGCACTCCTCACCCGCGGCGGGCGCCACGACGTAGCAGTTCGTGGCGAAGGACCCGGCAGGGAACCCGGCGATGAGCACGATCGTCCTCTCTAAGGCGCCTGAACTTCCGGCAGCTTGAGCGTACCGGCGGCACACGACCGACCGCGAACGACATAACGCGGAGCGTCGGACCGTGCCCGATGTTCGACCGGTTTGGGCGCCTCTGCGGTCCACGCAGAAAAAGATCGGCCAGGACCGCTACGATGCGCAGCACGTTTCCCAGTCCACGACGCGAATCAAGAGGTGCGACACCGGTGGCGGGTAAAGACCGCAAGAAGGAGCTGGCCCGGCAGCGCTACGAGCGCCAGATGCAGCGCCGTGCGATCCGGCAGGCGAGAGCTCGCAGGATGAAGATCATCGGGACGGTCGCCGTCGTGGTGGTGGTGGCCGGCGGCAGCGGCGCTCTGGCATTCGCCATGAACGGGCCGGGAAAGAAGGATTCGGTCTCGGCGGCCGCGTCCACGACGGCCAGCGCCGCGCCCAGCGTCTCGGTCAAGCCCGGGGAATGCGCCTACCAGCCTTTGCCCGCCCAGGCGTCACAGGGGGCCAAAGATGTCGGAAAGCCTCCGGCGAAGCCGGTCAAGGGCATCTACCAGATGACGATCGACACCAGTCTCGGCAAGATCGTGGCCAGCCTCGACGGCACCACGGCGGCGTGCACCGTCAACTCGTTCAACTACCTGGCGGGCAAGAAGTTCTTCGACAACACCAAGTGTCACCGGCTCGTCACGTCCGGTATCAAGGTGTTGCAGTGCGGCGACCCCACGGGCACCGGGACCGGCGGCCCGTCGTACGGCTTCGGCAACGAGAACGTTCCCAAAGCAGGCGCCTCCGGGCAGGCCACCTACAAGCGTGGTTACGTCGCGATGGCGCACAGCAGCATGCCCAACAGCAACGGCAGCCAGTTCTTCATCGTCTACGGCGATTCTCCGCTGCCCGCCGACTACACGGTCTTCGGCGAGATCACGCAGGGAATGGACATCGTCGACTCGGTCGCCAAGGCGGGCGCGGAACCCGCCGACCAGACCGGGAACACCGCTCCAAAGAAGAAAATTGGAATAAAAGACCTCACCGTCACGAAGATGTAGGAATGCGGAAGGTTAGGGTGGCCTGCGGGAGCGCTACTCCCGCGGTCGTCACCACGGTGGGCCCGGATGCACGAGGAACCACCCGGGCCTTGACACAGGAGGCAACGGTGTCCAGCGCCACCTTGGGGAATCCCGCGCCGGCTGGGCGGGAACGGCTCCGTCCAGGCCGTCCAACGGCACGCTGCGGCCACGTTTCGTACACGGGAGGCCGGCGGTGACCACTGATCCCTGGGGCAGGGTGGACGAGGACGGCACCGTCTACGTCCGCACCGCGACCGGCGAGCGCGCCGTGGGCTCCTGGCAGGCCGGTGCTCCCGAAGAGGCCCTCGCCTACTTCAGGCGCAAGTACGACGCCCTCGTCACCGAGATCGATCTACTCGAGCAGCGGATCAAGACCACCGACCTGGCGGCCTCCCAGGCCGAGCACACCATCGCCCGGCTCCGCGAGTCCGTGACCGAGGCGCACGCGGTCGGTGACCTCGATGGTCTCGCCCGGCGGCTCGACGGCCTCACCGGCCTGCTCGGCCAGCGCCGCGAGCAGCTGAAGGTGGCCCGTGACCAGGCACGCGGCCAGGCGAGGGAGATCAAGGAGCGCATCGTCGCCGAGGCCGAGCGGATCGCGGCCGAGGAGACGCACTGGAAGAACGGCGGCGAACGCCTGCGTCAGCTCGTCGAGGAATGGAAGGCCGCCGAGCGCGTCGACCGGCCCACCGAGACCGCGCTGTGGAAGCGGCTGTCGTCCGCGCGCAACGCCTTCACCAAGCGCCGGAAGGCGTACTTCTCCAACCTCGAGGAGGAGCGTGAGCACGCACGTGCGGAGAAGGAGCGCCTGGTCGCCGAGGCCGATGCGATAGCCGGTTCCACCGACTGGGGTCCGACCGCGGCCGCCTACCGCGACCTGATGCGCAGGTGGAAGATGGCCGGACACGCCGCCCGAGACGTCGAAGAGGAGCTGTGGGCGCGTTTCAAGGGCGCGCAGGACACGTTCTTCTCGGCCCGGTCGGCCGTCTTCGCCGAGCGCGACGCGGAGTTCCGTGAGCACGCCGATGCCAAGGAGAAGCTCCTCGCCGAGGCCGAGCGGCTGCTCCCGGTACGGGACCTGCGCACCGCCCGGCAGGCACTGCGTTCGATCCAGGAGCGCTGGGAGGCCATCGGCATGGTCCCGCGCGAGTCGCGTGAGCGCCTCGAAGGCCGGCTGCGGAAGATCGAGGAAACCGTCCGTGGCGCCGAGGAGTCGGAGTGGCGGCGCACCAACCCTGAGGCCAGGGCGCGTGCCGAGGCCACCGTGACGCAGCTGCACACGTCCATCCGGCAGCTCGAAGAGCGGCTCGCCAAGGCCCGTGGCGCCGGGCGCGACAAGGACGTCAAGGACGCCGAAGAAGCCCTGGCCGCCCGCCGCGCCTGGCTCGAAGAGGCCGAACACACCCTGGCCGAGCTGTCATGACCCTGCCGGGCCAAGGCCCGTCTCGGTGAGAGAGGCCCGTCCTAGCTGGTGACGCGATAGACGTCGTAGACGCCATCGACGGTGCGGACGGCCTTCAGCACGTGACCCAGGTGCTTGGGGTCGCCCATCTCGAAGCTGAACCGGCTGATCGCGACGCGGTCATGGTTGGTCACCACCGAGGCCGACAGTATGTTGACGTGCTGGTCGGACAGCACCCGCGTGATGTCGGAGAGCAGACGGGGGCGGTCGAGCGCCTCGAGCTGGACGGCCACCAGGAAGACCGAGTCCTCGCCGGGTGACCATTTGACGTCGACCATGCGGTCCGGCTGCGTCTGCAGGTTGGTGACGTTGACGCAGTCGGCCCGGTGCACCGAGACGCCGTTGCCGCGCGTCACGAAGCCGACGATCTCGTCTCCCGGCACCGGCGTGCAGCATCGCGACAGACGCACCCACACGTCCGGGTCGCCGGCGACGACCACACCCGGGTCGGCCGGGCGTGACCGCCGCTTGCGGGTCGGGATCGCGGTCTCGGCGAGGTCCTCCGCGGCGTTCTCCGGCCCGCCGAGGGCATCGACGAGCTTCTGCACGACGTTCTGCGCCGAGACGTGGCTCTCACCGACCGCGGCGTACAGCGCGGACACGTCGGCGTACCGCATGTTGTGCGCCAGGGCGAGCAGCGCCTCACCGGACAGCATGCGCTGGAGCGGGAGGTTCTGCTTGCGCATCGCCCGAGCGAGGGAGTCCTTGCCCTGTTCGATGGCGGTTTCGCGGCGCTCCTTGGAGAACCAGTGCTTGATCTTGTTGCGGGCGCGGGCGCTTTTGACGAAGTTGAGCCAGTCGCGGCTGGGCCCGGCATCCGACGACTTCGACGTGAAGATCTCCACGGTGTCGCCGTTGTCGAGCGTCGACTCCAGCGGGACGAGCCGGCCGTTGACGCGGGCGCCGATCGTGCGGTGCCCCACCTCGGTGTGGATCGCGTAGGCGAAGTCCACCGGTGTCGCGCCCTGGGGCAGCGCGAGCACCTGCCCCTTCGGAGTGAAGACGAACACCTCCGACACCGACAGGTCGAAGCGCAGCGACTCGAGGAACTCGGCCGGGTCGGTGGTCTCCTTCTGCCAGTCGAGGAGCTGCCGCAGCCAGGCCATGTCACCGGCCTTGCCGGTCTGGCCGCCGGCGCCGATGGTCTCCTCTTTGTACTTCCAGTGCGCCGCGATGCCGTATTCGGCGCGGTTGTGCATGGCACGGGTGCGGATCTGAAGCTCTACCGGCTTGCCCTCAGGGCCGATCACCGTGGTGTGCAGTGACTGGTACATGTTGAACTTCGGCATCGCGATGTAGTCCTTGAACCGGCCAGGGACCGGATTCCACCGCGCATGAATGGTGCCGAGGGCCGCGTAGCAGTCGCGGACGGTGTCGACGAGCACCCGGATGCCGACGAGGTCGTAGATGTCCTCGAAGCTGAGCTCGCGGGCGATCATCTTCTGGTAGATCGAGTAGTAGTGCTTCGGGCGTCCCTTGACCGTCGCCTTGAGCTTGGCCTCGCGCAGGTCGCCGGAGACGTGCTCGATCACGTCCTGGAGGTAGACGTCACGGCGCGGCGCCCGCTCGGACACCAGCCGGGCGATCTCGTCGAACCGCTTGGGGTAGAGCGTCTGGAAGGCGAGGTCCTCCAGCTCCCACTTGAGGGTGTTCATCCCGAGACGATGCGCGAGCGGCGCGAAGATCTCCAAGGTCTCGCGCGCCTTGCGCTCCTGCTTGGGACGCGGGAGGTAACGCAGGGTGCGCATGTTGTGCAGCCGGTCGGACAGCTTGATGACGAGGACCCGGATGTCGCGTGACATCGCCACGACCATCTTGCGGACCGTCTCCGCCTCGGCCGCCTCGCCGTACTTGACCTTGTCGAGCTTGGTGACCCCGTCGACCAGGGCGGCGACCACATCGCCGAAGTCGGCCCGGAGCTGGTCGAGGGTGTAGGTGGTGTCCTCGACGGTGTCGTGCAGCAGCGCGGCGCACAGCGTCTCGGTGTTCATCCCGAGCTCGGCGAGGATCGTCGCCACGGCGAGGGGATGCGTGATGTAAGGGTCGCCGCTCTTGCGCTTCTGCTCGCGGTGATGATGAGCGGCTACGTCGTAGGCGCGCTCGACGAGACGCACATCCGCCTTGGGATGTGTGTTCCGGAGCGTCTTGATCAGAGGTTCGAGTACGGGATTCATGATGGGACCACGCTGGGCGCCGAGCCGGGCGAGCCGCCGGCGGACCCGGGCGGCCGAGGGCGCAGCCGTGCCGGAAGGTGTCGGATCGCCCTCGTCCGGTGCGGGAGCTGGAGGGGGCGGAGGCGGGTCGGTCGGCGCGGCAGGTGAAGGAGGCGTGACGCGCTGATTCAGCGCGGCATCGGACACCGCGTCGCTCGACACCACCTCACCGGGCACCCAGCCTCCCCTTGCCTGCGTCGGAACACCAGTTTAGCGGCACTCGAATTCCAGTCGGTGCCGATCACCCATTCCGGTCCGCTCAGGCCCCAATGGGCTGAACAGGCCGAATGGGCGACACGAGCCCCGGAGGCCGCAGGGGTCGCCGGGGCATCGGCATCGTATCGGCTGAGTGGGAGGTCAGACGGTCGTCAGAGCGTGGACGTCGACGCCGTCCAGCTTGTCGCGGCCGTGCAGGAAGCCGAGCTCCATCAGCACTGAGATCCCCGCGACCTCGGCACCGGTCCGGCGTACAAGCTCCGCCGTCGCCCTGGCCGTACCTCCCGTGGCGAGCACGTCGTCGACGATCAGCACCTGCTCACCCGGGGAGAAGGCGTCCTGGTGGATCTCGACCGTCTCGCTGCCGTACTCCAGGTCGTAGCTCTCCGCATAGGTCGCCGCCGGCAGCTTCCCCTGCTTGCGGACCGGCACGAAACCGGCGCCGAAGTGGTACGCCACCGGGGCCGCCAGGATGAAGCCGCGAGCCTCGATGCCGGCCACCTTGTCGATCGTGCCCCGTCCGTAGTAGGCGACGATGGCGTCGACGACGGCCGCGAACGCGGTGTGGTCGGCGAGCAGCGGGGTGATGTCCTTGAAGACGACCCCGGGTTTGGGGTAGTCGGGGACGTCCCGGATCCGTCGGTTGATCAGCTGTGTAAGGTCGACCGGTCGCGCGGTCACGTTCCTCCTCGAACAAACTTCGCCGTGATCGTGCGATGCGCCGCGAAGGACGCTGTCAGCGCTTCTTCTTTCCGCTGGGCCGGCCCTTGGAGCCGGCCCTGCGCGGCTGCTGCCGCGGCCCCTGCTGGACGAGCCGGACGCCGGCCCCGACCGAGGAGGCCGCTTCCTCATCCTCGACGTCGGCGGGGATCGTGTCCTCTACGTCGTCTCCCGCCGCGGCGACCTTCGTCTTGGACCTGCGCTTGACGCTGGAGGCCTTGGCGGTGACCCGCTTGGCCAGCGCCTTGTACTTGTCCTGCCGCTCCTGAAGATCGGCCAGGATCGGCGTGGCGATGCAGATCGAGGAGTACGCGCCGGCGAGCATGCCGACGAACAGGACGAGCGCCAGGTCCTTCAGAGTGCCGGCGCCCAGGACGCCGGCGCCGATGAACAGCAGGCCGGCCACCGGCAGCAGCGCGATGATAGAGGTGTTGATCGACCGCACAAGGGTCTGGTTGACCGCCAGGTTGGCCGCCTGGCTGTACGTCATGGTGTTCATGGTGGTCAGCGAGCGGGTGTTCTCACGGACCTTGTCGAACACCACGACGGTGTCGTACAGGGAGTATCCGAGAATGGTCAGCAGGCCCACCACCGAGGACGGCGTCACCTCGAACTGCACCAGCGAGTAGACACCGATGGTGATGAGGATGTCGTGCGCCAGCGCGATGAGCGCCGCGACCGCCATCCGCCATTCGAAGGCGATGGACAGGTAGATGACGATGGCGACCAGGAAGACGATCAGACCTTCGAGCGCCTTCTTGGAGATGTCCTTGCCCCAGCTCGCGCCGACCGTCTGCGGGCTGACGTCGTCGGGCTTGGCCAGCCCGAACTTCTTCTGCACCGACTTCTGCACCGCGGTCACGTCGGTGGAGCTCAGACTCTCGGTCTGGACCCGCCAGCCGGTGCCGGTCTTCTGGACGATGGGGTCCTCTTTGACGACCCCGGAATCCTTGACCGCCCCGCGTACGTCCGTGGTGGTGCTGTGCGCCTTGGCCGGGAACTGGAAGACGGTGCCGCCCTTGAACTCGACGCCGAAGTTCAGCCCGAGAGTCAGCAGCGACACGATGCTGACGACGAGGATCAGCCCGGAAAGGGCGTACCAGCTCTTCTGCCGCCCTACGAAGTCGAGGGAGATCTCGCCGCGGTGGAGGCGACCACCGATGTTGCCCAGGCGTGACATCAGGCCTCCTTGGTGCTGGCGGGACGGGCGGTAACACGCTTCTTCATGCCCAGTGTGCTCGGATCGAGGCCGGACCACCGGTGCCCGCCACCGAAGAACCTCGTGCGGGCCAGGATCGTGACGAGCGGCTTCGTGAAGAAGAACACCACGAGCACGTCGATGAGAGTGGTCAGGCCCAGCGTGAACGCGAAGCCCTTGACCCCTCCGATGGCGAACCAGTACAGCAGGAGCGCCGCGATGAACGACACCGCGTCGGCGACGATGATCGTGCGCCGGGCCCGATGCCAGCCGCGCTCGACGGCGGTGCGCAGGCTGCGGCCCTCGCGCACCTCGTCGCGCAGTCGCTCGAAGAAGACGACGAACGAGTCCGCGGTGATGCCGATCGCGACGATCGCACCGGCGATGGCCGCGAGGGACATTCGGAAGTCGATGAACTTGCCCAGCAGCACGACCGCCTCGTAGGTCAGGCCGCCCGCGACGACGAGGCTGGAGATCGCGACGGAGCCCAGCCCCCGGTAGTAGAAGAGGCAGTAGAGCACGACCAGGGCCAGTCCGATCCCGCCGGCGACGAGACCGGCGGTCAGCTGGTCCTTGCCCAGCGTCGCCGAGACCGACTCGATCGAGCTCTGGTTGAACTTCAGAGGCAGCGCGCCGTACTTCAGCACGTTGGCGAGGTCGGTGGCCTCCTGCTGGCTGAACTGGCCCTCGATCTGCGCGTTGCCCGACGTGATCGCCTCCTTGACGCTCGGCCAGGAGTAGACCGTGCCGTCCAGGGTGATCGCGAAGTGGTTACGGGTATTGCTCTCCCCCAGCGCGGCCGCCTGCTGGGTGAAGTCGGCGAACGTCTTGGTGGCGCCGCCGTTGAGGTCGAGGCTCACCGTCCACTGCATCCGGCCCGACTGCGGGTCCGGCGCCAGGGCCTGCGCCTTGGTCACCTGCTCGCCAGCGATCTTGGTCGGGCCGAGGATGAACTTGGAGTCGCTCTTGTGGGTCTTGTCGTCCGGCTTGGCGCAGATCGCGACCTGCTTGCCCGGGTCCAGCGTCTGGCCCTGGCCGACGTCCTTGCCGGTGCAGGTGAGCTTGTCGAACTGAGCCTTGACGGCCGGGTCGACGCCGGTGAAGTCCTCACCGCCGGACTGCTGCTGTTGCTGCTGGAGCTGCTGCTGCAACTGCTGCATCTGCTGGGGAGACAGCGACTGGGAGGCCTTCGGAGCCGCAGAGCCACTGCCGGACGGCTTCGGAGTCGCCTTGGTCAGCACCTGGGCGAGCGCCCGACCCTTCGGCGTGGAGGCCCCGGACGGCTTGGCACTGCCGGACGGCTTCGGGGACGCCGTGTTCTTGCCGCTACTCGACGGAACGGGGGTGGGCGCCGGCACCTGCTGCTGGACGCCCACCGGTTCCGCCACCAGCACCTGGCGGAACTCCAGTTTCGCGGTGGTGCCGATGAGCTTGACGACCCGCTCCTGCCCCTGACCGGGGACCTGGACGATGATGACGTTGTTGCCCTGTTTGGTGACCTCGGCCTCGGACACCCCCAGGCTGTTCACGCGCTCGCGCATGATGTTGATCGCCTGGCCCATCTGGGCGTCGCCGACCTTGGCGCCGGCCTTCGCGGGCTCCGCCGTGAGCGTCACGGTGGTGCCCCCGGCGAGGTCAAGGGCCAGCTTCGGCGTCTTTTGACCCTGCCAGAACATCACGCCCACCAGGGCCACGGCGATCAGGAGCAGCGTGATGAGCGCGCGTCCTGGTTTCTGAACGTTTCTGTTGGGCGGAGCCACGGTCGTCTTTCGTCCTTTGTCAGCGGTCAGGGCGTTGGTCAGGCCGAAGGCCCCTTGCCGGGCTTGTTCTCGCCGTCCTTCAGCGGTTCCTCTTCCGGCTTCTGCCCGGCGGCGCCGGGAAGCGTCTCGGTCTTCGCCTCGACGTCGTCCTGCAGAGTCTCCCGAGCCTCCGGGACCTCCTCGGCCTCCGCGTTCTCGTCCTCGTCGGCCTCCTCCTCGGTGGAGTCGTCGAGGACCTGACCGATGGCCTGCTTCACGAAGCGGGCTTCGACCCCCGGCGCGATCTCGAGCACGAGGCCGTCGTCCTCGACGGCGACGACCGTCGCGAGCATGCCGGCGGTCGTCATGACGCGCTGGCCCGGCTGGATCCTGCCCTGCATCTGGGTCTGCTGCTGCTGTCGCCGGCGCTGCGGGCGGAACAGCAGGAAGTAGAAGACCACGCCGATGAGAATCACTGGCAGGAGCGTGACCAGCGGATTGCTGCCGCTCTTTGCCGCAACGACATGGGTGAGCGCTGTTAGTTCTGTGTTGCCCTGCACCGGGGCATCCTTCCGATATGTGTGTTCAGCCTGCCGCCGACGATTTCGCATGCGAAAGGCGTGTCGCCTGACGACGGCGACCAAGCTCCGGAGTGTAAAGGAGTTAACGAAACTCCGGCAACGACGTGACGACTCAGCGCGCCGGGAAGTTCCGCGTCACTCCTCCGTCACTTCGAAAAGCGTACCTTCAACCGTGGGCGGAGGCGTGATTCCCATATGCCGCCAGGCCGCGGGTGTGGCGATGCGCCCTCGGGGGGTGCGGGCGATCAGTCCCTTTCGGACCAGGAACGACTCGGCCACCACCTCGACCGTCTCCGGTTCCTCTCCCACGGCCACCGCCAGCGTGGACAGGCCGACCGGGCCACCGCCGAACATACGCAGGAGCGCGTCCAGCACCGACCTGTCGAGCCGGTCCAGTCCATCGGCGTCGACCTCGTACAACGACAGCGCGTGACGGGCTATTTCCGCCGTGATGACCCCGTCGGCGCGAACCTCGGCGTAGTCGCGGACCCGGCGTAGCAGCCGGTTGGCGATCCGGGGCGTGCCACGGGACCGCTTGGCGATCTCGGCGGCGCCCTCCTCGTCCGTCCGCACGTCCAGCAGCCTGGCGGAGCGATGGAGGATGCGTTCGAGGTCCTCTGGCTCGTAGAAGTCCATGTGCGCCACGAAACCGAACCGGTCGCGCAGCGGCGCCGGCAGCAGCCCCGCTCTCGTGGTCGCGCCGACCAGCGTGAACGGTGCGATGTCGAGGGGGATCGCGGTCGCGCCGGGTCCCTTGCCGACCACGACGTCGACCCGGAAGTCCTCCATCGCGACGTAGAGCATCTCCTCGGCCGGCCGCGCCATCCGGTGGATCTCGTCGAGGAACAACACCTCGCCCTCCGAGAGCGTGGACAGCACCGCCGCGAGGTCGCCGGCCCGCTCGATCGCCGGACCGGACGAGATCCGCAGGGGCATGCCGAGCTCGGCGGAGATGATCATGGCGAGCGTGGTCTTGCCGAGGCCGGGCGGCCCGGACATGAGCAGATGGTCCGGCGGCCGACCGCGCCGCAGGGCGCTCTGCAGCACGAGCGACAGCTGCTCCCGCACGCGCGCCTGCCCGACGAAGTCATCGAGACGCTTGGGCCGCAGCGCCGCCTCGATGGCCTTCTCCTCACCGTCCGCGACCGGCGAGACGAAACGATCCTCGCTCACGCATCACCTCCTGAGCCGCCGCGGGCGAGCTCTGATCCGTCCGGGATCGGACGCGGACGCGGGTTCATCGGCTGAGTTTCCTCATGGCCAGCCGCAGCAGGGCGGCGACATCGGGCACGTCCTGGCCGTCGAACTCGGCGGCCACCGCGTCGACGGCGGCGTCGGCGTCCCTGGCGGGCCAGCCGAGATTTGTGAGCCCGGTATGGACCTGAGCGCGCCATGGGGCGGTACGGGACGCCGGCACGGGCGTCTCATCGTCGAAGGGCAGGCCCAGGCGGTCCTTGAGCTCCAGCACGATGCGCTGGGCGCCCTTCTTGCCGATGCCGGGCACCTTGGTCAGGCCGGAGAGGTCCTCGGTGGCCACGGCGCGGCGCAGAGCGTTGGGCGTGTGCACGGCCAGCATCGCGAGGGCCAGCCGAGGACCCACGCCACTGGCCGTCTGCAGCAGCTCGAACACCGACCGCTCGTCGTCGTCGGCGAAGCCGTACAGGGTGAGTGAGTCCTCACGCACGATGAGCGAGGTGGGCACATGCGCCCGGTCGCCCACGCGCAGCCCGGCGAGCGTCGCCGGCGTGCACAGGACCGACAGCCCGACCCCGCCGACCTCGATCACGGCGCCGTCGGGACCGGCCGCGGCGACCTTGCCGTTGACGAATGCGATCACTGGCGCGTCCTTCCCTGCCTGATTCTGGCGGCTTCGATCCGTGCCTGGGCCCCTCCGCGCCACACGTGACAGATGGCCAGCGCGAGCGCGTCCGCGGCGTCGGCCGGCTTCGGCGGCGCGTCGAGCCGCAGCAGCCGGGTCACCATGGCGGTCACCTGGGCCTTGTCCGCGCGGCCGTTCCCGGTGACCGCAGCCTTGGCCTCGCTCGGGGTGTGCAGCGCGACCGGGAGCCCGCGGCGCGCTCCGCAGGCGATGGCGATCGCCCCCGCCTGCGCGGTGCCTATGACCGTGGTGACGTTGTGCTGGCTGAACACCCGCTCGACGGCGACGGCGTCGGGGTGGACGGCGTCGAGCAGCTCCTCCAGGCCCCGCTCGAGGCCGATCAGCCGGACGCCTATCTCGTCGCCGGGACTGGTGCGGATGACGCCGACGGAGACCAGTTTCAGCGGCGCTCCGGGCGCGCCGTCCACGACACCCACTCCACACCGGGTGAGCCCGGGGTCGACGCCCAGTACACGCACGACGACTCCTCTCGACCCCGAACACCTGTTCGCAGTGAGGCTACTCGGCCCGTACGTCTCCCGGCCTCGCTGCCCCCGGCGTGTCGCCCGCGGGTCAGAAGTAGTCGAGCATGAAGGGGGTGGTGGCGAACGCGGCGTCGAGAAGCCGGTCAGCGGCGTTGCCGCCCGCCGCGATGCCGCCGCGGCGCAAGGTCGCCATGGGGATGCCCGCGTAGAGCGCCGCGAGGCCGCGCGCCGGCAGCCGCAGGGCATCGCGGTCCTCGTCCGCGCGCTCCAAGCGGCCCTCTCCCCCGTCGACCGTCAGCCGCCAGGCCCCCGCGTTGCGCGGCCGCTGCTCGTCATGGATGACGAGCGGCACGTCGGCCGACACGCCCGCCGGGAAGCCCCGGGCGGCGACGGCCGCCGGCGCGTCGAGCACGCGCAGCATCCAGGAGACGCGGTGAACGTCCTCGGTCGAGCGGTCGCGGAGCAGCCACAGCAGCGGATCGTGTGGCGCCACGCACGCGCGCAGGGTCTCGGCCACCGAGGACCCGGATCCGACGACCGCCCACAGTGCGCGCGCCGTCTCGGCGGACCCGGCCACACAGCGGTGCACGGCCAGCTGTGCGTTGCCGTCCCGCCAGCCGTACGCCAGGAACCCGTCGTCGGCGATGTAGGAGTAGACCCGCTCGTCCTCCAGGACGCCGCGGAAGTACCGCTCGCCCCGGTCGATCGGGCCGCCGTCCCTCGCGTCGGCGTGCAGCCGCCGCAGCAGGGCCACGACCTCGGCGGCGTCACCGGGGCCGGCACGGCGGACCTCGGTGGAGCCGGCGGAGAGCGTGCGCAGCGCCTCGGGCCGCACCGTCAGCAGGTGCTGGGCGCCCGCGTGCTCGTAGCCGACCGAACGGTAGACGGGCGCTGTGGCCGGGTAGAGGGCCGACAGCGGCCGGTCGTCCATCAGCTCCAGGAGCGCGGCGGCCAGCCGGCGGCCGACGCCGCGCCCGCGGTCCTCGGGGGCCACGCAGACGCTCGCCACGCCGCCCATCGGCACCGCGCGGCCGTGCCACCACTGGTCGAACAGGTGGTAGCTGCCGGAAGCGACGAGCCGGGATCCGTCGTAGACCCCCAGCAGCTGATTCTCGCCGGCGGCCCGGCGGGCATACGGCAGCCAGTCCTGCCTGCTCTGCGGCCCGAAGGCGCGGGCCCTCAGGTCGTGCAGGGCGTCGAGTCCATCGGGATCGAGCGTACGGATCTCCATGGGACCAGGACGCTACGGCATGCCGCGGACGGCACCGCACCCGTCCGTCATGTGCGCGGACGGGCGCGGTGCTCAGGCGTCGATCTTCTCCATGATGTCGTCGGCCACGTCGAAGTTGGCGAAGACGTTCTGCACGTCGTCGCTGTCCTCGAGAGCCTCCAGCAGGCGAAAGACCTTCTTGGCGTTGTCCTCGTCGAGGGGGACGCTGACGCTCGGCAGGAAGTTCGCCTCGGCCGACTCGTAGTCGACGCCCGCGTCCTGCAGTGCCTTGCGCACAGCCACCAGGTCGCCGGCCTCGCTGATGACCTCGAACGACTCACCGAGGTCGTTGACCTCCTCGGCGCCGGCGTCGAGGACCGCCATCATCACGTCGTCCTCGGTCGTCCCCTCCTTGGGGAGGAGGATGACGCCCTTGCGGTTGAACAGGTACGACACCGAGTTGGGGTCCGCGAGCGAACCGCCGTTACGGGTCAGCGCCGTGCGGACGTCGGAGGCGGCGCGGTTGCGGTTGTCGGTCAGGCACTCGATGAGCACCGCGACGCCGCCGGGCCCATAGCCCTCGTACATGATCGTCTGCCATTCGGCGCCGCCGGCCTCCTCGCCCCCTCCGCGCTTGCGCGCCCGCTCGATGTTCTCGAGCGGCACCGAGTTCTTGCGGGCCTTCTGCATCGCGTCGTACAGCGTCGGGTTACCGTCCGGGTCGCCGCCGCCCGTGCGGGCCGCCACCTCGATGTTCTTGATGAGCTTGGCGAACAGCTTGCCCCGTTTGGCATCGAGGGCAGCCTTCTTGTGCTTCGTCGTCGCCCACTTGGAGTGGCCACTCATCTGATTTCTGGGGCGGAGACCCCGGCCTGCGGGCCGAAGAGGAAGCCCCTTCCTCCAATCTCAGAAAGAGACACGCAATTTGATCGTCTCGTGCACGACCGCGACATCGGGGAACCCGGCGGGCGGCCGCTGGACTCCCCGCCGTCCGGCGGAGAACATGGTCACGACAGTCCCTTCACCATCTCAAGGAAGAGTGCGTGGATCCGCGGGTCACCGGCGAGCTCCGGGTGGAACGACGTCGCGAGGAGGTGGCCCTGCCGGACCGCGACGATCCTACCGGCGGAGTCGCCGGACTCGGCGCGCCCGAGAACCTCGGCTCCCTCGCCGACGGACTCCACCCATGGGGCCCGGATGAAGACCGCGTGGAACGGTGTGTCGAGTCCGGTCATCCGCACATCGCCCTCGAACGAGTCGACCTGACGGCCGAACGCGTTGCGTCGCACGAGCATGTCGATGCCGCCGATGGTCTCCTGCCCCTCCGCGCCGTCGAGGATGTGGTCCGCAAGCATGATCATCCCGGCGCAGGAGCCGTAGGCGGGCATGCCCTGCTCGACGCGCTTGCGCAGCGGATCGAGCAGGTCGAAGGTGCGGGCGAGCCTCCACATGGTGGTGGACTCTCCGCCGGGGATCACCAGCGCTCCGACCCGTTCGAGCTCCTCGGGGCGGCGTACGACCGCCGTTGTCGCGCCGCAGGACTCCAGGGCACGGCGATGCTCGCGCACGTCTCCCTGCAGCGCCAGCACGCCGATCGTCGGGACAGCAGCCACGGACCAGCCCTTCGAACTCGAGATGTACCCACAATGAGCTTAGTGCCAGTCACAACGCCGACGGCGCACGCCGATCTTCCCGCTCGTGGCTGTTCGTGTCCATGCGACGACAAGCCCGTGGCCGCCCGCTCAGGCTAGCTTGAAGCGGCGTAGTGGCAGCTCAAGGGCGAGGAAGCCGTCGTCACCGCGCTCGGTGATACCGCGGCCGAACAGGTGCGCCCGCGCCAGCGCCAGGCCGTACTCCTCGTAGTCGAACGGGAGCGGCACGTCCTCGGCGCCGTCGTCGATCCGTTTCCAGAACGGCGCCTCCGCCGGGAGCCGGTCGCCGAGGTCGACGACCACGCCGTCCTCCGCGGTCACGAACACGTCACGCTGCGGGCGGTTGCGGTCGTACCACCGGAACCAGCACCCGGACACGACGCTGTGCAGGACGAGAACGCCGCAGGAGGCGCCGGGCAGCGCCTTGGCGATCTCGTCGGCGAGCGTGCGCGCCTGGTCGTCGACGCAGAAGAGCCGGCGGTCGCAGACGATCAGCGCGTGGCCGTACGCGCCCACGAAGAGCTCGTCCTCATACGGCCACAGCGCGAAGTCGAGCACGGTGTCACCGGTCTCGACGACCGAGACCCGTGGGTACAGCCGCCGGGCCAGGTCGGCCGCGGCGTCCGGATCCGGGGCGAGCCCCTGCCGGAAGGCATCTTCGGGCTCACCGAGGTGGGCACACGCCAATGCGACGGACCAACCCATGGGCTTCGTTCCCTCCCGTGGTCCCCGGCCCGCTCGCGGAGCCGTTGCGCCACCGGCCGCCGCCCAGCGTAACCCGCCGATCCTCCGCTGTGGAGAGGAGATACCACTTCCCGCGCGACCCGGGAGGTGAGAACCCGGTGGACCGGCCCTCCCGCCGCGGCAGGTCGTTACCAGCCGCGGCCGGCGTAGCGGTCGGACGTGGTCAGCGTGGACGCGTTGATGCCGACCATCGCCTCGCCGAGCCCGCGCGACACCTTGGCGATGACGTCGGGGTCGTCGTAGAAGGTGGTGGCCTTGACGATCGCCTCGGCGCGCTTGGCCGGGTCACCGGACTTGAAGATGCCGGAGCCGACGAACACGCCCTCGGCGCCGAGCTGCATCATCATCGCGGCGTCGGAGGGCGTCGCGATGCCCCCCGCGGTGAACAGCACCACGGGCAGCTTGCCGCCCTTGGCGACCTCCTTGACCAGCTCGTACGGTGCCTGCAGCTCCTTGGCCGCGACGAAGAGCTCGTCCTCGGGCAGTGAACCGAGCCGCCGGATCTGCTGGCGCAGCTGGCGCATGTGGGTGGTGGCGTTCGACACGTCGCCGGTGCCCGCCTCGCCCTTGGAGCGGATCATCGCCGCGCCCTCGGTGATGCGGCGCAGCGCCTCACCGAGGTTGGTGGCGCCGCAGACGAAGGGCACCGTGAACGCCCACTTGTCGATGTGGTTGTCGTAGTCGGCCGGGGTGAGTACCTCGGACTCGTCGACGTAGTCGACGCCAAGGGCCTGCAGGACCTGGGCCTCGACGAAGTGGCCGATGCGCGCCTTGGCCATGACCGGGATCGAAACGGCCGCGATGATGCCGTCGATCATGTCGGGGTCGCTCATCCGCGAGACGCCGCCCTCGGCACGGATGTCGGCGGGCACGCGCTCCAGTGCCATGACCGCGACGGCACCGGCGTCTTCGGCGATCTTGGCCTGCTCGGGCGTGACGACGTCCATGATCACGCCGCCCTTGAGCATCTCCGCCATCCCCCGCTTCACACGGGCGGTGCCGGTCTCCGGAACGGCGTTGGACTGGGCGGGGGTGGCAGTGGACACGGCGCTACCTCTTAGAAGAGTCGATCAAGCTGTCGACTCCATGGTAGAGCCAGGTAAGGGCCGTTTCGCCCCGTCACCTCGTCAGGAATCACGTCGCGATCCGGAGATGGTGTACGGGGGCGGGGCCGACGCGATCAGCCCGTCGCGCACGTGCGCGCGGAACTCTCGATACCACCAAATCCATTACCTGCTGTCATCTCATGGCGTGACGGGCTTTCCGGCGTTAACGAGGACGACCCACACCTGGCCCGGCGCAAAGGTCATCGGCCGGCCGGACATGGTGGTGAACTCCGTGCCCGCCTGCTCCGACGGCCGCGACCAGCGGGCGTCGTACGCCTTGCCATCGCGCAGCACGGTCGCCGTACCGTTGCCGACCGTCCGCACCAGCGGCGTGTAGTCGCCAAGGAAGTCATGGAACGGCGACCGGGTCGTCTCGGCCCGCTGGATCACGATCGTCTGGCCGCCGAGCAGACCGCCCTCGGCGGCCCGGTCCGGCCTGCCGTCCTGGGAGACCAGCCAGCGCCTTTCAGCGGCCGACCAGCTGAAGCGGAACGACGCCGACGGATAGCGGGCGGTGAAGCTCGTCACCGGCCTCCCGGCTTCCGGAGCGGGGCCGAAACGGAATCCGATGTCCCGTGCCTTTTCCGCCTCCGGCGCACGGTCGAGGAGCTGTTTCGGCGAGGCGTACAGGTTGTACGGGGCGGGGTTCGAGCCGCCGCGCGAGTACGCGCCGCCCACCTTGTCCTGGGAGACGTCGACGAGCGGCGCCTTCGCGACGTAGGGCCGCATCTTGCCCTGCACGCCGGAGTAGGCGAACGCGGGCCTGCCGAACTGGGGAAGGATGTGCAGGTCGGAGATGCGCGCGCTGCGCACCGGACCCACCTGCGGTGGCAGGCTCGAGGAGAACACCGCCATGATCCGGCTGAGGCCGCCCTCGACCTGCTCCACGTAGACGATGTCGGCCGAGCGCAGGCCCCGCTGCGGTTTGGCGGCACGGGTGTTGTCGACCTTGACCGCGAGCACCGGGCCGTCCAGCCCGGTGTGACCCCCGGTGAACGGATGGGTCCGGGACGGCGCCGGCTCGGACGCCTGCGGGTCCGCAACGGGCGGGGGCGTCGCCGACGCCGCCTTCGGCCCCTGCGAGCAGGCCGCAAGCGCCGCGACCGCGAACACGGCGGCGCACGCGGGCGCACGTCGGAAACAGTGCATAGCTCCACCTCTCCGGCAATTCGGAAGCTCTGAACCGGCGAGGTTAGTCGATGAATGACATGCCGGCGGCCGTTCCCGTATCCGCCCGCGGCCGCTCGCGCACCGGACGTTCCGGCAGGTCTGGCCCGGTTCAGCTCTCCGGCGGGGCGTCGTCGATCTCGAAGAACTCCGGGACCGGCGCCCGTCCGGACAGCGGCAGGACGCGAGGAAGGAGCTTGCGCCGCGCCGCCCGGGTGGCGGTGACCGCGTTGTTGTAGAAACTCCGCGCGTACGACACCTTCCGCACCGCGGCGTCGAGATCATCGAGCAGCGCCGCGCCGTCCTGACGGCTCGTGAGGGTGCCGCGGAAGTCGGGCTGGTCGACGACGGCCCGCAGGGCACGCGACAGGTCGCTCTCCGCGAACTCGCGGTTGTCGGAGTCCGCGATGCGGGCCTCGTGGGCGGCGGCCGCCAGCAGCAGGCTCGTGGCCGGGTCGAGCAGTCGGGAGGCGGCGAGCTCCAGGGCGACCGCCGCCCGCCTCACCAGAGCGGCGTCCAGCCCCGCACGAGCGGTCTCCAGCCGCACGTGCAGCCGGTCGATCCGGGTGGCCCGCCACGACACGTAGACGCCGAGGAACACGACGACGGCGGCGAGGAGCGCGATGTTCAGGAGTACCTCCGGCATGGTCAGCTCGCGGAGGTCTCGACGACGGCGGTGTCGCCGGCGACCGTCTCGTAGACGCGCACGACGTCGCGGGCGACCGTCGACCAGTCGTACGCGCGCACGGCCGTCTTGGCCTCGTCCGACAACTGCTTGCGGCGCGGGGCGTCGTCGAGCAGCTCGGCGGCGGCGACGGCCAGCGCGCCGGAGTCGCCGACCGGGAACAGGGCGCCCGCGCGGCCTTCGAGCAGCACGCGCCGGAAGGCCTCGATGTCGCTGGCCAGGATCGGCGCGCCCGCCGACATGGCCTCGGCGAGCACGATGCCGAAGCTCTCCCCGCCGGTGTTGGGGGCGACGAAGACGTCCACCGAGTGCAGCGCGCGGACCTTGTCGGCCTCGCTCACCAGCCCGAGGTTGACGACCCGGTCCCGCAACTCCGGCGAGACCTTGGCGCGCACCTCGTCGGCGTCTCCCGGACCGGCCAGCAGCAGCCTCAGCCCCGGGCGTTCGCGGCCGAGGATCTCGAACGCCCTCAGTAGCACCGCCAGCCCCTTCCGCTGCTCGTCCATGCGGCCGAGGAACCCGAGCGCACAGTCGTCGCCGGGCCAGCCGGGCAGCGGCTCGGCCATGGCGTACCGCTCGGTGGTGACTCCGTTCGGGATCAGCACGGCATCTCCGCCGAAGTGCTCCACGAGCGTCCTGCGCGCCTTCTCCGACACCGCGATGCGCGCGGTGATCTTCTCCATGGCGCTCTGCAGGATCGGGCCGGCCGCCGACAGCGCGCGCGACCGCTCGAACGACGCGTGGAAGGTGGCCACTATGGGCCCGTCTGCGGCCCAGCACGCGAGCACCCCCAGGGACGGCGCGGCCGGCTCGTGCACGTGCAGCACGTCGAAGGAGCCCTCACGGATCCAGCGGCGGACCCGGGCGGCGGAAAGGAATCCGAAGGAGAGCCGGGCCACCGACCCGTTGTACGGCACCGGCACGGCCCGCCCGGCGGACACGACGTAGGGCGGCAGCGGCGCGTCGTCGTCGGCGGGCGCGATGACCGAGACCTCGTGGCCCGACGCGAACAGCGCCTCGGCCAGGTCGCGGACGTGCTGTTGCACGCCACCGGGAACGTCCCAGGTGTACGGGCAGACGATGCCTATCCTCACTGGGCGGTCGCCCTTCTCACCGGTCGCTCGCGTCTCACAGGTCCTCCACCCAGACACGCTGCAGCATGTGCCAGTCTTCCGGGTGCGCGGCGATGCTCTGCTGAAAGGCGTGCGCGAGAGACTGTGTCATCGCGCGGATCTTCTCTTCACGGTCCCCCTCGTCGGGCACGGGGATCTCCTCATGGACGCGCGCACCCCAGTCCTTTCCTTCGTACCACAGGGTCACCGGCCTGAGGGCGGCTCCGGTCCGCACGGCCAGCGCGGCCGGTCCGGCGGGCAGCTTGGCGTCGCGGCCGAAGAAGTCGACCTCGATGCCGCTCGCGGTGAGGTCCCGGTCGGCGACCAGGCAGACCAGCCTGCCGTCGCGCAGGCGCTCGGCGAGGCTGCGGAAGACGTCGCCGTCACCTCCGGTCGCCGGGAGGACCTCCATGCCCAGGCCCGCCCGGTAGGCGAGGAAGCGGTCGTACAGCGACTCGGGCTTGAGGCGCTCCATGACCGTCGTCACCGGCGTACCGGACAGCGCGATCCAGGCGCCCGCGTGATCGTAGTTGCCCATGTGCGGGAGGGCCGCCACGACGCCGTGCCCGGAGTCCAGCTCCTTGAAGATCTCGTCCACGCCGGTGATGCGCATCCCGGAGAGGATCCGCTCGCGGCTCATCGACGGCAGCCGGAAGGACTCCATCCAGTAGCGGAGGTAGGACCGCATGTTCTTCCGGCTGAGCTCGCGCAGCGCCTCCTCTGAGATGTCGTCGCCGACGACCCGCCGGAGGTTCTTCTCGAGCTGGCGGACGCCGCGGCCGCGCTGCCGCCAGGCGCGATCCGCGATGAGGGTGAAGATCTGGCGGGCCGCCGGCTCCGGCATGCGGCGGACCGCCGCCCAGCCGAGGGTGTAGACGGCGTCCGCCAGCCCGTCTCTCATGACGCTTCCCCGGCCCGCACCTGGCGCCACACGGCGAGGTACCGCTGCGCGACGGTGATCGCGCTGGCCAGGGAGAGCAGCCACAGTCCGGCGGCGAGGACGTACGGCACGCCCAGCCCGGCGAGGCCGATGGCGACCAGGCCGACGATGAGGCGCTCGCCACGCTCCGCGATGCCGACGGTCGCGTTGAGCCCCACCCCCTCGGCGCGTGCCCGGGCGTACGACACGAGCGCGCCGGAAATGAGGCAGAACAGCGCCAGAACGAGGAGCAGCATGTCGTTGTGGTCCTCGCTCGCGAAGCGGAGGATCAGCCCGGAGAAGATCGCCGCGTCGGACACGCGGTCCATGTTCGAGTCGAGGAACGCGCCGAACCGGCTCGTCTTCCCGGTCACCCGGGCCACCGCGCCGTCGAACATGTCGAAGAGCACGAAGACCGTGATGACCACGGTCCCCCAGAAGAACTCTCCGCGGGGATAGAAGCCGAGCGCGCCGCCGACGACTCCGAGCGTGCCGATGACGGTTATCGTGTTGGGTGTGACGCCGGTGCGGGCCAGCGCCAGGCCCACCGGCGCGATGACACGCGACAGCGCCGGCCGCAAGTGGTTGAGCATTGCCATCCTCGTGATCGTGATCGGCCGCAGTGTTTCGCCCGTGGCTGCGCCCCGCCACCCCTTGGCGGGCCAATCGTAGTGCGTGACGTCACCGCAGATGGGAACGGCTGATGTCATGAGGGCTTCGAGCGTTTCCCGGTCACCCCTTGTGATATGAGGCCTGGGCGGTAAAGGTGGTGACCACGGGTGTGGCGCCCGTCACACCCAGGTCCTTTTGGAGGTGGGCGCGTGGCGGATAAGACAGGTCCCCAAGGAGCCGCCGGCAGGGCACCGTCGGTCGACCAGCCAGAGAAGATACGCAATATCGCGCTGGTCGGCCATTCCGGGGCGGGCAAGACGACGCTCGTCGAGGCGCTGCTCGCTGCGACCGGTACGATCCAGCGGCCCGGTCGCGTCGAGGACGGCTCGACGGTCAGTGACTATGACGAAGTGGAGATGCGCCAGCAGCGCTCGGTCAACCTGTCGCTCGCCTCTCTGGTACACGGCGGCGTCAAGGTCAACCTGCTGGACACACCCGGTTACGCCGACTTCGTCGGCGACCTGCGGGCGGGGTTGCGGGCCGCGGACGCCGCCCTGTTCGTCGTCTCCGCGGTGGACGGCATCGACGGGGTCACCCGGATGCTGTGGGAGGAATGCGCGGCGGTCGGTATGCCGCGTGCGGTCGTCATCACCAAGATCGACCAGCAACGCGGCGACTTCGACGAGGCGCTCACCGAGTGCCAGGACGCCTTCGGCGACGGCGTGCTGCCGTGCTACTTCCCGTGCGATGCCGGACTGATCGGGCTGCTGACGCAGAAGTGTTTCGACTACTCGTCCGGCACCCGCACCGAGCGGGACCCGGACCCGGAGTTCCTGGAGCGGCTCGAGGAGCAGCGTGGCGCTCTCATCGAGGGGGTCATCCAGGAGAGCGAGGACGAGACGCTCATGGATCGCTATCTCTCCGGCGAGGACATCGACATCAAGGCCCTTATCGAGGACCTGGAGAAGGCGGTCGCGCGCGGCAGCTTCTATCCCGTGCTGACCACGTCGGTGCCGCACGGCGACAACCCCGGGCCGGTGATCGGCATGGGCGAGCTGCTGGAAGTGATGACACAGGCGTTCCCGTCGCCGCTGGAGCACGGCATCCCCGCGGTGACGACGACCGACGGCAGACCCGCGAAGGACCTGACGTGCGACCCCGCCGGTCCGCTGGTGGCCGAGGTCGTCAAGACGGCCTCCGACCCGTACGTCGGACGGATCTCCCTGGTGCGCGTGTTCAGCGGCACTCTGCTCCCCGACGCGACGGTGCACGTGTCCGGGCACGGCCTGGAGGACCGCGGCCACGAGGACCACGACATCGACGAGCGGGTCGGCGCGCTGACCGCGCCGCTGGGCAAGCTCCAGCGCACGATGTCGTCGTGCGTGGCCGGTGACATCTGCGCGGTCGCCAAGCTGACCCACGCCGAGACCGGCGACACCATCTCGGCGAAGGACGCCCCGCTGCTGATAGCCCCGTGGTCCATGCCCGACCCGCTGCTGCCCGCGGCGATCCAGGCCAGGTCGAAGGCCGATGAGGACAAGCTGTCCCAGGCGCTGGCCCGGCTGGTGGCCGAGGACCCGACGCTGCGGCTCGAGAACAACTCCGAGACGCGTCAACTGGTGCTGTGGAACATGGGAGAGGCCCACGCCGACGTGCTGCTGGACCGGCTGAGCAGCCGGTACGGCGTCGAGGTCGAGACGGTGCCGCTGCGGGTGCCGCTGCGGGAGACGTTCGGCGGCAGCGCGAACGGGCTCGGCCGCCACGTCAAGCAGAGTGGCGGTCACGGGCAGTACGCCATCTGCCACATCGAGGTCGAGCCGCTGCCCTCGGGCTCCGGGTTCGAGTTCGTCGACAAGATCGTTGGCGGAGTGATCCCCCGGCAGTTCGTTCCTTCCGTGGAGAAGGGCCTGCGCATCCAGATGGAGCGCGGCGTGCTGGCCGGATATCCGCTCGTCGACATCCGGGTCAGGCTCTACGACGGCAAGGCGCACTCCGTGGACTCCTCCGACATGGCCTTCCAGACCGCGGGCCAGCTGGGCCTGAAGGACGCGGCGAGCAAGACGCAGGTCCTGTTGCTGGAGCCGGTGGACGATGTCGCCGTGCTCATCGCCGACGACTACGTCGGCGTGGTGATGTCGGACCTCTCGTCACGGCGCGGGCGGGTGCTGGGCACCGAGACGATCGCGGGCGGCCGTTCGCTGATCAAGGCGGAGGTGCCGCAACTGGAGATCACGCGCTACGCGATCGACCTGCGCTCGATGTCGCACGGCACCGGCACCTTCAACCGCACCTTCCTGCGGTACGAGCCGCTGCCCTCACATCTGGCCGAGAAGGTCGTCACCGAGACGTAGGAGCGCCTGCCGGCTGTTGCCCCGCCCCTGATGAGGGGCGGGGCAGCGGATCTCCCACCGCGGACCCCATGATTCCTCCTGAAGGATGACGCCGCGTTAACTCACGGTTGGGATGATCGTGTTATGAGTGATACGGGGGCTGACGATCACGGAAGACGCGCACTTCTCCGCGCCCTGGCAGTGGGCGGGGCGGGCACCGTCGCCGGGATCGCCGCGGGGACGGCGTTCGGCTCGGCCGAGGCCTCGCCCGCAACTCCCCCGTCGGCGCTCGGCGTCGCCTCGGCGGGCCCCTGGCGGCCGGTCGAAGGCCACGTCGACGTCACCTGGGCGGTGAACACCTCCCAGAAGCTGGTGGCCCTGACCTTCGACGACGGGCCGATGCCGAACTGGACCCCGATGGTGCACGACATCCTCGACGAGGAGAAGGTGAAGGCCACGTTCTTCCTCATCGGCCGGCGGCTGGTCCAGCACGCCCGGCTCATCCACGGGCGCATGGACCGGCACGAGGCCGGGAACCACACGTGGGCCCACCAGGACCTCTCGCACCTGGACCACAAGGCCGCGTACGCCCAGATCCAGCGGTCCCACGCCGCGATCGCCAAGATCACGGGCAAGGAGCCACGCCATCTGCGACCGCCGTACGGCAACATCGGGGGAACGACGCTGAGCGCGGCCGGCTCGCTCGGGTACGGCCTGGTCCTGTGGTCGATCAAGATGCTGGAGAAGACGTACGAGAAGCATCCGGCGGGGCTCGTCGACTACATCGTCGGCAACACCCGGCCCGGAACCATCCTGCTCGCCCACGACACGGGCCACCCCGACCGGCTCGTCACCCTGCGCAACCTCGCCACGATGATCCACGGCCTGCGCGCCAAGGGCTTCGAGTTCGTCACCGTCTCGGATCTGATCCAGGCGGGAGCCGCCGCGCCGCAGACGGTTCCGGCCCCGTGATGACCGGGATGGGGAAGCAAAGATCACGGCGCTCGTTCATCCGGGGCTGACCGCGGGCGGGACGAGCGCGGTGGCGGGCATCGCCGCGGGTGCCGCGCTGGACGCCACCTAGGCCCGCACCGGGCCTGCCGGCCGCGGCGCCGCGTCGGCCCGGCTACGTGCCAGGCCGCCGTGCGCCGGGACGCTCGGCCGGCAGCGCGCAGGCGGGCGTGCCGCCGGGCAGCCGGTGCCGGTTGGCGGCGATCAGGCGGTAGACGCCCCGCGCGATCCAGCGGAACGGCGGAACGCGGACGAGCAGGCCGAGCGGCCTCCAGAAGGCCCCCGCGTCGACGAGCAGCCCGGCCACCGCCTGCGCGCCGCCGTGCACACGGCCGTCCTCGACCCACAGCAACTCCCGGCGAGCGCGTTCGGCGGTGGTGCCGAGCGCGCCGAGATCGGCGAACTGGAAGGCGACGATCTCGGCGTCCGACGGGATGCGCCGCCGGACGAACCGGACCGCGCGCGTGCAGAAGGCGCAGTCGCCGTCGTACACCAGAACCGGCCGCTCCATGCCCGTACCCAACGTCAGTCGTGCGGCCAGGCTTCCGCGATCAGCTGGCGGGTCTCGCGGAGGAGCTGCGGCAGCACCTTGGTCTGCCCGATGATCGGCATGAAGTTGGTGTCACCGCCCCACCGGGGGACGACGTGCTGGTGCAGGTGAGCGGCGATGCCGGCGCCGGCGACGGTGCCGAGGTTCATGCCGACGTTGAAGCCATGGGCACCGCTCGCCTTGCGCAGAGCGGTGAGGGAGTGCTTGGTGAGAAGGGCGAGCTCAGCGGTCTCGGCCTCGTCCAGCTCGGTGTAGTCGCCGACGTGCCGGTACGGGCACACCATGAGATGCCCCGAGTTGTACGGGTAGAGGTTCAGCACGGCGTAGGTGTGCTCTCCCCGCCGGACGATCAGGCCTTCGTCGTCGTTCATCTTGGGGATCTCGCAGAACGGGCAGCCGTCGTCCGGTCCCAAGCCCGTGGGCTTGCTCTCACCCTTGATATAGGCCATCCGGTGAGGGGTCCACAGGCGCTGAAACTGGTCGGGTTCACCCACGCCGAACTGCTCCTCACGCTTGGGCTCGGTCATGCCAGCAGCATAGGACCGGCCGGCGGCCGAACCAGCGCCCGGGTACCGAACTAGCGCTCGGTCGGGCGATCATCGAGGCTCCTTGCGCTCCCCGGCCGCTGATCATGCGCGGATACGCCAGAGGCCCCGGTCTCCGAACGTGGTCCGGGCCCCTGGCGTTCTCACCGTCAGATCTGGACGCGGGCTTCGACGGCCTTGACGATCTCGGCGACGGCCTCGTCCACCGGGACGGCGTTCTTCTGGTCACCGTTGCGGTAGCGGAAGGAGACCGCGCTCTTCTCGACGTCGTCGTCGCCGGCCAGCAGCATGAACGGGATCTTCTGTTTCTGCGCGTTGCGGATCTTCTTCTGCATGCGGTCGGAAGAGGCGTCGACCTCCACCCGGATGCCGCGCTCGCGCAGCTTGGCCGCGACCTGCTCCAGATGCGGGACGTGGGCGTCGCCGATCGGGATGCCGACGACCTGCACGGGGGCCAGCCACGGCGGGAGCGCGCCCGCGTAGTGCTCCAGCAGCACGCCGAAGAACCGCTCGATCGAACCGAACAGCGCCCGGTGGATCATGACGGGCTGCTGCCGGGTGCCGTCGGCCGCCTGGTACTCCAGCTCGAACCGCTTCGGCTGGTTGAAGTCGACCTGGATGGTGGACAGCTGCCAGGTGCGGCCGATGGCGTCCTTGGCCTGCACGGAGATCTTGGGGCCGTAGAAGGCCGCGCCACCCGGGTCGTCCACCAGGTCCAGGCCGGACTCGTCGGCCGCCTCCTGCAGCGCCGCGGTGGCCTCGGCCCAGTCCTCGGCAGAGCCGATGAACTTGTCGGAGTCGTCCCGGGTGGACAGCTCCAGGAAGAACTCGCTGAGCCCGTAGTCGCGCAGCAGGTCGAGCACGAAGGTGAGGAGGTTCTTGAGCTCCCCGACCATCTGCTCCTTGGTGCAGTAGATGTGGGAGTCGTCCTGGGTCATGCCGCGGACGCGGGTGAGGCCGTGCACAACGCCGGACTTCTCGTACCGGTAGACGGAGCCGAACTCGAACAGCCGCAGCGGCAGCTCGCGGTAGGACCGGCCGCGTGCCCGGAAGATCAGGTTATGCATCGGGCAGTTCATCGGCTTGAGGCGGTACTCCGCGCCGTCGAGCTCGAAGGGCGGGTACATGTCCTCGGCGTACCAGGGCAGGTGCCCGGAGGTCTCGAAGAGCTGGCCCTTGGTGATGTGCGGGGTGTTGACGAACTCATACCCCGCCTGCTCGTGGCGCTTGCGGGAGTAGTCCTCCATCACGCGGCGGACGATGCCGCCCTTGGGGTGGAAGACCGCCAGCCCGCTGCAGATCTCACTGGGGAAGGAGATGAGGTCCAGCTCGGCGCCGAGCTTGCGGTGGTCGCGCTTCTCGGCCTCCTCCAGCAGCTTGAGGTACTCGTCCTGCTTGTCGCGGGACTCCCAGGCGGTGCCGTAGATCCGCTGCAGCTGGGGGTTCTTCTCGCTCCCCC
>JAOPYL010000182.1 GCA_025964625.1 Actinoallomurus sp. | reverse complement strand
TCGCGGGGATACACCCGCGAGGACTTCGCCGAGCACATCCGCACCGAGCACAGCACGTACCGGTGGTTGTTCGAGCCGATGCTCGCCGCCGCCGGGTTCGAGATCGTCGAGTCGGGTTTCCGCCGCGAGGTGTACGGGACCTACACCTGCGTCAAGCGCTGAGCGGCGCTCGATCCCGGCGATACCGTGGATGGAGGGAACAGTACGGGTGAGTCGCGGCGTTGGTTTTCTTACGCGACACTAGTACTCAACCCCTTTCCCGGTTCCGCAGGAGGTCCGACATGCCCATGCTCGACGCGGCGGCCGAGCGCGCCGAAAAGGGCGCGGCCCCTGGTCAGGACGCCGCTCCCACCATCGAGCAGACGTCTGTGGCCGGTGAGCCGTGCGTCCTGCTCAAGCTCGGCGAGATCGTCCTCAAGGGCAAGAACCGCGAGCTGTTCGAGCGGCGCCTGCAGAACAACATCCGGGCCGCCGTCAAGGGCCTCGGCATCAAGATCCAGGTCTGGCAGCGTGAGGGCGTCATCGTCGTCCGCACCGAGAGCGGCGAGCTCGCGGAAGTCGACGCGGTCGCGCGGCGGATGACCGACGTGATGGGCATCGTCTGGGTGCATCGCGCCTGGCGGGTGGCGAAGGAGGTCGACGCCACCGTCCAGGCGGCCCTCGACCTCGTCGGCCAGCACCCGGCGCTCCTTCGCAAGGGGGCCTTCGCGATCCGGGCCCGCCGCCGCGACAAGCGCTTCCCCATCACCTCCTCCGACCTCAACGTCCTCGTCGGCGCGAAGGTCCAGGAGCGGTACGACCTGCCGGTCAACCTCAAGCGTCCCGACATGGTGGTGTTCATCGAGGTCGACCAGCGCGAGGTCTTCGTGTTCACGGACGGCACGCCGGGCGCGGGAGGCCTGCCGGTGGGCATGAGCGGGCGGGCGCTCGTCCTGATGTCCGGCGGCATCGACTCTCCCGTCGCCGCGTACCGCATGATGCGCCGGGGTCTGCGCGTCGACTTCCTGCACTTCTCCGGCATGCCGTTCACCGGTCCGGAGTCGATCTACAAGGCGTACGCCCTGGTGCGTGAGCTCGACAAGTTCCAGGGCGGGTCACGGCTCTACGTCGTGCCGTTCGGCAAGGCACAGCAGCAGATCAAGTCCTCCGGCGCCGACCGGCTGCAGATCGTCGCGCAGCGCCGCCTGATGCTGAAGACCGCCGAGGTCGTCGCCCACAACCTCGGCGGCGCGGCCCTGATCACCGGCGACTCCCTCGGCCAGGTGAGCAGCCAGACCATGCAGAACATCACCGCGCTCGACGACGCGGTCGGGCTGCCGATCCTGCGCCCGCTCATCGGCATGGACAAGACCGAGATCATGGCCGAGGCGCGCAGGATCCACACTTTGGCCATCTCCGAGCTGCCCGACGAGGACTGCTGCACCGTGCTCACCCCGCGCCGCGCCGAGACACGCGCCAAGATCGAGGATCTGCGGCAGATCGAGAAGCGGCTCGACGCCGGCGAGATGGCCGAGCAGCTCGCCACGAGCCTCCAGGAGCACCGCCCGTCCTACGGCGAGCCCCCCGCCTGATCACGGTACGGGGGCGCCGGACCGGGTCCGGCCGGTGCGGCGCCCCCTTCGCCGCGTGACGCTCAGCGAGACCGGAACGGCACGGCCAGGAGCAGCAGACTGGCGGCCAGCAGGGCGAGGCCGCCGAGGGCGGGCAGACCCAGGTGCTCGCCCAGCACCAAGAGCCCGAGGACGGCGGCGACCGCGGGCTCGGCGAGGGTGAGGGTGGTGGCGACGGCGACCGGCGTCGTGCGCAGGCCTCGGCCGTAGAGCATGTAACCCACGCCGGTGGTGATCAGGCCCAGGTAGACGGTGGCCAGTGCACCGCGGCCGGTGAGCAGCCAGCCGGAGCCCGACAGCACCAGGGCCGGGAGCAGCAGGAGGCCGGCGCCGCCGAACAGCACGCCGATCACTGCCCGGCTGTCGTCGCCTCGCGTGATCAGCGCGGAGGCCACCGTGGCGTACGACGCGTAGCCGAAGCCGGACAGCAGCGCCAGCGCGATGCCCACGGGTTCGACGCCGGCCGCCTGGCCGCCGGCGGTCAGTGCCGCGCAGCCGGCCACCGCCCCGGCGGTGGAGAGCATCCAGCGGCGAGTCGGCGAGCCCATCCCCAGCAGCCAGGACAGCAGACCGGCGAACACCGGGCCGCTGCCGATCGTCACGACGGTTCCGGTCGCCACCCCGGTGCGGGCGACCGCGCTGAAGAACGCGACCTGGTAGACGGCGGCGAGGACGGCGCCCAGGATGAGCACCAGCCAGGTACGACGGCCCCGCGCGATGAGCGGCCGCAGGCCGCCGGAGCGCACCGCGATGGCGAACAGGAAGGCCCCGCCCACCAGGAGGCGGGCCGCGCCGACCGCGACCGGGCTCGCCGGGACGTAGCTGCGCACGGTGCCCGTGGTGCCCCACAGGGCGGCGGCGAGGACGACGTCGGCGGCCCCGCCGAACCGGCGTGCGGGCGCGGTGGAAGTGACATGCGTCGTGGTCAAGGAGAACGCTCCAGAACTCGAACCGGAAGGAATGCCGAATCCGGGGCGCGCGAAGCCGCGTCAGAGCGGCGTCAGAGACCGCGCCGGGCCAAGCCCGGCGCGGGGAGAAGGGGCCCCGGTCAGGAGCGGGGCGGCCCGAGTTGGGCGGTGAAATACGCCATGCCCGGGAGACTATCGAACGCCGCTCACCGACGTCTCCCAGGGCACGGCGGCTCAGGCCTGGGTGAGGGCGCGGCCGACCACGGGCGGCAGGTCGCGCACGGTCCTGGCGAGCTCACGCAGATCGCCGTCGACGAGGGCCTGCGGGCCGTCGCACAGGGCCGCCTCGGGATGCGGGTGCACGTCAATGATCACGCCGTCCGCGCCGATGGCGATCGCCGCTCGGGTGAGCGGCAGTACGAGTTCGCGCTGGCCGCCGGAGTGCGACGGGTCCACGATGACCGGCAGGTGCGACAGCCGCTGGGCGACCGGCACGGCCGAGATGTCCAGGGTGTTGCGGGTGGCCGTCTCGAAGGTTCGGATGCCGCGCTCGCAGAGCACGATGTCCATGTTGCCGCGCTGGGCGATGTACTCGGCGGCCATCAGCCACTCCTCGATCGTGGCGTTGAAGCCGCGCTTGAGCATCACCGGCCTGCCGGCACCGCCGACGGCCTGCAGCAGCGCGAAGTTCTGCATGTTGCGCGTGCCCACCTGCAGCATGTCGGCGTGCGACGCGACGAGGTCGACGTCGTTCGCGTCGACGACCTCCGTCACGATGGGCATGCCGGTCTCCTCGCGCACCTCGGCCAGGATCCGCAGGCCCTTCTCGCCCAGCCCCTGGAACGCGTACGGAGACGTGCGGGGCTTGAACGCCCCGCCGCGCAGCAGGGTCGCGCCCGCCGCCTGCGCCATCTGCGCCGCCTGAAGCGTCTGCTCTGGCGACTCCACCGCGCACGGCCCGGCGATGAGCGTCATCGTGTCCGGCCCGATCGGCACGCCGCCTACCCGGACGACCGAGCGGTGCGGATGGTTCTCGCGGCTGACCAGCTTGTACGGCACCGAGATCCGCACGACATCGTTGACACCCCGCATGCCGCGCAGGTTGAGCGCGCCGAACTGCTCGACGTCGCCGACCAGCCCCACGATCGTGCGGTTGACACCTCTGCTCACGAACGCCTCGCCGCCCGCGGTCTCGACCAGCGTGACGACGGCTTGGACATCTGCTTCGTCGGCCTCGGAGGCCATGACGACGACCATGATGTTTCCTCGTTCTCCAGAAACGACGAATGCCCCGGGCCTCGCGGGCCCGGGGCATTCGTCAGCGGTTGCCTTTAGTGCAGCGTCTTCCTGGCAGCCGCCCGTGACCCGGGCCCGCCATAGGTAAAGGAGAAGACGTTGCTCACGCCGCACACACTAGCCGATCCTCGTGCGTGCTCGGCGGGGAGGGGGCCGGCGCGCGTGCTCCCGCGGAGGTGGCAGTATGGCCGGCGATGAGCAAGCGCTGGCGCTCAAAGAGCCGGGGAACACGCCATGGGGTCTGACGAAGGCCTCCCGCCGGGGCAGTACGTCCCCCGCGGCTGGCCGGTCCTGCACTATGGCCCGGTGCCGAAGCTCCGGCCCGAGCGGTGGGACCTGCGCGTGCACGGCGCGACCGCGTCCGGGCGCGAACGCCGGTGGACCTGGCCGGAGCTGGACACGCTGCCACGGGCGCAGGTCACGGCCGACTTCCACTGCGTGACCAAGTTCACCATCCCCGGCGCGCGGTGGGAAGGGATACTCGCCACCACCCTGGCGGAGCTGGTACCCCCGGCCGAGGACGCCACCCACGTCATGCTGTGGGCCGAGTACGGCTACAGCGCCAACATCCGGATGACCGACTTCCTCGCCGGTACGACGCTGCTGGCCACGCACCGGGACGGTGAGCGGCTCACACCCGACCACGGCGCGCCGGTCCGCATGGTGGTGCCGCACCTGTACGCCTGGAAGAGCGTCAAGTGGGTACGCGCCATCGAGTACCTCACCGCCGACCGTCGCGGCTTCTGGGAGGAGCGCGGTTACCACAACCTCGCCGATCCCTGGCGTGAGCAGCGGTACTCCTATCAGGAGGACGAACCGCCCGCGTGAGTGCGGGAAAGATGCACACGCCGAGTGACAAAGGCGTTACGGTCTGCTGTCATGCTCGCGACTTCGGCCGACGCCGTCCTCGTGGCGGCCGCCGCCCTGACGGCGGGCGCCACCGGCTGGTCGTTGTCCGCGCTCCGGCAGCGCACCGGCCGCGGGGCCCTGGCCGACGAGGCGACGTTCGCGGCCCTGCACACCGTGTCCCTGGCCTCGGCGTCGCTGCGAGCCGGCCTGACCGAGGACTCGGCGCGCAAGGCCGTACGCCACCTGCGGGCCCTGCTGGGCGTGCCGGCCGTCGCGGTCACCGACACCGAGCGACTGCTCGCCTGGGCGGGCGGCGGCGACGCCCACTCCGACGCCTTGCTCGGGCTCGCGGCCCCGGTGCTCACCGGCGGGCGGCCCCGGGTGATCGTCCGCGAGCTGACCGGCTGCGGCGACCCGCTGTGCCCGGTGCGGTTCGCGATGATCGCGCCGCTGACGATCCAGGGCCGCGTCGCGGGCGCCGTGGCCGCGTACGCCGAGCGTGCCCGCGTCCAGCGGCTGCGGATCCTCGGCGAGGCCGCCCGCTGGATCTCCGGGCAGCTGGAGCTGGCCGAGCTGGACTCCTCCAAGTCGCGGCTCGTCGAGGCGGAGATGCGCGCCCTGCGCGCCCAGATCTCACCGCACTTCGTCTACAACTCGCTGACCACGATCGCGTCGTTCGTCCGGACCGATCCCGAGCGCGCCCGTGAGCTGGTGCTCGACTTCGCCGACTTCGCCCGATACTCCTTCCGCAATCCCCGCGACTTCACCACGCTGGCCGAGGAACTGCGCTCGATCGACCGCTACCTGCTGTTGGAACGTGCCCGCTTCGGCGAGGAACGGCTCAGGTTCAGTGTCGAGATCGCTCCCGAGGTGCTGCCCGTGGCCGTGCCCTTCCTGTCGCTGCAGCCTCTCGTGGAGAACGCCATCCGGCATGGCATGGAGTGCGGGGTGAAGAGCTTCCATGTGCGCATCGTGGCCCGTGACGCGGGCGCCGAGGCGGCCATCAGCATCGAGGACGACGGCGTCGGCATGGATCCGGACAAGCTGCGGGTGTTACTCGCGACGGACAATGGGAGCGGTTCGCAGCGCGGCATCGGCCTGCTCAATGTGGACGACCGTCTGCGCCAGGTGTACGGCGATGACTACGGCCTGGTCATCGAGACCGCCGTCGGAGCCGGCATGAAGGTCAGTCTCAGGGTGCCGAAGTGTCATACGGGGGTGTCGCCGCGGTAACACTAAGCTGCTACTCACTGAAACCTATTGCATGCGCAGAGTAAAAGCGGGAGTCTCCTGCCATGCTTCGCGTGCTCGCCGCCGACGACGAGGGCCCGGCCCTCGAGGAGCTCACCTACCTGCTCCGTCGGCATCCACGCGTGCAAACCGTGACGCCTGCGGCCGATGCCTCCGAGGCGCTGAGAGACCTCGGCTGGATGATCACTGGGGGTGATCGGCTGGACGCGGTCTTCCTCGACATCTGCATGCCCGGCCTCGACGGTCTCGACTTCACGCGGCTGGTCGCGGGGTTCGCCGAACCGCCCGCTGTCGTCTTCGTCACCGCGCACGAGGAGTTCGCCGTCTCCGCGTTCGAGCTCGGAGCGGTCGACTACCTCCTCAAACCGGTCGACCCCGGCCGCCTCAGTGAGGCGTTGCGCCGCGTCGACGAGGTGGTCCACCGCGACCCCGCGGCCGGCGAGTCGGAGCCGGAGGCCGACAAGATGATCCCGGTGGAGCTCGGCGGGCGCACCCGCCTGATCGCGCGGGCGTGCGTGACGCACGCCGAGGCGCACGGCGACTACGTCCGGCTGCACACTCTCGACGGCAGCTACCTGGTGCGGATGCCGCTCGCCACGCTCGCCGAACGCTGGGCTCCCGCCGGGTTCATCCGCATCCACCGCAGCACACTCGTCGCCACCGGGCACATCAGCGAGCTGCGCTTCGACGACGGGCGCGCGATCGTGCAGGTGGGGGAGCGGTCGTTGGCAGTGAGCCGCCGCCACACCCGGGAGGTCCGTGACCTGCTCGTCCGCCGATTCCGGCAGGAGGCCCGCGGCCTGCGATGACCGAACGCGTCACCATCACCAGCCCCCGCACCCGGCCGCCCCGCAGGCCGGCCGGCGACCCCACCGAGATCAGCGCGGTACAGGTGAGGGCGTTGATGCGGGCGCAGGCCACGCTCGCCATGGTCACCTGCGCGATCGTCGTGCTGGTGCTGGCCGGGCTGCCGTTGTTGTTCGCCTGCGCACCCGGACTGTCCCGCGTACGGCTGATGGGGATCCGGCTGCCCTGGCTGATCCTGTGCGGGGGCGTGCCGCCGGTGTGGGTCGCCGTCGCCAGCCGGCACGTACGTCTCGCCGAGCGGATCGAGCGAGTCTTCACCGAGCCGGCACGGCACGAGTGACCGGGGCGCCGGCCGTCGGTGGGCCCGCAGGCGGACGGCGGGACGCGGACGTACGGCCGGGCCTCCTGCCGCGCCGGTGCCGCCCGGCGGAGGAGGACGCATGATCACTGTGCTCGCGCTGGCCCTGCTGATCGCCTCCCTGGTGGGGGTGACGGCCCGTAGCCGCCCGGCGCACGCATCAGATCTCTATGCCGCCTCCCGCGAGGTGTCCCCCTGGTGGAACGCCTCTGCGATCAGCGGGGAGTACATCACCGCCTCGGCCTTCCTCGGCATGGCCGGACTCGTGCTGGCCTATGGGGCCGACATGCTGTGGCTGCCGATCGGCGCGGCTGCGGGCCACGTAGTGCTGCTGGCGCTCGTCACCGCCCCGCTGCGGCGCTCGGGGGCGTACACCCTCTCGGACTTCGCGGGGTGGCGGCTGGGCTCGCGCAACGTGCGCCGCGCCGTCAGCGCGTGTGTCGTGACCATCGGCTGGTTCTACCTGCTGCCGCAGTTCCAGGGCGCGGGGGTGACGCTGTCGGTGATCAGCGGACTCCCTGTCTGGACGGGCTGGGTGGTGGTCGTCCTGGCGGTGGCCGTGCTGGTCATACCCGGCGGCATGCGCAGCATCACGGGTGTGCAGGCGGTGCAGTTCTGGCTCAAGCTGATCGCGGTGGTCATCCCGGGGCTCATCTTTCTCGCCGTCTGGCGGCTCCACAACGACGCCGACGCCGCACGGCCGCCCTACTTCCACCGGACGACGACCGTGAGGGCCGGCGCGAGCGCCGCGATCCAGATGGCGGCCCCGGCCGTGGTCGCCGTGAGAGGCGTCCTGGACGGCCGCCGGCACCGCGGCGAGCGGATCCGGCTGGGAGCGGGGGTGCACCGCGTGCGCGCCGGGGCGCGTCTCCGCTTCCCGGCCGGTGCGGCGGTGCCGCACACGTCCCATCTCACGCTGCTCCGCGGCGACCGCTGGGCCACCCCCTTCGCGGGCGGCCGGGGCCATCCCCTGGCCGCGGCGTACTCCATGCTGCTCGGAATCCTGCTCGGGACGATGGGCCTGCCGCACCTCGTGGTGCGCTTCTACACGAACGCGTGCGGGCGCGCGGCCCGTCGCACGGCGAGCATCGTGGTCCTGATGCTGGCGATCTTCTACCTCTTTCCCGCCCTCTTCGGCACACTCGGCCGGCTCTACACTCCGGAGCTCCTGATGACCGGTGAGACCGACGCGACGCTCCTCGTGCTGCCGCACCGGATCCTTCCGGGCATCCCGGGGGACCTGCTGACCGTCCTGGTGGCCACCGGGGCGTTCGCCGCCTTCACCTCGACGTCCTGCGGGGTCGTCGTCGCGGTGTCGGGGAGCATCTCGCAGTGTCTTCTCGGTGGCGGCCTGAGTGGTTTCCGGTTATCCGCCCTGATCGCGATGGCCGTGCCGCTGTGCCTCGCACCATGGGCCTGCACACCACAGCCCATAGCACTGATGACGCTGGCGTTCGCCGTCTCGGCGTCGTCGCTGTGCCCCCTGCTCGTTCTCGGCATCTGGTGGTGGCGGCTCACTCCGGCCGGGGCGGGAGCAGGCGTCGTCGCGGGCGCCGCGCCGGCCGCCGTGGCGGGGCTGGTCCAGATCCTCGGCGGTCCCCGGACCGGCTGGCTCGGAATGCTGCTCGAGCAGCCCGCCATCGTCACCGTGCCGCTGGGGTTCACCGTGATGATCGTCGTCTCCCTGCTCACGCCGGGACGCGTGCCGAGTGGTACCGGCCGGGCGATGGCCCGCATGCATCTCCCCGAGGAACTCGTGCTGGAGCGGTCCCCGTGATGCCGTTCATCGCGCCGGAGCGACCGCTCGCGCGCCGATTACCAAACGTATAACGATGACTACACACCGTTTACCGAGGCAAGGGCTTTATGGGTTTCGCGGCAGGACACAGGGACTCTAGGGTTTCGACAGCAACGTTCCGGGACGGCCGCCAGGCTCCGACTCGGGGGGGTGGAGGCCAGGCGGCGGCGCCTGGGTGCTGCTGAACGGTCGGGGGGTTGTTCAGCGGCACCCAGGCCTTTTCGTGTCGCGGTCCCCGTCCTGGATCAGTCGCCGCGGAGGGACTTGAGGAGCTCGATGTCGGTGCGGTGGGGGTCGGCGCTGCGGCCGGGGGTCTCGATCACCAGCGGTACCCCGCGGCTCACCGGATGCCGGAAGAGCTCGGCGAACGGCTGTGCTCCGATATGGCCCGCCCCGATGTTCTCGTGCCGGTCCCTGGCCGATCCGCAGACGTCCTTGGAGTCGTTGGCGTGGATCAGCTTGAGCCGGTCGGCGCCGGCGACGTCGGCGAGTGCGTCCAGGGTCATGGCCATCCCGCCGGGGGCGGCCAGGTCATGCCCGGCGGCGAAGGCGTGGCAGGTGTCGAGGCAGATCCCCACCCGCGGATGGTGGTCCAGGCCGTCCAGGTAGAGACCGAGGTCCCGCATGGTCGCGCACAGCATCGCGCCCTGCCCGGCCATCGGCTCCAGGAGCAGGTCGGGACCGTCTGGGGGAATCTCGTCGAGCAGCGGCAGCAGCTTCTCGCGCACCTGCCGCATCGCGTCGTCGCGCGGCTGGGAGACGGCCGAACCGGTGTGCACCACGACGCCGCGTGCACCGATCGTGGCGCCGCGCGCCAGCGAGTGCCGGATCGACGCGACGGAGCTGGCGAGCGTCTGCGCGTTGGGCGACCCCAGGTTGATGAGGTACGGCGAGTGGACGAAGACCGGCACGCCGTGCCGCTCACTGTGCGCCCGGAGACGCTGGTCCTCGGCGGGACTGCCCGCGGCCATCGCCCAGCCCCGCGGGTTGCTGACGAAGACCTGGACGGTCTCGGCCCCGATCTCCGCGGCGTAGCGCAGGCCGCGGGTGGCGAGTCCGCCCGCCACCGGTACATGCGCCCCGATGGGGCTCCTCAGAACAGTAGCCATCGCGGCGTCAGCCTAGTGCGGCATCAGGTGACGTCCGCCGCGGGGTCGCCGGCCCTAATGCCAGATGGTGACGATGGAGCCCTGCTGCTGCGGGGTGCTGGGGGGCGGGTCCTGCCCGGTGACGACGTCGGCAGGGTTGCCGCTCCGCACGTTGACCCGGAAGCCGGCCGCCGTCAGCGCCTGCGCGGCGGCCATCATCGGCTGGTTCATCACGTTCGGGACGGGGACCTGGCCGTTGCCGCCGTTGCCGCCGCTCTTGCAGAACGGGTTGAACCACTGGCACTGGCTCTTGGTGACGGTCACCTGGACGGCGTCACCCCGGTTGACGGGCTGGTCCGGCGGCGGATTCTGCCCGATCACCGTGTTGTCGGGCTGGCCGTTGGCCGGGGGCTGCTCCTGCCACTGGACGTTCAGGCCCAGCTTGGCCAGTGTCTGCGCGGCCCGGTCGCGCTTCATGTTCGTCAGGTCCGGCATCGTCATGCCGCTGCTGACGACGATGGTGACCGGCTCGTCCGGGTTCTGCGCCTGACCGGCCGCCGGCCTGGTCCTGATGACGGCACCGCGGGGCACCGTGGTGCTCGCCTGCTGCACCTCGTCGCCGGGCTGGAGGCCCTTCGCCAGGAGCCGCTGCTTCGCCTGGTCGAGCGGGAGGGTCCGCAGGTCGGGCACGTCGATCGGCTTCTTGCCTCGGGACAGGACCAGGGTGAGCAGGGTGCCCTGCTTCACCTCCGTGCCCGTCTTGGGCACCACGTCGGCGACCTTGTCCTTGGGCACGCTGCTGTCGTAGCGGGACGGCCCGAGCTTGACCTTGAGGCCGAGCTTCTGGGCCTGGACGCGGGCGTCGTCCTCGGACATCCCCACCAGCTTGGGCACGCGCTCGGTGCTCCCGACCGCGAACGTCCAGACCAGCCCTCCGAGCAGCAGGGCGACCACGAGGCCGCCCGCGATCAGCCCGTACAGGCCCGGTCGCCTCGTGAGCCGGTGTCCGAACGGCGGAGGCGGCGGCCCGATCTCCGGCTGGGCGATCGCCATCGTGTGCGGGTTCAGCGTCTGCGTCGCCCCGTGCGCGCCGAGCATCTGGGTCGCACCGTCCGGCGCGGCCGCACCGGGTGGGACCGGGGCGACGGCCGCGAGCTTCGCGTCGATGTCCGGCGGCAGCGTCCGGTAGACCTCCCCGGCCGCGGCCTGGAAGTGGGCCGCGTCGGAGGGGCGCCGCGCCGGGTCGCGGTTGGTCGCGCTGGCCACGAGCGCGTCAAGCTGTGGCGGGAGTCCGGGAATGACGCTCGACGGCAGCGGCACGACCTCGTTGACGTGCTTGTACGCCACGGACAGCGGCGTGCCGCCCTGGTGCGGCTGGCGCCCGGTGAGCAGCTCGAACAGCATGATGCCCGCGGAGTACACGTCGGTGCGGGAGTCCGCGTCGCCCGAGATGACCTGTTCGGGGGCGAGGTAGCCGACGGTGCCGATGAGCATGCCGGTCTTGGTCTGCTTGCTCGCCGACTCGGCCCGGGCCAGGCCGAAGTCGGCCACCTTGATCTGCCCGTCGGCGTTGAGCAGGACGTTCTCCGGCTTGACGTCGCGGTGGATCAGGCCTGCGCGGTGCGCGGCGCCCAGTGCCGCCAGCACCGGCTGCATGATCTCGAGAGCCTGGCGCGGCCCGAGCCGGCCCCGTTCGGTGAGCAGGTCGCGCAGGGTGCGGCCCGGGACGTATTCCATCGCGAGGAACACGTGCCCCTTGTCGGTGCCCTGGTCGTACACGGCGACCACGCTGGGGTGCGACAACGCCGCGGCGTGTTTGGCCTCGCCGATGAAGCGCCGGACGAAGTCCTCGTCGCCGGCGAGGTTGGCGTGCATCACCTTCAGTGCCACCGTGCGGTCGAGCTTCGTGTCGTGCCCGACGTACACCGTGGCCATGCCGCCCTGGGCGATCCGCGCCTGTACGCGGTAGCGCCCGTCGAGCACCTTCCCGACGAGGGGGTCCGCAACCGTCGTATCCATCAGAGGGAGTGTATTGGGCATCTATGGCGAGAGTTGTATCCGGTCCGGAGGAAAGCATCGATCCTTGACGAGATCGAGATCAAACAGTGGATGAGCTCAGGCCCTCCCAGGGGGATGAGGCCTGAGCGTAGCGGCGTTTCGGAATGCGGCCCGCGAGGCGGGCCAGGCGGCCGGCCTCCACCGCGTGCCGCATCGCCGCGGCCATCAGGGCCGGTGACTGCGCCCGGGTGACCGCCGTGGCGAGCAGCACGGCGTCGCAGCCGAGTTCCATGGCGAGCGCGGCGTCGCTGGCCGTCCCCAGGCCCGCGTCCAGGATCACCGGCACCTGTGCCCGCTCCACGATCAGCTCGATGTTGTGCGGGTTGCGGATGCCCAGCCCGGAGCCGATGGGGGAGCCGAGCGGCATCACCGCCGCACAGCCCGTCTGCTCGAGCCGGTGGGCCAGCACCGGATCGTCGTTCGTGTAGGGGAGGACGACGAAGCCGTCGTCGACGAGCTGCTCGGCCGCGTCGGCCAGCTCGATCGGGTCGGGCAGCAGCGTCCGTTCGTCCGCGATCACTTCGAGCTTGATCCAGTTCGTCTGGAGCGCCTCCCGGGCCATCTTCGCGGTCAGCACGGCTTCACCGGCGGTGAAGCATCCGGCCGTGTTCGGCAGCACCCGGATGCCGCAACGGCGGAGCACATCGAGCACCGAGCCGCGTGCGCCGGCGTCGACACGGCGCATGGCGATCGTGGTGAGCTCGGTGCCGGACGCGGTCAGCGCCTCCTCCAGCACGCGCATGCTCGGCGCGCCGCCCGTTCCCATGATCAGTCGCGACTCGAACGACTCGCCGGCGATGACGAGCGGCCCGGGTCCTGCCCCCGGCTCGCCGTCTGCCGGAGAAGCCGCCTCCGCGCGGTCACGCTGCTGCATCGTTCACCCTCCCTGGACGGCGGTCAGCACCTCGATGCGGTCCGCCTCCCGCACGATCGTTGTCTTCCAGTCGGTACGTGGCACGACCTCGTCGTTCAGGGCGACGGCGACGCCGGCCGGCTGCCCGGTGACGGATGCCACCACGCCCGCCACCGAGGAGCCCTCGGCGGTCTCCTGCTCGGCGCCGTTGACGGTGATCTTCATAGGGTCGCGGCGCGGACGCCCCGGCATGTCGCCGGAGAGGCGCCTCCTCCTCTGCTGATGGGTGGTGGGACGGCGGGCCCTGCTGGGATTCAGGCCGCCCCCGCCGGCTCTGCGAACCTCCCGGGCGAGAACGGGCGGGCGACCTCGGGAAGGTCCCCGGTCACGAGGACCTCCGCCATGGCGTCGGCGGTCACCGGCGTGAGCAGCACGCCGTTGCGGAAGTGCCCGGTGGCGAGCAGCAGGCCGGGGACGGCCGACGGCCCGAGTATCGGCGCGTTGTCCGGCGAGCCCGGCCGCAGACCGGCACTGACCTCAGCGAACGCCAGCTCGGTGATTCCCGGTAGCAGCTCGCGGGCGTCGCGCAGCAGTTCCCACAGCCCGCCCGCGGTGACCGTCGTGTCGAAGCCCATCTCCTCCTGGGTGGCGCCGACGACGAGTTCTCCGTCGGCCCTGGGGACCAGGTAGACCGAGGAGCCGCGGACGAGGCCGCGGACGCACCGGCTCAGGAACGGCGTCGTGCCGCGCAGCCGCAGGATCTGGCCCTTGACCGGGCGGACCGGCGGCAGCGCGTCCGGCGGCAGGCCCTTCAGGTCGTGGCTCCACGGGCCGGCGGCCAGGACGACCTGGCCGGCGTGGAGGCTGTCGCCGCCCGCGAGGCGTACGCCGGTGGCCCGGCCGTCCTCGGTCAGCACCTCGGCCGCGCGGTCGCGCACGAGCGTGCCGCCGAGCCGGTCCACGGCGGCCAGCAGCGCGGCGGAGAGCCGGCGCGGATCGATCGAGCCGTCGTCAGGCGCGAACAGCCCACCGCGCACCGAGGGCGCCAGCATCGGCTCCCGCTTCCGGCATTCACGGCCGGTGAGGGCCTCGGTGGCGATCCCGAGCGACTCCTGGAAGCGCCGCAGTTCGCCGAGGACGGCGAGGTCGTCGGAGTCGAGGGCGACCTGGAGCGTGCCGTCGCCGCGATAGCCGGTATCCCGCCCGGAGATCTCCTCCAGCTCCGCCACGAACGACGGATAGCGGTCCCGGGAGGCGAGGCCGAGGCGTAGCAGCGGCTCCTCGCCGTACGTGAGCTCGCTCACGGGGGTGAGCATCCCGGCGGCGACACGGGACGCCTTGCCGGCCGGCTCGGGGTCGACGACCGTCACGCGGAGGCCGCGCGCCAAGGACTGCCACGCCGTGGCGAGGCCGATCACCCCGCCGCCCACGATCACCACATCCACTGGGGCTCCCTTCGCCGGCATGATCCGGATCAGGTCCAGAGCTCGCACGGCGGGTGGGCGCCCCGCGCACGGACTCTTGCGGTCGGCGGCCGATCTGCCGCCCTCTCAGCCCGGTATCGCCGGACTCCCGCGCTTCCGTCCCCTAGCCTACGTCTTCGTTCGTCGCCTAAGGTCGCGAGCATGGAAAGGCTGATCATCGCAGGTGGTGGGCTCGCCGGCGTGCGGACGGCCGAGGCACTGCGCGCTCAGGGCTACGAAGGGCGCCTCACTCTTGTCGCGGCCGAGCCGCACCGCCCGTACGACCGGCCGCCGTTGTCGAAGGCCGTCCTGCGCGGCGAGACCGACGAGACGACGGTCGATGCCGACTGGGACGCGCTCGGCTGCGAGCTTCTCCTCGGGCGCCAGGCGACCGGACTGGGCGAGGCGCTGGAGACGACGGCCGGTCCGCTCGGCTTCGACGGGCTGGTGATCGCGACAGGGGCGACACCGATCCGGCTGCCCGGCGAGGGGCCGCAGCACGTGCTGCGCACGATCGACGACGCCCGCGCGCTCCGTGCCGAGCTGCGACCGGGGGTCAGGCTGGCGATCGTGGGCGCCGGATGGATCGGCGCGGAGGTCGCGACGGCGGCGGCCAAGGCCGGTTGCCGGGTCACCGTGGTCGAGGCGGCGGACGCGCCGCTCGCGGGCGCCATCGGCGCCGAGGTCGGCTCGAAGACCGCCGGGTGGTACGCCGAGGCCGGAGTCGAGCTGCGCCACGGGATCAAGGTCGCCTCGGTCGAGCGGGGCGGTCTCGACCTGGCCGGTGGCGGTTCGATCGAGGCCGACGCCGTCGTGACCGGCATCGGAGTCCGTCCCGCGACGGAATGGCTGGCCGGCTCCGGGCTCGCGCTCGACGACGGGGTCGTCGTCGACGAGCACCTGCGCACCGGCCGGCCGGGCGTCGTCGCTGTGGGCGACTGCGCGGCGTGGTGGTCGCCGCGATTCGGGCGGCGGCTGCGCGTCGAGCACTGGGACACGGCGCTCAACGCGCCGGAGGTGGCGGCGGCGACCCTCCTGGGCGGTGACCGGAGCTACGACGCCGTACCCTATTTCTGGTCCGAGCAGTTCGGGCGGATGGTGCAGTACGCAGGACATCACCCGGTCGCCGACGCGATGGTGTGGCGCGGCGATCCGGGTGAGGCCCGCTGGGCCGCGTGCTGGCTTTCGGGCGACCGGCTCGTGGCCATCGTGACGGTTGACCGGCCGCGCGACCTGGTCCAGGCACGGCGCGCCATCGCAGGTGGTGCGCTGGTCGACGCCGAACAACTAGCCGACCCGAGCGTTCCGGTCAGGGAAGCCGTTCGAAATTGAGGGTTTCAGAAGGTGCCAAAGATGGTAAGCAGGCTTGCGTGACGCACTTCGTTGCCGAAATCGGGATCGATCGACAGACCGACGCGCTGGTGGGCGAGTGGCTCACTCTTCCCGAGGCGGCCGACAGGCTCGGTCTCGACCTCAAGCGCGTCAAGCAACTACTCCGCGACTACAGATTCCTGGGCGTGCAGCGTGCGGGCGGGCTCAGTGTCCCCGCGGCCTTCGTCCAGGACGGCCAGCCCCTCAAAGGACTTCAGGGCACACTCACCGTGCTCGCCGACGCCGGATTCGACCGCGCCGACGCCCTGCGCTGGTTGTTCACCGCCGACGACTCGTTGCCGGGCACACCGGTGCAGGCTCTCCGCGAGCACCGCGTCAAGGAGATCAACAGGCGCGCCCAGGCGCTCGCCCTTTGACGCTGCGCGTGCCCGCCGGAGACGCTTCCGCCCGGCAGGACGGAGGCGCTGGGATGTCCGGGCACCTGCCTTCTGACCACGCCGTGGCAGTGCGGGCCAAGCTCGGCCGCGCGCGCCTCTACCTGTGCACCGATGCCCGGGAGGACCGGGGCGACCTGGAGCGGTTCCTGGACGCCGCGCTGGCCGGCGGCGTCGACATCGTGCAGCTTCGGCAGAAGGGCCTCGAGGCGCGGCGGGAGATCGAGCATCTGGCGGTCTTCCGTGCCGCGTGCGACAAGCACGGCGCGCTGCTCGCGGTCAACGATCGGGCCGACGTCGCGCACGCCGTCCGGGCCGACGTGCTGCATCTGGGCCAGGACGACCTGCCGGTCCCCCTGGCACGCGACATCGTCGGTGCGGACACCCTCATCGGCCGGTCGACGCATGCGGAGGGGGAGGTGGCCGCGGCCGCCATGGAACCGGGGGTGGACTACTTCTGCGTGGGCCCGACCTGGCCGACGCCGACGAAACCGGGCCGCCCGGCACCCGGTCCGGGCCTCCTGGAGTACGCCTCCGGCCGCCGGTTCGCCCGTCCGTGGTTCGCGATCGGCGGCATCGACGCCGCCAACCTCGATCAGGTCCTGGCCACGGGGGCACGCCGGATCGTCGTCGTACGGGCGATCACCGAGGCGGACGACCCGCGGGAGGCGGCCGCGAACCTCGCGCGGCGGCTGCGCCGGGCATGATTCACCGGGGGTTCACGCGGAATCCGGCCGGTCATGGGTGACAATGGGTCGTGTGATCGGCAATCCTGACGACGAACGCCGGGTCGAGCTGTCCGACGACGAGCTGGACGTGCTGCCCGATCAGACCCGCGACGACTCGGACACCGGCTGGGGCGAATGGCGCGAGGCCGACGACGACGCGCACCTGATCGAGGAGCGGCCGCCGCACTGGTGATGGTTCATGGGTGGATCGGCACGCCCAGGCCCAGGAGGAACCCGGCCAGGATCACCAGTGCCAGCGCGATGATCAGGCGAGCGCTGCGTGCTGAACGCGGCGTGAGCGCGGCGGGCCGGGGCCGCGCCGACATCGGCTCGGTGGCGCGCCGCTGCTCTCGGATGTCGAGCTTCATGCGGTCGTTCGTGCGGTCATGCCTCATTCTTAACCCGGCAAGATCCCCTTGTCCCGCGAACGGGAATCACGGCCCCCTGATCGCCGGAACGTGCACCAGTGCGCGCCGTTCCGGGCCATGGCTCAGCCGCGGCGGGCCGTGGCGGCGACCGTGAGGTCCGAGAGGGCCTCGCGGGCCTCCGCGGTCAGCGGGGCGGCCGCCAGCGCCTCGGATGCCTCGTCGGCATAGCGGTCGATCATCTTCTCGCAGGCGTCCAGTGCCCCCGTGCCGACGATGATCGAGCGGAGCAGCTCGACCCCGGCGGCGTCGAGCCCGGGATCGCCCAGCAGAGTCTCCACGGTCTCGGCCTCGGCCGGGGCCGCACGCTCCAGGGTCAGCGCGACGAGCACCGTGCGCTTGCCCTCGCGCAGGTCGTCGCCCGCCGGTTTTCCCGTCTCCGCCGGATCTCCGAAGACGCCGAGGACGTCGTCGCGGAGCTGGAAGGCCACGCCCAGCGGCAGGCCGTACGCCGACAGGGCGTCCATCGAGTCCGACCCGGCCAGCGCGGCGCCGAGCTGCAGCGGCCGTTCGATGGTGTATTTCGCGCTCTTGTACCGCACGATCCGCAGCGCGGCCTCGACCATGGCAGGGCCGTCCGTGCCCGCCCCCCGGGCCTGGCCGACCAGGTCGAGGTACTGGCCGCACATGACCTCGGTCCGCATCAGGTCATAGACCGGCCGGGCGCGCAGCAGCACCTCCGCCGGCAGGCCGCTGCGGTGGAACATCTCATCGCACCAGGTCAGGCACACGTCACCGAGCAGGATCGCCGCCCCGGCGCCGAACGCCTCCGCCGACCCCCGCCATCCCGACCCGGCATGCAGCGCCTCGAACCGCCGATGTGCCGCGGGCTGGCCGCGGCGGGTGTCGCTGCCGTCCATGACATCGTCGTGGATCAGCGCGCTGGCCTGCAGCAGCTCCAGCGAGGCCGCGGCCGTGAAGATCTCCGGGCGGTCGCCGCCGCCCGCGCCGCGCCAGCCCCAGTAGCAGAACGCCGGGCGCAGCCGCTTGCCGCCGGCCAGTAGCGCGTCCAGGGCGGTCAGCATCGGTGCCAGCTCGCCGGAGACGGCGCTGAGAACCGGGCGCTGGCGGTCGACGAAGGCGTACAGCGCCTCGTCGATTTCCTTGCGTACTTGACTGGCGGCCACGCACCGAGACTAGTAGCACCTGTGCACCACCCCGTTACCCTGTGGTGCATGACCTCCGCACGCCGGACAATCCGGGAAGTTCTCGCCGCCGGCGAGACGACTTTCTCGTTCGAATTCTTCCCGCCCAGGACCGAGCAGGGTGCGCGCAACCTCTGGCAGGCCATCCGCCGGCTGGAGGTGCTGCGGCCGACGTTCGTCTCGGTGACGTACGGTGCCGGCGGCGGCACCCGCGACCGTACGGTCGACATCGTCGAGCGCATCGCGACCGACACCACCCTCACGCCGGTCGCGCACTTCACCGCGGTGGATCATTCGATGCGCGAGCTGCGGCAGCTCATCGGCAGGTTCGCGGCGGCGGGGGTGCGCGACCTGCTCGCGCTGCGCGGCGACCCGCCCGGCGACCCGATGGGGGAGTGGGTCAAGCACCCGGACGGCGTCGAGTACGCCGAAGACGTCGTCCGGCTGATCAAGTCGTCGGGCGACTTCAGTGTCGGGGTGGCCGCGTTCCCCTACAAGCATCCGCGTTCACCCGATGTCGAGAGTGACACGCGTCACTTCGTGCGCAAGTGTCAGGCCGGCGCGGACTACGCGATCACGCAGATGTTCTTCCGCGCCGAGGACTATCTCCGGCTGCGCGACCGGGTCGCCGCCCTCGGCTGCGACGTACCGATCATTCCGGGCATCATGCCGGTCACTCAGCTGAGCACGATCGAACGCTCCGAGCAGCTGTCCGGCGCGCCGTTCCCACCGGAGCTGGCGGCCCAGTTCGCGGCGGTCGGCGACGACCCGGAGGCGGTGCGGCTGCTCGGCCTCGACCACGCCGCGCAGCTGTGCCGGCGGCTGCTCAGCGAGGGCGCGCCCGGCATCCACTTCATCACGTTCAACAAGTCGACGGCGACGCGCGAGGTCTACTCCCGTCTCGAGGCGAGCGGCAGCGTCGCGCCCATCACGGCGTAGAGCGGGCCGCCGCCGGGGAACCGGAAGGCGGCCAGCAGATCGGTCATGCCGAGCGTTCGGTAGAGGTGCCGCGCCGGCGTCTGCGCGTCGAGGGTGGACAGCACCACCGTCCGCTCCGGGCGTCCGGCGCAGAGCGTCGTGATCAGCCCGCGGCCCAGGCCCTGCCCCTGGGCGGCGGGGTGCACGTGCAGCTCGGCCACTTCGAACGCGTCATCCAGCCAGTACCGGGCGTGCTCGGGGCCGCCCGCCTCCGTCAGCGCGTCGCGCACGACGTCGTGCCACCACTGCCCGGACTCGCCGTGGAAGCCGTACCCGAAGCCCACCACGTCGCGCCGGCGCTGCGCGACGAAGGCGCGGAACGCCGGATAGCCGACGTGCCGCTCCATGATCGTCCGTCGGCCCGGCATCTGACCGGGGGGCGGCAGCATCGCCGCCTCGTAGGTCGTCAGCAGTGCGTCGAGCCGCCGGAGGAACGCACGGCGGTCGATCTCCCCGATCTGCGGTGCCGTCTGCCGGCGGGCCCTGAATGCTGGTTTCACGTGACTCACTTGGGAATGAACGGCGGGAGTTTCGAGAGTGCGCCGTAAATGTCCCACAGAATCTGCGACGCCGCCTTCTTCAACTGGCCACGCTGGGTCTCCAGGTCATTCTGCCAAGAACGCGCGGCCGGCCCCACCCACGCGTCGCCGGCCGTCCGGACCGGCGGGTCGAGCGCCTTCTCCAGGGTGTGGGCACTGTCGAAGGCCCGCTGGTAGGCGTGGTAGAGGTCGGCGTACGCCGGGTTGGGTCTCTGGCCCTGCCCGTCACCGGCGGCCGGCGGGTCCGAGGGCGAGCGCAGCGTGCTCGGCGGAGGCGGATAGGAGCTCATGCTCGCCCCTCCGGTGGCCGGGCGCCGGCATGGAAGCCGGCGAGCCGGTCGGCGTTGGCGCGCACGGCGGCGGGGTCGACGTGGTGGGCGGTGGTCGCATGGCTCACGAGCTGGGCCAGCGCCTCGGAGTGCGGGCACCCGGTCAGCGCCCGGTGGATGGTCTCCGGATGGCGGGAGTACAGCTCGACCGCGGCGTGCGGGTCGGTGGCGGCCGGGACGACCATCGCCTCGTGGGGCGGGCGCGGCGCCGGGAACCGATGCGGGGGCGGCGGCTGGACCATGTGCGTCAGGCCGATGTGGCCCAGTGCCACCTTGGCGTTCCGGCCGAGGCCGGCCTGCGCGAGGACGTGCACGGCGTCGTCGCGGACGCCCAGCCGGAGCGCGTCGTCCAGCATCTCCCGCAGCCACTTCTCGTTCATGACCATGTGGTGGCTGGCCACGCCCAGCGACGTTCGGACCGCCGTGAGGTGCGCCTTGTCCGGCAGCGCGGCCTTGATCAGGTCCGCGGTGCCGACCGGCCCGAGGCGTTCGTAGAGTCCTCTGGCGTAGTCGGGGTCGTCGGCGTCCGCGACCAGACGCTTCCAGACCTCCGGCGGGATCCGGTGGTGGGCCTTGAGGGCCTTCTGGACGGCGGTGCCGTCGGCGGCGCCGGCCTTCATCGCGGCGTGCATGTCGGGGAAGTGGCCGACGTGCCGGCCCGCTCCGGCCGGTGTCGTCGTACGGTGCCCCTGTCGGCCGAGGTCACCCGGGTTCACCCGCGGCATCGAGCCGCCGCCCTTGCTGAGATGGGTGACCGCGTAGTTGCGCCGCCGGGTGAGCATCCCCTGCTGGCCGCTCACCCACGTCTGCACCGCGGCCGCCTGGCGGAGGCCGGTGCGCGGGACGCTCGGCGGCAGTGCCCCGTTGGTCCGCAGCCAGCCGGTGATGGCGTTCGAGGCGCCGTTCATCTGCTGGATGAGATGCGCCATCGCCACGATGTCGACGCCGAGAAAACCCTTGTCGCGCGCGGCGGCGGCGCGCAGACTTCGCTGTCCAGCCATGGGGCGCTCCGGAGAGTGCGCTTGAGCCTCAGGTGACCGTTGTACCACCCTCCGTCGCGGCTGTCTGCAGGGATGCGCGCGCCTGGCCCATTACGGGCCTACTCCACCTCGGTGGCGGTGCCGCCGGTAATGCGGACCAGTTCCTCGCAGGTCGTCGGGAACACCGTGTGCGGATGCCCGGCGGCCGCCGCGGCGCAAGCCGCTGAACAGCGGCGACAGTCGTCTATTCGAACATGTTGACGAATGAGTGCCGCGCCGCTTTACTGGAGTCATGCTCGAACTTGTGTTCGAGTACGACGCGGGGCTCGCGGCCCGCGCCGAGGGTTGGTCTCGCCGGGCAGCGCATGTCATGCGAGACGCGACGGCCGGGCGGGACGAGGGGAAGCGTTTCGCCCGGCCGACCCTGGGGGGCCCGTCCCGGGGCCTGCCCAGCGGAAGGAGGCACGCCATGTCCGCACGGTCGTCCACCGCCGTCCCGCTGCGTTCCGTTCCGCGGCCCAGGCTCGCCCCGCCGGCGATGTCGTTGCTGCAGACGGCCAGGCACGGCCTGGCCGAGGCCGCGGAGGCGGCCGATGCCCCGGCCCGCTATGTCGCGGCTCATCTGGCCGCGCTACGGGGTGCGGCGGCGATGCTCGCGGCGCGTGCCGATCCGAGCGTGAAGGGCCGTGGCAGGCCGCGCAGCGTGTGGGTGCTGCTGCCGGAGGCCGAGCCCGCCCTGCGTGAATGGGCGGCGTTCTTCGCCGCCGGTGCGGGCAAGCGCGCCGCGGCCGAGGCGGGTCTGCCGCGTGCGGTGGCCGCGGACGAGGCCGACGAACTGCTGCGCGACGCGGAGATCTTCGTCTCGCTCGTCGAGACCACGCTCGGCGTCGACGGTCAGCTGATGCTGCCGGTCGCGGGCTGAGCCGCGGACCGCGGCTTCTCTCCCGTCTTCGCCCTGTCCGGCCCGTCCTTGCCCTGTCCGGCTCCGGTCGAGCCGCCGTGCCGGCCCGGGGCGCCGGCCGGGAGTACTGGGACGCACGTAGCGACATTGCGGGATGTCCGGTGCGTTCTGGGAGGGCCGGCCCGTCGCCGGGCCGGCCCGTCGCCGGGCCGGCCCGCCCGCGGGTTCCGCCGTGGACCTCCCCCCGAAGCGGCGGGACTCGCGGGCCTGGGCGCGCAAGGAACAGAGCACCGTGCGGGGGTCGACCCGGCCCTGGGGTCGTGGTCATGTGGTCATGCGGTGAGCCGGGGGCTCACCGCATGACCACGGCGACCCGGGTCAGAACGCCTCGACGGCGCGCCGGGCCTCGGGGTCGAGTACGCCCCAGCCGATGAGCTCCTCGGTCAGCTCGGTCGGTGACTTGTCGTAGATCACTGCGAGAGAACGCAGATCCTCCTGCCGGATGGACAGGACCTTTCCGTTGTAGTCGCCCCGCTGGCTCTGGATCGTCGCGGCGTAACGGGCGAGGGGACCGGCCTTGTCCTTCGGAAGCTGTTGGAGTCGCTCAAGATCGATTACGAGCTTGGGCGTCGGGCCGAGCGGACTCGGCGCGGCTCCACCGGGGAGCAACTCGGACACCGGCACGCCATAGAACTCGGCGAGCTCGGACAGCTTCTGAACGGTGACGGCGCGGTCGCCCCGCTCGTACGAACCCACGACGACGGCCTTCCAGCGGCCACGTGATTTCTCCTCCACACCGTGCAGGGACAGGCCCTGCTGGGTGCGGATGGCGCGAAGTCTCGCGCCGAGAGCCTTTGCATATTCAGACGGCATCGTTGCGGCCCCCAGGCTCACTTTCTCGTCGTCGACGTTGGACCGGGAGGGGACCAAGGGGCGGGTGCCCCTGCCTCCCCGAGACGCGTGTGCCATGGGGCGCACTCTCAGCCGGCCGGGGGGCCGGACTGCCCGAGGGGTCCATCTCCTGGGATGGTTACGGACAGTGACGGTAAAACGGGTGGGCCTCCAGGTCAAGCCGATTGGAGAAAACGGTCGAATCCGTCATCGCTGACAGTAGGGCCCGGCCTGGTCCGGGAAGAGCGGGAAACCCTTGCCACGCCGGGCTCCGCGCAGCGGTGCCACCTCCAGCGCAGGGTCTTCACCAGCGGAAACACGATAGTGCCGGTGACGGTCCGTACGCCGAGAACTGCTACCGTGAGAAGGCCGACATCCTTTAAGGCCCGTCCAGTGAGGCGGGAAAGGAGGTTTCAATGGTGAGTGCTGCCTCTGTGCCCTCGCACACGCCATCTCCCGACGGTGACGTGAGTCACAAGTCCGTTCTCGAAGCGCCCGACATCCGCCGCGCGCTCACCCGCATCGCCCACGAGATCCTCGAACGCACCAAGGGCGGTCGCGACATCGTCCTCCTCGGCATCCCGACACGGGGGGTCACCCTCGCCGAACGGCTGGCCGACCGCATCGAGGAGGTCGAGGGCCATCCGGTCCCCCGAGGCTCCCTCGACGTGACGATGTACCGCGACGACCTCCGGCTGCGTCCTGCCCGCGCCCTCGGCCGCACGGAACTGCCGCCGGAGGGTGTCGACGACCGCGTCGTGGTCCTCGTCGACGACGTCCTCTACTCGGGCCGCACGGTCCGCGCCGCCCTGGACGCCATGAACGATCTCGGCCGTCCGCGCGCCGTCCAGCTGGCGACGCTCGTCGACCGCGGCCACCGCGAGGTGCCCATCCGTGCTGACTATGTCGGCAAGAACCTGCCGACGAGCGCGCGCGAGAAGGTCAGGGTGCTGCTCCACGAGGTGGACGGCCGTGACGCGGTCCTGCTGGAGGCCAGCTGATGAAGCGCCATCTCATCTCGGCGGCCGACCTGACGAAGGACGACGCGCTGCTCATCCTCGACACCGCCGAGGAACTCGCACGCATCGCCGACCGCCCGATCAAGAAGCTGCCCACGCTGCGCGGGCGCACGGTCGTCAACCTCTTCTACGAGGACTCCACGCGCACCCGCATCTCGTTCGAGGCGGCGGCCAAGCGGCTGTCCGCCGATGTCATCAACTTCTCCGCCAAAGGTTCCAGCGTGTCCAAGGGCGAGAGCCTGAAGGACACCGCGCTGACTCTCGAGGCGATGGGCGCCGACGGCGTCGTGATCCGGCACAGCGCCTCCGGCGCGCCGCACCGGCTCGCGAACTGGGTGCACGGCAGCGTCGTGAACGCCGGCGACGGCACGCACGAGCATCCGACCCAGGCGCTGCTCGACGCCTACACGATGCGGCAGCGGCTCGGTGGCCTCGACGGCCGCCGGATCACGATCGTGGGCGACATCCTGCACAGCCGGGTGGCGCGCTCGAACGTCCTGCTGCTGAACACCCTCGGTGCGGAGGTCACCCTGGTGGCGCCGCCGACGCTCTTCCCCGTCGCGGTCGACAGCTGGTCCTGCGAGGTGGCGTATGACTTCGACGCCGTCCTGCCCAAGAGCGACGTCGTGATGATGCTGCGGGTGCAGCAGGAGCGCATGAACGCCGCGTACTTCCCCACGGTGCGGGAGTACAGCCGCCGGTACGGCCTGGACAAGCGCCGCATGGCCATGCTGCCGAACCACGCGGTCGTCATGCACCCCGGCCCGATGAACCGGGGGGTCGAGATCGCCGCCGAGGTGGCCGACTCGCCGCGCTCGACGATCGTCGAGCAGGTCGCCAACGGCGTGACCGTCCGGATGGCCGTGCTTTATCTCCTCCTGGGCGGTTCCGAGCCCGCGATCGGCACCGCCCGTGCACGAAGGGACAGCGAATGACCTTCCTCATCAAGGGCGCTCGGCCCCTCGGCGGGGCGCCCGGCGACATCCTGATCCGCGACGGCATGATCGCCGAGACCGGCGGCCGCCTCGACGCGCCCGACTCGGAGGTCATCGACGCCGACGGGCTTGTCGCCCTGCCCGGCCTCGTCGACCTGCACACGCATCTGCGGGAGCCCGGCCGCGAGGACGCCGAGACCGTCGAGACGGGCACCCGTGCCGCGGCGGCGGGCGGGTTCACCGCGGTGCACGCCATGGCGAACACGGACCCGGTGGCCGACACCGCCGGTGTGGTCGAGCAGGTCTGGCGTCTCGGCCGGGAGGCCGGCCACTGCGACGTCCACCCGGTCGGCGCGGTCACCCGCGGCATCGAGGGCAGGCAGCTCGCCGAGCTCGGCGCGATGGCCGACTCCGCGGCGCGTGTCCGCGTGTTCTCCGACGACGGGCACTGCGTGTCCGACGCGGTGCTCATGCGCCGCGCGCTGGAGTACGTCAAGGCCTTCGACGGCGTCGTCGCGCAGCACGCCCAGGAGCCCCGCCTCACCGAGCACGCCCAGATGAACGAGGGTGAGATGTCGGGGCGGCTCGGCCTGACCGGCTGGCCCGCCGTGGCGGAGGAGGCGATCATCGCCCGGGACTGCCTGCTCGCCGCGCACGTCGGTTCCCGGCTGCACGTCTGCCACGTCTCCACCGCCGGGTCGATCGAGATCATCAGGTGGGCGAAGAGCAAGGGCTGGCAGGTCACCGCCGAGGTGACGCCGCATCACCTGTTTCTCACCGACGAGCTGGCCGAGTCGTACGACCCGATCTACAAGGTGAACCCGCCGCTGCGCACCAAGGCGGACGTCGAGGCGCTGCGCGAGGCCCTCGCGGACGGCACCATCGACTGCGTCGCCACCGACCACGCCCCGCATCCGGCCGAGGCCAAGGAGACCGAGTGGGCCCCGGCGGCGATGGGCATGATCGGGCTGGAGACGGCCCTGTCCGTCGTCCAGGCGGCCATGGTCGAGACCGGGCTGCTCGACTGGGCCGGGGTGGCCGACCGCATGTCGGTGCGGCCCGCGCGCATCGGCCGGCTCGCCGGCCAGGGCCATCTGCCCGAGGCCGGAGCTCCCGCGAACCTCACGCTGTACGACCCGTCCGCGCGAACCCTCATCGATCCCGCCGCATCGGTGTCGAAGAGTCGCAACACGCCCTTTGCCGGTCTCGAGCTGCCGGGGCGCGTGCACGCCACCTTCCTGCGCGGCCGCCCGACCGTCCTTGATGGGAGGCTCGCTTGAGCTCCACCCCGAAGCCCGCGCTGCTCGTCCTGGAGGACGGCAGAACGTTCCGCGGTACCGCGTACGGCGCCGAAGGCGAGACCTTCGGCGAGATGGTCTTCAACACCGGCATGACCGGCTACCAGGAGACGCTGACCGACCCGTCCTACCACCGGCAGATCGTCGCGATGACCGCGCCGCACATCGGCAACACGGGCGTCAACGACGAGGACGCCGAGTCCGGGCGGATCCAGGTGGCCGGATACGTCGTGCGGGAGCCCGCCCGTGTCGCGTCCAGCTGGCGGGCGCGGCGCTCACTGGATGACGAGCTGCGGGCGTACGGCGTCGTCGGCATCGCGACGCAGGGCACGCGGGCGCTCACCCGGCACCTGCGCGACCGCGGTGCCATGCGGGCCGGCGTCAGCACGGAGGAGACCGATCCCGCGGCGCTCCTCGGCCGGGTGCTGGCCAGTCCCGACATGGTCGGCGCCGACCTGGCCCGCGCGGTCTCGACCGCCGAGCCGTACGTCGTGCGTCCCGACGGCGAGACACGCCACCGGGTGGCCGCCGTGGACCTCGGCATCAAGGCGACGACGCCGCGCCGCATGGCCGAGCGCGGTTGTGAGGTGCACGTTCTGCCCGCGACGGCCACGGCCGAGGACATCCTCGCCCTCGGACCCGACGGGGTGTTCTACAGCAACGGCCCCGGCGACCCGGCCGCCTGCGACTACGCGGTCGCCTCGATGGCGGGCGTGCTCGACGCCGGCACTCCCGTCTTCGGCATCTGCCTCGGCAACCAGATGCTGGGCCGGGCGCTCGGCCTCGACACGTACAAGCTGCGGTTCGGGCACCGGGGCGTCAACCAGCCGGTGCAGGACCGCGGCACCGGGCGGGTGCACATCACCAGCCACAACCACGGCTTCGCCGTCGAGGCGCCCCTCGACGGGCCGTTCGAGACCCCGTACGGCCGCGCCGAGGTCAGCCACGTCGACCTGAACGACGGGGTGGTCGAGGGGCTGCGGCTGCTCGACCGTCCCGCGTTCAGCGTCCAGTACCACCCCGAGGCCGCCCCGGGCCCGCACGACGCCACCGGCCTCTTCGACCGTTTCTGCGAGCTGATGACCAGATGAGCGACGTCTCCAGCCACGAGGCCGACCATGCGTCCGACCACGGGTCGCACGGCCACGTCCCCGTCGACCCCAATGACGCGGTCGTCCGCGCCAAGGCCCCCAGCCCGCGCGCCCTCCTCATCACCACCGTCGCCGCCCTCCTGACCGTGCTGGCCCTCGTGGCCGCCGCGGTCGCCTCCGGACAGGGAGCCTGATGCCGCGCCGTACCGATCTCACCTCCGTTCTCGTCATCGGCTCGGGCCCGATCGTCATCGGCCAGGCCGCCGAGTTCGACTACTCCGGCACCCAGGCGTGCCGTGTCCTGAAGGCCGAGGGGCTCCGTGTCTCCCTGGTCAACAGCAATCCCGCGACGATCATGACCGACCCGGAGATCGCCGACGCCACGTATGTGGAGCCGATCACCCCGGCGACGGTCGAGCAGGTCATCGCCAGGGAACGCCCCAGTGCCCTGCTGGCCACGCTGGGCGGCCAGACCGCCCTCAACACCGCCGTGGCACTCCACGAATCCGGCGTGCTCGACAGGTACGGCGTCGAGCTGATCGGCGCCAACATCGACGCGATCGAGGCAGGGGAGAACCGCGAGCGGTTCAAGCAGATTGTCGCCGACATCGGCGCCGAGTCCGCTCGTAGCGTGATCTGCCACACCATGGACGACTGCTTCGGCGCGGCCGTCACCCTCGGTTATCCGATGGTGGTCCGGCCCTCGTTCACCATGGGCGGCGCCGGGTCCGGCATGGCCTACGACGAGGACGACCTGCGCCGCATCGCCGGCGCGGGGCTCGCCGCCAGCCCCACCACCGAGGTGCTCCTGGAGGAGTCGATCCTCGGCTGGAAGGAGTACGAACTGGAGCTGATGCGCGACAGGCATGACAACGTCGTCGTCATCTGCTCCATCGAGAACGTCGACCCGATGGGCGTGCACACCGGCGACTCGATCACCGTCGCGCCGGCGATGACGCTCACCGACCGCGAGTACCAGCGGATGCGCGACGTCGCCATCGACGTCATCCGGGCCGTCGGCGTCGACACCGGCGGCTGCAACATCCAGTTCGCCGTCGACCCGCGCACCGGCCGCATGACCGTCATCGAGATGAACCCGCGGGTCTCGCGGTCGAGCGCGCTGGCCTCCAAGGCCACCGGCTTCCCGATCGCCAAGATCGCGGCCAAGCTCGCCGTGGGCTACACCCTCGACGAGATCCGGAACGACATCACGCGTGAGACGCCGGCCAGCTTCGAGCCGAGCCTGGACTACGTCGTCGTGAAGGCGCCGCGGTTCGCGTTCGAGAAGTTCCCCGGCGCCGACGAGACACTCACCACGCACATGAAGTCGGTCGGCGAGGCCATGGCGATCGGCCGCTCCTTCCCCGAGGCACTGCAGAAGGCGCTCAGATCGCTGGAGAAGCCCGGAGCGGCCTTCTCCTGGGCTCCGGGTCCGGAGGCCATGACAGAGGCGCAGAGGGGTGCACTGAAGGACGAACTCCTCGAACGCGCCGGGCGGCCGCACGACGGGCGCCTGCGCGACGTGCAGCAGGCGGTGCGGGCCGGCGCCACCACCGACGAGCTGTACGCGGCGACCGCGATCGACCCGTGGTTCCTCGACCAGATCGCCGCCCTCGACGAGATCGCCGCGACGCTCACCGGCGAGCAACTCGACCCCGAGGTGCTCCGCGAGGCGAAACGCCACGGCTTCTCCGACGCGCAGATCGCCGAGATCCGCGGGGTCTCTCCCGAGCTCGTCCGCGGGCTGCGGCACGCTCTCGGCATCCGGCCGGTCTACCTGACCGTCGACACCTGCGCCGCCGAATTCGCCGCCGAGACGCCGTACCTGTACTCGACCTACGACGAGGAGAGCGAGGTGCCGCCGGGCGCGAAGCCCAAGGTGATCATCCTCGGGAGCGGGCCGAACCGCATCGGGCAGGGCATCGAGTTCGACTACAGCTGCGTGCACGCCTCGTTCACGCTGGCCGAGGCCGGCTACGAGACCGTGATGGTCAACTGCAACCCCGAGACCGTCTCGACGGACTACGACACCTCCGACCGGCTCTACTTCGAGCCGCTCACCCTGGAGGACGTCCTGGAGATCGTGCACGCCGAGCAGGAGACCGGCGAGGTCGCCGGAGTCATCGTGCAGCTCGGCGGGCAGACGCCCCTGCGCCTGGCGCAGCAGCTCAAGAACGCCGGGGTCCCCGTCGTCGGCACGTCGCCGGAGAGCATCCACCTCGCCGAGGAGCGCGGCGCGTTCGGCCTGGTCCTCGAACGCGCCGGACTGCCCGCGCCCAAGCACGGCACCGCCAGCTCCTACGAGGAGGCGGAGGCGATCGCCGCCGAGATCGGCTATCCGGTGCTCGTACGGCCGTCGTACGTCCTCGGCGGGCGGGGCATGGAGATCGTCTACGACGAGACGACGCTGAGGTCCTACATGGAGCGGGCCACGCAGGCGAGCCCGGAGCATCCGGTGCTCGTCGACCGGTTCCTCGACGACGCGATCGAGATCGACGTCGACGCGCTCTACGACGGTTCCGAGCTCTACCTGGGCGGCGTCATGGAGCACATCGAGGAGGCCGGCATCCATTCCGGTGACTCGGCGTGCGCCCTCCCGCCGATCACGCTGGGGCACGAGGACATCACGCGGATCCGGGCCTCCACCGAGGCGCTCGCCAGGGAGATCGGCGTCCGCGGCCTGATGAACGTCCAGTACGCCCTCGCCGCGGGCGTGCTGTACGTCCTGGAGGCCAACCCACGGGCGTCGCGTACGGTGCCGTTCGTGTCGAAGGCGACGGCCGTGCCGCTGGCCAAGGCCGCCGCGCGCGTCATGATGGGCGTCCCCATCGCGAAACTCCGCGAGGACGGCCTCCTGCCGGCGAACGGCGACGGGGGAGACCTGCCCCTCGACGCGCCCATCGCGGTCAAGGAGGCCGTACTGCCCTTCGACCGGTTCCGCACGCCCGAGGGGCGCGGCGTCGACACCATCCTCGGCCCGGAGATGCGCTCCACCGGTGAGGTCATGGGCATCGACGAGGACTTCGGCACGGCCTACGCCAAGTCCCAGGCGGCGGCCTACGGCTCGCTGCCGACCAAGGGGCGCGCCTTCGTATCAGTGGCGAACCGGGACAAACGAGCGATGATCTTCCCGGTCAAACGCCTGGCTGACCTAGGTTTTGAGATTCTCGCGACCGAGGGCACCGCCGAAGTCCTGCGTCGCAACGGTGTGCATGCCAAGATCGTCCGTAAGCACAGTGCCGGGCCCGGACCGGACGGCGAGCCGACGATCGTGCGGCGGATCCTCGACGGTGAGATCGATCTCATCGTCAACACTCCGTTCGGCAGCCCCGGGCAGTCGGGGCCGCGGCTCGACGGATACGAGATCCGTACCGCCGCCGTGCTCCGCGGCGTGCCGTGCCTCACCACAGTGCAGGGGCTCGGCGCGGCCGTCCAGGGCATCGAGGCGATCACGGCCGGAAACGTCGGCGTGCGGTCGCTTCAGGAGCACGCGGAACACCTCAGGGGTGGCGAGGAGACCAGGTGAGCGGAGCGGACGCGCCGGTACAGGTGCCGGGGACGGTTCTGACGATGCGGCGCACCGGGGCGTACCACACGATGACGCTCGTCGCCCCAGGAGTCGCCGAACGCTTCCGGCCCGGCCAGTTCGTCGCGCTCGCCGTGGGCGGCGAGCAGACCGGCATGCTGATGCGCCGGTGTTTCTCCGTCCGTGAGGTCACGTCCGACTACGGCGGGACGATCGAGGTCGTCTTCGCGGTGCGCGGGAAGGGCACCGAATGGCTGGCCGCGCTGCGCCCGCGCGACATCCTGGACGTCGCCGGGCCGCTGGGCCGTCCGTTCCCGCTGCCGCGCGATCCGGTGACCTGCGTGCTCATCGGCGAGGCGCACGGCAGCGCGCCGTTGTTCCCGCTCGCCACCGTGCTGCGCCAGCGCGAGTGCCCGCTGCACTTCGTGCTCGGCGGGGCCGACTCCGACCACGTGTACGGGGCGCGCGGCGCGCGGCGCGCCGGCGACTCCGTCTCCGTCGCGACGGAGGACGGTTCGCTCGGCGACCGCGGTCACGTCACCGGCCTGCTGCCCGGTGTCGTCGAGGATGTCGAAGCGGCCGTCGTGTACGCCTGCGGGCCCCTGGAGACGCTGCGGGCGGTGACCAGGACCGCCGCGGAGTACGGCATCCCCGCCCAGGTCGCGGTCGAGGAGCCGATGCCGTGTGGCACAGGCGTGTGCATGGCCTGCGTGCTCCCGGTCGTCGGCGACGACGGCAGCACGCACATGCTGCGTTCCTGCGTCGACGGGCCGGTGTTCCGCGGCGAACGCGTGCGCTGGGACGACATCGGCACCATCCCCTTCGACGCGCTCGGCGCGCCGCGGGCCGTACGTCTCGGAGAGCGTCCATGACGCGAGTGACGTTCGCGAGGCATCGGCGAGGATCCGGTGGTGGCGGAGACCGGCCCAGCGAGCGGAGCGAGCGATGAGCGTCCTGGAGACGCGGCTGGGCCAGGTGGGCCTGCCGAACCCGATCATGACGGCTGCCGGCTGCGGTGGCGCCGGGAGGGAGCTGGGGCGGTTCTTCGACGTCGCGAAGCTCGGTGCCGTCGTCACCCCGTCGATCATGTCGGAGGCACGGGCCGGGCGGCCGGCGCCGCGACTGGCCGAGACGCCGAGCGGCGTACTCAACGCCACCGGGCTGCAGGGTCCGGGGATCGGGACGTTCCTGAGCCGTGACCTGCCGTGGCTCAACGAGCAGGGGGCGCGCACGATCGTGTCGATCGCGGGCAACAGCGTCAGGGAGTACGCCGAGGTCGCCGGCCGTCTCGCCGACGCGCCCGGCGTGACGGCGGTGGAGATCAACACCTCCTGCCCCAACGTCGAGGACCGCGGCCTGATGTTCGCCGCCCACCCCTCCGCCGCCGCCGAGGTGGTCCGGGCGGTACGGGCGCACACGCGCCGCGGCGTGCCCGTGCTGGCCAAGCTCTCCGCCGACGTCACCGATGTCGTGGGCGTCGCGATGGCGTGCGTCGACGCCGGCGCGGACGGCCTGTCGATGATCAACGCACTGCACGGCATGGCCATCGACACGGCCACGCTCCGACCGCGGCTGGCCGGGGTCACCGGCGGGCTGTCGGGCCCGGCGATCCGTCCCGTGGCGGTCCGCTGCGTCTACCAGGTGCACGCCGCGCTGCCCGAGGTCCCGATCATCGGGATGGGCGGCGTGCGTACCGGCCTGGACGCGCTGGAACTCCTTCTGGCGGGCGCCTCGGCGGTCGCCGTGGGCACGGTGAACTTCCATGACCCGTCCGCGTGCGTACGGATCCTGCGCGAACTCGACGGGGCGCTCCGGGAGCGCGGCATCGGCCGGCTCTCCGACATCGTCGGGCTCGCCCACAAGCCCGCGGGCACGCTCATCCGGCGTATCGACCCCAACGTCGGCGTGGACGAGCCGATCGAACAGGAGACCCTGCAGTGAATCCCGCCCCCATCGCCGTCGCCCTGGACGCGCCGAACCTCGAGACAGCCGCCCGCTGGGCCACCTTGGTGACTCCTCACGTCAGCACGGTCAAGGTCGGTCTGGAACTCTACCTGCGATACGGACCGGACGTGGTCGCCAGCGTCCGCGGTGCCAGCGGCGTCCAGGTCTTCCTCGACCTCAAGCTGCACGACATCCCCGCCACCGTGGCCGGCGCGGCGCACGCCGTGGCCCATCTCAAGCCCGCCTACCTCACGGTGCACGCCGGCGGGGGCCCTGCCATGATCCGTGCCGCGGTCGAGGCCGCCCCGCAGACCAAGATCGCCGCTGTGACGGTTCTCACGTCGCTCTCGGACGACGACCTGACCGGTCTGGGCCTCGCCGGGCCCGCCTCCGACGCGGTGCGCCGGCTGTCCGCCCTCGCCGTCGAGGCGGGTGCGCACGCGCTCGTCTGCTCGCCGATGGAGGCCGCGGCAGTACGCGCGGAGGTCGGGCCCGACGTCACCCTGATCACTCCAGGCGTGCGCCCTCGCGGCTCGGCCGCGCAGGACCAGGCGCGTGTCGCCACTCCTGAGGAGGCCCTGGCGGCCGGCGCCGACCTGCTCGTGATCGGCCGCCCCATCACGGCCGCCCCCGACCCCGGCGCGGCGGCCGCGGGGATCGCCGCCGCGTTGCGGCGGACGAGTGCCGCCCGGTCTTGACAGGACCGTTTGCCCCTCGCAAGAAACGCCAGGCCGTCGTACGGTTCGGGGTGTAAGAACAGCCCCGATTGGATACTCTGTGTGTTCAGGACAGCTCATAGCGTGACATCTGCAATTTAATAAGGGGCTAAACGGGCTTTCACGTTGCTTTATGGGCCCTGAACTCGCTAGGTTCCCGAGCCGTCCGACTCAATCGAGTGGAAACACGAGGTGACCCGGCGTGGCGCTTCCGCCCCTAACCCCTGAACAGCGCGCCGCAGCCTTGCAGAAGGCTGCCAAGGCCCGCAAAGAGCGTGCCGAGGTCAAAGACCGCCTCAAGCACGGAGGTACATCCCTCGCTGAGGTTCTGAAGGATGGTCAGGCCGACGACGTAATCGGAAAGATGAAGGTGTCGGCTCTGCTGGAATCCCTGCCTGGCGTCGGAAAGGTCCGCGCCAAGCAGATCATGGAGCGGCTCGGTATCGCCGAGTCCCGCCGCGTGCGGGGTCTCGGTGCCAACCAGCGCGCCGCTCTTGAGCGTGAGTTCGGCGGCGGTGGAAATCGCTGACGGGCTCCTACCGGGCGGGCGCGGCGGCCCGGCCGCCGCGGCCGGCTCCGCCGCATCCGCGGCGGACGGCTCCATCCCGCCCAGGCGCCTGACGGTCCTCTCCGGGCCGTCGGGTGTCGGTAAGAGCACGGTCGTCGCCGAGATCCGGCGTGCCCACCCCGGGGTGTGGCTGTCGGTCTCGGTGACAACCCGTGCGCCGCGTCCCGGCGAGATCCACGGTGTGCACTATTTCTTCGTCGATGACGCTGAGTTCGATCGGCTCGTCGAGGAGGAGGAACTGCTCGAGTGGGCCGAGTTCGCGGGCAATCGTTACGGCACGCCGCGGCGCGCGGTGCTCGAGCACCTCGCCGCGGGCGTGCCCGCCCTGCTCGAGATCGACCTGCAGGGTGCCCGCCAGGTGCGCACGGCCATGCCGGAGGCACAGCTCGTCTTCCTGGGGCCGCCGTCCTGGGAAGAGCTCGTGCGCCGTCTTGTCGGCCGGGGCACCGAGCCGCCGGACGTCATCGAACGCCGCCTCTCCGCGGCGCGCTCCGAGCTCGCCGCGGAGAAGGAGTTCGATGTGACCCTGGTGAACACTTCCGTCAAGGACGTCTGCCGTGAGCTGATAGCCTTGCTGGCTGTCCACCCATCGGATTCCGACTGAACTGAGAGGCGCAGGAGTGGCTTCGAACGCCCCTGGTGCCGAAGGCATCACCAACCCGCCGATCGACGACCTGCTCAAGATCGTCGACAGCAAGTACAGCCTCGTGATCATCGGGTCCAAGCGGGCCCGCCAGATCAACGCCTACTACGCGCAGCTCGGCGAGGGCCTCCTGGAGTACGTCGGCCCCCTCGTGGAGACGCAGGTCCAGGAGAAGCCGCTCTCCATCGCGCTGCGCGAGGTCCGTGAGGGCCTGCTCAACTCCGAGGCCATCGAAGGCGCGTAAGTGTCTTCTGGTGGTCCTCTGTCTCCTGGTGGTCCTCGCGGGCCCCGGCTCCGAGAGGTGTCCCGGCAGCGGTCCGCCGTGCTCCGCGGGCGAGCCCGCCGATGACCGCGAGCCCGGCGGGTGAGCATCCGCGGGTGCTGCTCGGAGTCGGCGGCGGCATCGCCGCGTACAAGGTCTGCGAGCTGCTGCGGCGGCTGACGGAGTCGGGCCACCGGGTCCGTGTCATCCCGACGCGTGACGCGCTCCGGTTCGTCGGCGAGCCCACATGGGCGGCGCTGTCCGGCGAGCCGGTGGCCACCGAGGTCTGGTCGGACGTCGCGGAGGTGCCGCATGTCCGTCTCGGTCAGGGCGCCGACCTCGTGTTCGTGGCCCCGGCCACCGCCGACCTGCTGGCCAAGGCCGCACACGGTATGGCCGACGACCTGCTGACCAACACCCTGCTCACCGCGCGCTGCCCGGTCGTGTTCGCGCCCGCGATGCACACCGAGATGTGGGAGCACCCCGCCACCCAGGCCAACGTCGCCACTCTGCGGTCTCGCGGCTGCGTGGTCATCGAGCCGGCGGTGGGCCGTCTCACCGGTGTCGACTCGGGTCGTGGGCGGCTGCCCGACCCGGCGGAGCTGTTCGAGGCCGCGCGCCTCACGCTCGTGCGCGGTGGCGCCCCCGCCGACCTGAGCGGCCGCCACGTCGTCGTCTCCGCGGGCGGCACCCGCGAGTCCATCGACCCGGTCCGGTTCATCGGCAACCGCTCCTCCGGCCTGCAGGGGTATGCCCTGGCGCGCACCGCCCTGGCGCGAGGCGCGCGGGTGACCCTTGTCGCGGCCAACGTGGCGCTGCCCGACCCGGCGGGCGCCGACGTCGTGCGCACCGGCTCCGCGCGCGAGATGCGCGACGCGGTGCTCAAGGCGGCCGCCGACGCCGACGCCGTCGTCATGGCGGCGGCGGTCGCGGACTTCCGGCCGGCCGGCTACCAGGACGTGAAGATAAAGAAAACTCACGGCGAGGAGCCGGCCCCCATCCGCCTTGTCGAGAACCCCGACATCCTCGCCGAGCTCGTGCTCTCGTCGCGCATCTCCTCCAGTGCGGAGCCGGCACGCCGCCAGGTGATCGTGGGGTTCGCCGCCGAGACGCACGATGTGCTTCAGCACGGCCGTGACAAGCTCGCCCGCAAGGGCTGTGACCTGCTCGTCGTCAACCAGGTGGGGGAGAGTCTCACCTTCGGCGCGCCCGACAACGCGGCGGTGATCCTGGCCCCGGACGAGGCGGCGGTGGATGTGCCGCGTGGCTCCAAAGAGGCCCTGGCCGACGTCGTGTGGGATCTGGTGGCCGCCCGGCTAGAGTGAGACCGGCCAACCCGCACGTCTTCGCTCAGGCTTGATCGGCCCTCGATAGACTTCGCCTTCGATGTCCGTAAGTCCGTTTCTGCTACGTCAGTCAGCAGCCGCTGCAAGGAGTACACGCACGTGTCCCGTCGCCTGTTCACTTCAGAATCCGTGACCGAGGGTCACCCGGACAAGATCGCGGACCAGATCAGTGACGCGATCCTCGACGCGATGCTGAAAGACGACGCCAAGAGCCGCGTCGCAGTCGAGACCATGATCACCACTGGCCAGGTGCATGTCGCCGGCGAGGTGACCACCGAGACCTACGTGGACATTCCCGGTGTGATCCGGGAGAAGATCCTGGACATCGGTTACGACTCTTCCAGCAAGGGTTTCGACGGGCACTCGTGCGGCGTCTCCGTGTCGATCGGCGCCCAGTCGCCCGACATCGCGCAGGGCGTCGACGACGCGTACGAGACCCGCGAGGGCGAGGGCATCGACGAGCTCGACCGCCAGGGCGCCGGCGACCAGGGCCTGATGTTCGGCTACGCGTGCCGGGAGACCCCTGAGCTGATGCCGCTGCCGATCACCGTCGCGCACCGGCTGGCCCGCCGGCTGTCCGCCGTGCGCAACACCGGCGTGGTGCCCTACCTCCGGCCCGACGGCAAGACCCAGGTCACCATCGAGTACGACGGCGACCGCCCGGTCCGGCTGGACACCGTCGTCGTGTCCTCTCAGCACGCCCCCGACATCAGCCTGAGCGACCTGCTGACGCCGGACATCAAGGAGCACGTGGTCGACCCGATCGTCGCCGACCTCGACCTCGACACCGAGGGCTACCGGCTGCTGGTCAACCCGACGGGCCGCTTCGAGATCGGCGGACCCATGGGTGACGCGGGCCTGACCGGTCGCAAGATCATCATTGACACCTACGGCGGCATGGCCCGCCATGGCGGCGGTGCGTTCTCCGGCAAGGACCCCTCCAAGGTCGACCGCTCGGCCGCCTACGCCATGCGCTGGGTCGCCAAGAACGTCGTCGCCGCCGGACTGGCCGACCGCTGCGAGGCCCAGGTCGCGTACGCCATCGGCAAGGCACACCCGGTCGGGCTGTTCATCGAGACCTTCGGCACCGAGAAGCTTCCGGTGGCCAAGATCCAGGAGGCCGTGCTCGCGGTCTTCGACCTGCGCCCGGCCGCGATCATCCGCGACCTCGACCTGCTCCGTCCGATCTACTCCCAGACTGCGGCCTACGGTCACTTCGGCCGCGAGGAGCCGGACTTCTCCTGGGAGACCACCCACCGCGCCGACGCGCTGCGTGAGGCCGCCGGCCTCTGACGGGCTTGATACGAAGGGGCGGCCCGGACACGCCGCGGCGTGTCCGGGCCGCCTTTCGCCTTCTCCGAACCGCGCGGGCCGGTGCGTCCGCCGGCCGGCGCATGCGGCGTCGCGGGCCGGGCGGGCGGCGTACGCGCTTGGACACACATCGTGGCGGGCACATCCAGGAGTGCCGGGGCGGTGAGTCATCGCCCGGCACGGGGGCATCTCGGCTCCGCCGTTCGCGGAGCCGCCGATCCGATGAGCGGACCACGCCGGACGCCTCCGGTGCCATCGGCATCCGCGTTCCGGCGGACGGGGGCGGTCCTGATCGACAGGGCCGGGACGGCGGCCCCGCCGCCCACTGAGTCACCGGTGAGGTGGGAGGTGCCCGATGGGCGAGCCGACCGTTTTCCCCTACGAGGACCCGGCCTTCGCCGCGGACCCGTTTCCGTTCTACAAGGCGCTGCGGGGCCGCGGCCCGGTACGCCGGGTGGTCACGGCCCGCGGAGTGGAGGCGTGGCTGATCGCGCGCTATGAGGACGGGCTCGCGGCGCTGTCGGACCCGCGGCTGAGCAGCGACTTCCGGGACGCCACCGACACCCGGCTGCTGGACCAGCTGCCCTCGATGGAGCGGGAGTCGTTCCTGCGCAGCATGATCCGGATCGGGCCGCCCGACCACACCCGGCTGCGCCGTCTGGTGTCCAAGGCGTTCACCGTCCGCCGCGTCGCCGCGCTGCGTCCTCGCGTCCAGGGGATCACCGACCGGCTGCTCGACGCCGTGACGCCGGCCGGCCGCGCCGACCTGGTCGAGGACTTCGCGCTGCCGCTCCCGGTCACGGTCATCAGCGAGCTGCTCGGCGTGCCCGGCGAGGACCGTGAGGGCTTCCAGGAGTGGACCGACATCATGCTCGCCCAGCGGCCGGGCCCGCCGGACCGGGAGCTGACGGACAGCGCGTGGCAGCAGATGTGGTCCTACCTGGAACGGCTGCTCGCGGCCAAACGGAAGCGGCCCGCCGACGACCTGCTCAGCGCGCTCGTCACCGCCCGCGACGAGGAGCGCAGCCTGGACGAGGACGAACTGGTCGCGATGTCCTTCCTGCTGCTGGTCGCCGGGTACGTCACCACGGTCAACCTGATCGGCGGCGGCGTGGCGGCCCTGCTCGCCCACCGCGATCAGCTCAAGCTCCTGCGCGACGACCCGGATCTGCTGCCGGGCGCGGTGGAGGAGTTCCTGCGGTACGACGGCCCGATCAACCCCGGCATCATCCGGTTCCCCACCGAGGACGTGGAGATCGGCGGCGTGACCATCCCGCGCGGCGCGACCGTGCTGGTCGCGACCGCCATCGCCGACCGTGACCCGGCGCGGTTCCCCGATCCCGACCGTCTCGACGTCACCCGGGCCGAGAACGCCCATCTCGCGTTCGGGCACGGTATCCACTACTGCCTCGGGGCGCCGCTGGCGCGGCTGGAGGGGGAGATCGCGATCGGCACCGTACTCCGGCGCCTCCCCAACCTGGCCCTCGCGGTGCCGTACGAGGATCTCCAGTGGCACATCGCCAGCCTGCGCGGCCCGGAGCACCTGCCGGTCACCTTCACCGCGAGCTGAGCTCGGAACGGCCCGCCCTCCCCGTCTGGTAGGACGGGGGGCGTGACGGAAGGCGCGGACATGGGGCTGCTTCCGGGGATGGGCGACCTCCCGGAGGGCACCGTCACGCCCGCGGGCGGTACGACTCCGGAGGAGACCCCGATGTCCGGGGCGGCCCGCAGGGGCACGACCGCCAAGCGGAAGCGGACGTCGAAGAAGGGGGCGCGGCAACCGGCTGAGACGCTGCCCGTGGCACGCGTCGCGGTCGACATCTCGCTGCCCCATCTGGACCGGCTGTTCGACTACCTCGTACCGGATGGGCTGGACGAGGCGGCCGTGCCGGGATGCCGGGTCCGGGTCCGGTTCGCCGGCCAGCTCATGGACGGCTTCCTGCTGGAGCGTGTCGAGAGGAGCGACCACGAGGGCAGGCTCGCCTTCATCGAACGCGTCACCTCGCCGGAGCCGGTGCTGGCCCCCGAGATCGCGGCGCTCGCCAGAGAGGTCGCGGACCGCTACGCGGGCACGCTCGCCGACGTGCTGCGCCTGGCCGTCCCGCCCCGGCACGCCCGGGTCGAGGCGGAGGACAAGAGCGCGGCCGCCGGCCCGCCCGACGGCGAACCCGCCGACACGGAGCCGACTGCCGCTGAGCCGACGCAGGCGGAACCGATGGACGCGGAGCCGGTGGCGGGGGATCCGGCGGCCGGTGGGCGCGCGGGTGCGGGGCTGCCGGATCCGCCTGCCGAGCCCGGACCGTGGGAGGCCTACCCGGCGGGGCCGTCCTTCCTCACCGCGCTGACGGCCGGGCGCGCGCCTCGTGCGGTGTGGAGTGCGCTGCCCGGCGCCGACTGGACCGCCGCGGTCGCCCGTGCGGCACGGGCCACGCTGGCGGGCGGGCACGGCGTGCTGATCGTGGTGGCGGACGGACGCGACGTGGCCCGCGTCGACTCGGCCCTGGAGAACGAGCTCGGCCCGGACCGGCACGTCGCGCTCACCGCGGAGCTGGGGCCGGCCGAGCGGTACCGCCGCTGGCTGGCCGTACGACGCGGGCGGGTGAAGGCCGTCGTCGGCACGCGGGCCGCGATGTTCGCGCCGGTACGGGACCTCGGCCTGCTGGTGCTCTGGGACGACGGGGACGACGTGCACGCCGAGCCGCACGCGCCCTACCCGCACGCCCGCGAGGTGCTGGCGCTGCGCGCCCACCGAGCCGGAGCGGGCGCGCTCATCGGCGGCTTCACCCGCACCGCCGACGGCACCGAGCTCGTCCGGACGGGCTGGGCGCATCCGCTCGTCCCCGGCCGGGAGCACCTGCGCGGCTCCATGGCCTACATCCGGCCCTCCGGCGACGACGCCGATCTGGCCCGCGACGAGGCCGCGCGGAGCGCGCGCCTGCCGCATCTGGCGTTCCGCGCCGCCCGGCAGGGCCTGGAGAACGGCCCGGTGCTCGTGCAGGTGCCACGGCGCGGATACGTGCCCGCGCTGGCGTGCGCCCGCTGCCGCGACCCGGCGCGCTGCCCGGAATGCGAGGGACCGCTGGCGCTCACGTCGTCCCACGCGGCGCCGTACTGCCGGTGGTGCGGCCGGATCGCCGGTGCGTGGCGGTGCCCGGAGTGCGGCGGGCGGCAGGTGCGAGCGGTCGTCGTCGGCGCCCGGCGCACCGCCGAGGAGCTGGGCCGCGCCTTTCCCGGCGTCCCGGTCCGCACGTCCGGGCGGGACGGCGTGCTCGCGACGGTGAGCGCGGAGCCGGCGCTGGTCGTCGCCACGCCCGGGGCCGAGCCCGTCCCCGACGGGGGGTACGCCGCCGCGCTGCTGCTCGACGGATGGGTGCTGCTCGGCCGCGCCGACCTCAGAGCCGGCGAGGAGGCGCTGCGCCGCTGGATGAACGCCGCCGCCCTGGTCCGGCCGCGCGGCCCGGTGATCGTGCTCGCCGACGGGTCGCTGGCCCCGGTCCAGGCCCTGATCCGCTGGGATCCGGTCACCTACGCCGAACGCGAGCTCGCCGAGCGCCGCGAACTCGGCTTCCCGCCCGCCGTCCGGATGGCCTCGCTCACCGGGAGTCCGCAGGCCGTCCGCGACCTCGTCGAGGCCGCCGGAGTGCCCCCGGACGCGGAGGTGCTGGGCCCGGTCGAGGTGGGGGACGGCCAGGAGCGGGCGCTTATCCGGGTGGACCGGGCGCGCGGCGCCGCCCTGTCCCGGCTCCTCAAGGAGGCCCAGGCCGCACGCAGCACGCGCAGGACCACCGAGGTCGTCCGAGTGCGCGTCGACCCCCTGGAGCTGATTTGATCCGTAAACTAGTGAGATCCAGTCCAGACGTGAACGGAGCCGTACGTGGCCGTCAAGCCCATCCGCCTCTTCGGTGACCCGGTGCTGCGTACACCGGCCGATCCGGTGAAGGACTTCGACAAGGAGCTGCGCACGCTCGTCAACGACCTGTCGGAGACCATGCTCGACGCGCCCGGCGTGGGGCTCGCCGCCCCGCAGCTCGGCGTCGGCCTGCGGGTCTTCACCTACTACGTCGACGAGCAGCTGGGCCACGTCGTCAACCCCACCCTCGACCTGTCAGACGAGCAGGAGGAGGACGATGAGGGCTGCCTTTCGCTGCCCGGCCTCGTCTTCCCGGCGAAGCGGGCGGTCGGCGTCGTCGCCAGGGGCTTCAACATGTACGGCGAGCCGATCGTCCTCGAGGGCACCCACCTGCTGGCCCGCTGCGTCCAGCACGAGACCGACCACCTCGACGGCATCATCTTCATCGACCGGCTCGACCCCGATCAGCGCAAGGCCGCGATGAAGGCGATTCGCGAGGCCGAGTGGTTCGGCGACTCCGCACCCGTCATCAAGGACTCCCCGCATCCGATGTTCGGGAAGGCGCTGTGACCCGCCCGGACAGTGCCCGCGGCACGGGCGCGCGCGGCGCGGGCGGTGTGCTCTAGTGCGCCTCGTCTTCGCCGGGACGCCCCAGACCGCGGTGCCCGCGCTGGAGGCCCTGCTCAAGTCCCGGCACGAGGTCGTCGCCGTCATCACCCGGCCGGACGCCCCGGCCGGCCGGGGCCGCAGGCTGATGCCCAGCCCGGTCGGGCAGCGCGCCGCCGAGGCCGGGATCGAGGTCCTCAGGCCGGCCAAGGTCAAGGACCCGGACTTCCTGGACCGGCTGCGTGCCATCGGCCCCGACTGCTGTCCCGTCGTCGCCTACGGCGCGCTGATTCCCCCCGTGGCGCTCGACATCCCCCGGCACGGCTGGATCAACCTGCACTTCTCGCTGCTGCCCGCCTGGCGCGGCGCGGCGCCGGTGCAGCGCGCCGTCCTCCACGGCGACGACATCACCGGCGCGGCGACCTTCCACATCGAGGAGGACCTCGACACCGGGCCGGTGTACGGCGTCGTCACCGAGCAGATCCTGCCGGACGACACCAGCGGCGATCTTCTCGGCCGCCTCGCCGAGACGGGAGCACAGCTGCTGGTCGCCACCCTGGACGGCGTCGAGGAGGGCGAGCTCGAGGCGCGTCCTCAGCCGGGCGACGGCGTGTCCTACGCGCCGAAGCTGACGCCCGACGACGCCCACGTCGACTGGACCAGGCCGGCCCAGCACGTCGACCGGCTCATCCGCGCCTGCACGCCGGCTCCGGGAGCCTGGACCACGTTCCGCGGCGAGCGGCTCAAGGTCGGTGCCGTACGCCTGGTCCCAGACGGCCCGGCGCTCGCGCCCGGCGAGCTGCGGGCCACCAAGAGCGAAACGCTGGCCGGCACCGGTTCGCATCCGGTCGCCCTCGGCGAGGTGCAGCCGCAGGGCAAGCAGCGCATGGCCGCGGCGGACTGGGCGCGCGGGGTCCGGCCGGCCGATGAGGAAGCCCTGATCTGATGCCTCCACGGCCCGCACGCCCCACGGGAACCCGCCAGGGTCACCGGCAGCCGAAGCGCCCCCGCGACCCGGTCCGGCGCACCGCCTTCGACGTCGTTCAGGCGGTCGACGACCGCAACGCCTACGCCAACCTGCTGCTGCCCTCGCTGCTGCGCGACCGCGGCCTGGGCGGGCGCGACGCCGCGCTCGCCACCGAGCTGACCTATGGCACGCTGCGCGGGCGCGGCACCTACGACGCCGTGCTCGGCATGTGCAGCGACCGGCCGGTCGCCAAGATCGACGGGCCGCTGCTGAACATCCTGAGACTCGGCGTGCACCAGTTGCTCGCCACCCGCATCCCGCCGCACGCCGCGGTCGGGACGACCGTCGACCTGGCCCGCTCGGTGGCCGGCCCGGGACAGGCGAAGTTCGCCAATGCCGTGTTGCGCAAGGTCGCGTCCCGTGACCGCGACGCGTGGCTGGCCATCGTGGCGCCCGACGACGAGACCGGCCGTCTCGCGGTCGTGTACAGCCATCCTCGCTGGATCGTCAATGCGTTGCGCGACGCGGCCGGCGCCGGCGAGATCGAGGCGCTGCTCGCCGCGGACAACGAACGCCCGCGCGTCACGCTGGTGTCCAGGCCCGGCCGCTCGACCGTCGAGGAGCTGGGAGGCGAGCCCGGCGCGTATTCCCCGTACGCCGCCTACCTGTCCGAAGGGGACCCGGCGGCCGTTCCCGCGGTGGCCGAGGGCCGCGCCGCGGTACAGGACGAGGGCAGCCAACTGGTCGCCCTCGCCCTCGCGCGGGCCGAGCTCGACGGGCCGGACGGGAGCTGGCTGGACCTGTGCGCCGGCCCCGGCGGCAAGGCGGCACTGCTGGCCGGGCTGGCGGGGGAGCGGGGCGCACACCTGCTCGCCTGCGACCTTCAGCCGCACCGAGCCCGGCTCGTCCAGGGCAGCGTCGGGCCGGCGGTCTCTGTCGCCGTCGCGGACGGCACCCGGCCCGCCTGGCGTCCCGGTTCCTTCGACCGGGTGCTCGCGGACGTGCCGTGCAGCGGCCTCGGGGCGCTGCGCCGCCGTCCGGAGGCGCGCTGGCGGCGTGGCCCGGAGGCCATCGCCGAGCTGGGCCCGCTGCAGCGGCGGCTGCTCGGCTCGGCCCTGGACGCCGCGCGGCCGGGTGGCGTGGTCGCCTATGTCACCTGCTCACCCCACATCGCCGAGACCCGGGTGGTGGTCGAGGACGTGCTCCGCGACCGCGGTGACGCCGAGCTCCTGGATGCCCGCTCCTGTCTGCCGGGCGTCCCCGGCCTGGGCGACGGTCCGTACGCGCAGTTCTGGCCGCACCGGCATGGCACCGACGCGATGTTCCTCGCGCTGCTCCGCCGGCGCGGCTGAGGAGACGTCGCTCAGGCGGACATGGCCACGGGCCTGGCGGCGCCCGTGGTCAGGCCGGTGAGCACCTCGGTCGCGCGGTCGAGCGCGGTCGCGATCCACGGGAGGACGACCGGGTCCGGGGCGGCCAGGGCGGCGTACCGCTGCTGATCGGTCTCGCCGTAGAGCAGGCTGGTCGCCACCCGGAGCCGCAGCGCCTCCGCAGGGTCGCCGAACGCGCTGCCGGGAAGGACACCGACGCCATACCGGTCGAGGAGGACCCGCGCGAGCTCGGCGGACGTGCGGACGCCGAGCGGCTCGCGCAGATCCTCGAAGTCCGGATAGCAGTAGAAGCCTCCCTCCGGGTCGGCCACCCGCGCGCCGGCGGCGGCGAACCGGGCCGCCATGGCCCGAAGGACCGCCTCGTGCAGCCGCCGGCCCGCGGCGACGCGCTCGACGATCTCGGGCGGTTCGGCGAACGCGTACGCCGCCGCCTGCTGGATCGGGCCCGAGGTGCTGGACCAGATCTCACTGGCCACACCGGCGAGCCGGTCCCGTAGCCCTCTCAGGGCTTCGGGCAGCAGCGCCACGCCGATGCGCCAGCCGCCGAGCGCCAGGCTCTTGCTGAGGGCGGTCGTGATGACGGTGCGCTCCGGCGCGAACCGGGTCGGGCATGGGAAGTCCACGTCCCGGTCGAAGACGAGATCCCGGTAGATCTCGTCCGCGATGATGATCAGATCGAGCTCGCGGGCCACCTCGCACATCCGCCGCACCGTGTCCGGGCGGGCCAGGGTGCCGGTGGGGTTGTCGGGCAGGGTGACCACGATGCATCGCACGTCCCGTCCTGCGGCGCGGGCCAGGGTCACGGCCTCCAGTAGCGCGTCGGGGTCCGGGACGCCGCCCTCACCGGGCGCGGTCGGCACGAAGATCGGCTCGGCGCCCATGAGTCGTGTCTGCGCGGCGTAGCTCACCCAGCTCGGCCGGGGCACCACGACCCCCCCGCCGATCGCGAGCAGCAGCCCGTACAGCAGCGGCTTGCTGCCGGGGCCGGCGACGACCAGCCCAGGGTCGGCGGACAGGCCGCGACGGCGCCAGTAGCCCGCGGCGGCGGTGCGCAGGTCGGCGGTTCCGGCGACCGGCCCGTAGGCGCCGCGACCGGCGGCCGCGGCGAGCTCGTCCTCGAGGGCGGGAAGGACCGGCAGACCCGCCTCGCCGAAGGCGAGGGGAAGCACCGGCAGGCCGGCTCGGCGCCGCTGGTCGAGGGCCTCGTTGGCGGCAAGAGTCGCGGACACTGCGACGGACATCAGATGACTCCCATGAAGCTGTTCGGGCTGGTGAATCGCTGTACGAGCCGTACGGTCCCATCGTCCATTGGAACGAGCCATCACCACAAGCGAGCCTTTCCACTGCTGTGCGTAAGATTCACTTATGCTCGATGTCCGGCGGCTGCGGCTGCTGCGTGAGTTCGCCGACCGCGGCAGCATCGCCGCGACGGCGAAGGCGCTCGGTTACACTCCGTCCGCGGTGTCCCAGCAGCTCGCCGTTCTCGAACGCGAGGTCGGCACCGCCCTGCTCGACCGCACCGCCCGCAGCGCCGAGCTCACCGACGCGGGGAGGCGCCTGTCGAACCACGCGGACCGTATCCTCCGGATGATCGAGTTCGCCGAGGCCGACCTGTCCGAGGCCGAGCCGACGGGCCAGATCGTGCTCACGGCGTTCCCCACCGCCGCGGTGGCCTTCGCGCCCGCGCTCGCGCACGGCCTCCGCCACCACGCCGGCCTGACCTTCCAGCTCCGCCAGACCCGCCCCGGCGACGGCCTGCGGCAGGTCCGGTCGGGCGAGGTCGACATCGCGCTGGTCGACGACTGGACGGGGCGGCTTCCGACGCGTGGTGGCGGCAGCCTGCGGTTCTCGCTCCTGCTGCGCGATCCGCTCGTGCTGGTCGTGCCGGCCGGCCACTGGGCCGCCGATCCGGCCCGCGAGATCGAGCTGCGGCGGCTCCGGGAGGAGCCGTGGCTGGCGGCCCCCGCGGGCGAGCCGTCCCGCCAGGCGTTCGACCGGCTCCTCGCCGGCGTGGGCGGCGCGCCGCCGATGCCGTGGGAGTTCGAAGGCCTCGGCACGATTCTCGGCCTGGTCGCCCGCGGCGTCGGGATCGCCGCCATCCCGAGCCTGGCTCTGACCGTCGCCGTTCCCGGCATCGCCGCCCGCGAGCTGCCCGGTTCGCTGACGCGGTACGTCTACGCGGTCGTCCGCACGGCCAGCGTGCGCCGCCCGTCGGTCGCGGCCACCCTGGAGGCGCTGAAGGATGCGGTGGCCGAGATCGATGTGGGGGCGGTGGGCCGCGTCGGCGCCTCCGCGCCGGCGCGGGAGCGCGCCGGCTGAAACCGGCCGGGAACATGCGCGATGATGGGGCCGGGACGTGCCGGACGAACGGCGCGGGAACACGCCCGGCGAGGTGGCCGTCCGCGGTCGCGCGCAGGCCCGTGCGGCGGCCGGGTGAGCACCGGGAGGTTCGTGTGGAGACGGATGTGGAGACGGAAGAGCGCTGGAGGCGCGGACGCCTCATCCCGGCGCTGTACGACCATGCCGTCGAACACGAGGGCGTGGCACGACTGGCCGCCCGGCTGATGTGGGGTGCGGACGTGCGTCCCCTGCTCGGTGCCTTCACCGCGCCGGGGCGGCTGCCGCCGGGCAGTGCCGTGCTCGACGTGCCGTGCGGAGGAGGCGTCGCGTTCCGCGGCCTCCCACCCGGCGACGGCCTTCACTACGTCGCCGCCGACCTGTCCCCGGCCATGCTCGGCCGGGCCCGCGCCCAGGCGGCCCGCCGGGGCCTCCGGATCGGCTTCGCGCAGGCGAGCGTGGACGGTCTGCCCTTCGCGGCCGGCACGTTCGACCTGTGTGTGACCTACAACGGGCTGCACTGTTTCCCGGACCCGGCGTCCGCGGTGGCCGAGATGGCGCGCGTCCTGCGCGCCGGCGCCGTCCTGCGCGGCACCGCGCTCGTGACCGGCGTCGGGGCCCGCCAGGACGCGCTGGCCGCGCTGCTGCGCAGAAGCGGAGAGTTCGGTCCCCCGGTGAGCGCCGCCGAGCTGCGAGGCTGGCTGGCCGACGCCGGCCTGAGGGACGTCGAGGTGGCGCTCAGCGGGGCCCTTGCCTACTTCACCGCCGCCAAACCCGCCTGAGACCCTGTGCGCACGGTGCCCGCCGTCCCTACACTTGACCGCATCATGGCCGTACAAATCGCTCCCAGCATCCTTTCCGCCGACTTCTCCCGGCTCGCCGACGAGGTCGCCGCGGTGTCCGACGCCGACTGGGTCCACGTCGACGTGATGGACAACCACTTCGTGCCCAACCTGACCCTCGGGCTTCCGGTGGTCGAGTCACTGCTCAAGGCGACGTCGCTGCCGGTGGACTGTCACCTGATGATCGAGGACCCCGACCGGTGGGCGCCCGGCTACGCCGAGGCCGGAGCGGCCAGCGTCACCATCCACGTCGAGGCGGCGAGCGCGCCGATCCGGACGCTGCGCGAGATCCGCACCGCGGGGGCCCGCGCCGGGCTGGCGCTCAACCCCGGCACGGCGGTCGAACCCTACGCGGATCTGCTCGGCGAGATCGACATGCTGCTCGTGATGACCGTTGAGCCGGGCTTCGGCGGACAACGGTTCCTCGATGTCGTGCTGCCCAAGGTGCGGCGCGCCAGGGAGCTGATCAAGGGCCGTGACCTTGACGTCTGGCTGCAGGTCGACGGCGGCGTGAACGCGGAGACCATCGAGCGCTGCGCCGAGGCCGGCGCCGACGTGTTCGTCGCGGGCTCGGCCGTCTACTCCGCGGACGACCCCGCCCAGGCCATACGCTCCCTGCGAGACCGGGCCGCCTCGGCCGCCGGGCGAGCGGGTGGCGGCTACTCCGCGTAGGTCGTGACGCCGTTGTCTGCGTGGCCGCGCAGGCGGCCCTGGGCGACGAGCACCTCCAGGTGTGCGTGGGTCTCGGCGGTGGCCAGCATCTGGTTGAAGACGTCGAGCTCGTCGAAGTGCCGGCCCCGCCGGGTCCAGGTGAGCGCGCGGGCCGTCTCGTACGCGGTGCCGGAACCGGCGGCGACGGCGGCGGCGCACGCGTCCAGGCGGTCGGCGTGATGTTCCAGCAGGGCGTCCACCCGGGCATGCACGCTGTCGGTGACGGGCCCGTGGGCGGGCAGCAGCCGCATGTCGGGCAGCTGCCGGACGAGTTTCAGCGACCGCAGGTACGAACCGAGCGGTGAGGCGGCCGGCGCGCTCTCGAATCCGATGGACGGCGTGATGTGCGGCAGGACGTGGTCGCCGGCGAAGAGCAGGCCGCCCGCCAGGTCCGCGAAGACCAGGTGACCCCGGGTGTGCCCGGGCGTGGGTACCGCGAGGAGCTCGCGGCCGCCGAGCGGCAGCGCCGTCCGCCCGTCGATCCAGTCGTCCGGCATCTCCCACTCGACGGTGTCGTGGCCGCCCTCCTTCCAGCTCGCCCGCAGGCGTTCGATGAGAGGCCCGGCGCCACAGGCGTGCAGCTGAACGAGCTGTGCGGACTCGTCGGGCAGCCGGGGGCGGGTGAGCACCTCGAGGGTCTCGCGCTCGCCGATGCCGAGGCTGATCCGCGTGCCGAACTCGCGCCGGACCGCGACCGCCTGCGTGTAGTGGTCGCGGTGCACGTGGGTGACCAGGAACCGGGTGATGTCGGCTAGCCCGCGGCCGATCTCCTTCAGCGCCGTCTCGAGCTGCCGCCGGGACTCCTGCAGGGCCCAGCCGCCGTCCACGAGGACCAGGTCCTGGTCGTTCTCGACGGCGTACACGTTGACCGCGCGCAGAGCGTCGCTGGGCAGCGGCAGCGGTATCCGGTGCACTCCGGGCGCCACCTGGAACGCTCCAGGCTCGGTCCACTCCGACCGCTGCGACATCGGCACGCCTCTTTCCCCGTACAAGTATGAGAACAACGTTCGATCTATACCGGACTCCGTGCCCGGACACTACGGCTGTGACCGGTGAATCTCACCACGTTGCGCCGCCACCGAACCCTGGCGGGCGCTCAGGACGTTCGCCACCGTGCGGGGCGGCCTCGAGGGAGGTGAGCGTGCTCCAGCCGGCCTGTGACCCGCCGCAGGCCGATCTGATCAAGGGCGTCGACCGCGGACGTGTGCATACTCACAGCGAGCGGGAATGCCCGGCATGGCACACTGGTTGACGAGTCATTGAACGCGTGCTCCGGGGTCGGTGAAATTCCGAGCCGGCGGTGACAGTCCGCGACCCGGCCGAAACCATCGGCCGGTTGACCCGGTGGAACTCCGGGACCGACGGTTAGAGTCCGGATGGGAGGCAGCGCGCGGCCGTGCCCTCGTGAGGGCTCGGCTTTGAGTGGCGTTCTTCCGCCGCACCCCCGGAGCCTGACAGAGGAGGCCCGGGGTGACCGCATCTTCCGCGGAAGACACGGCGATGCGCCGCGCGATCGCGCTGGCCGCACGTGCCGTCGGCGACACCAGCCCGAATCCGGTCGTCGGCTGCGTCGTGCTCGATTCCGCCGGAGACGTGGCGGGCGAGGGGTTCCATGCCTTCGCGGGTGGCCCGCACGCCGAGGTCGTCGCGCTGCGGGAGGCCGGCGAACGCGCCCAGGGCGGCACGCTCGTCGTCACCCTCGAACCCTGCGACCACCAGGGCCGTACCGGGCCGTGCAGCCGCGCCGTCATCGCGGCGGGTGTCCGGCGGGTCGTCTACGCGGTCGCCGACCCCGGCCCCGTGGCCGGAGGCGGAGCGTGCCGGCTCGCGGACGCGGGCATCGAGGTCGAGCGCGGCGTGCGCGCCGCCGAGGCCGAGCGGGTCAACGCCGAATGGCTGACCTACGCCCGGCTGAACCGCCCCCACGTCACCTGGAAGTTCGCCGGCACCTTGGACGGCCGGTCGGCCGCCGCCGACGGCACCAGCCAGTGGATCACCGGGCCGGAGGCCCGGCGCGACGTTCACCGGCTGCGCGCCCGGTGCGATGCGATCATCGCCGGATCCGGCACCGTCCTCGCCGACGACCCTCACCTGACCGTGCGCGGCTTCGACCCGCACGACCACCTGCGCACGCACCGCCGGCCGCTCCGTGTCATCGCCGACGGCCGGGCGCGTATCCGGCCCGAGAGCCGCGTCCTCGACGACGCCGCCCCGACGTTGGTCGCCGTGGCCGAAGACGCCGATCCCCGCGCGCTGGAGGGCCGCGCCGCGCTCGTGCGGCTGCCGCGCGCCGGCCGCGGCCTCGATCTGACCGCCCTGCTCGCCGAGTTGCGCGAGCGGCAGATCGTCTCGGCCCTTCTCGAAGGCGGTCCCTCCCTCGCCGGATCCTTTCTCGCCGCCGGGCTGGTCGACCGTGTCATCGGCTATGTGGCGCCCGTGCTGCTCGGAGCCGGAGCCGCCGCCCTCGGTGACGCCGGTGTCACCACGCTCGCCCAGGCGTACCGCCTGGAGATCGACGACATCACCCCCATTGGGCCGGACCTGCGTATCACCGCCACGGTGGGCGCCCGGGCGAGCGGAGCGGAGGGCGCCCCCGGGCAAGCCCTCCGGGCGGCGAGCCGGGACGCGACCGTGGCAGACGAACCCGCCATGGTGATCGCCCGGCCGGCACCGCCCCGAAGGGAGAACTGAATGTTCACCGGAATCGTCGAAGAGCTGGGCGAGGTCGTCGCGCTCGAGCGGGCGGGAGACGCCGCCCTGCTCACCGTGCGCGGCCCGCTCGTCGTCTCCGACGCCGTACACGGAGCGTCCATCGCGGTCAACGGTGTCTGCCTCACCGTGACCGACATCAAGGACGACGCCTTCACCGTCGACGTCATGCGGGAGACGCTCGACAGGTCGAGCCTCGCCGGGCTGAGACCCGGATCCCCGGTCAACCTCGAACGCCCCGTGCGCCTGTCCGACCGGCTGGGCGGCCATCTCGTCCAGGGCCACGTCGACGGCGTCGGCCACATCGTGTCCCGGGAGCGGGGCGATCGCTGGGACGTCGTCGCCGTGGCACTGCCCGCGGAGCTGAGCCGCTATGTCGTGGACAAGGGCTCGATCACCGTCGACGGCATCAGCCTGACCGTGGTCGAGGCGCGGGAGGACGCCTTCACCGTCGCCCTGATCCCCACGACACTGGAGCTGACCACGCTGGGCCGCAAGGGCACCGGTGATCCGGTCAACCTCGAGGTCGACGTCGTCGCCAAGTACGTCGAGAGGTTCACCGCCGTGCCCGGAGCGCCACGGCCGGGCGACGAGCAGACCGGAGCGCGGGCATGAGCTCCTGGGCCCAGGCGGGCGTCACCGTCTTCGGCGAGAAGCTGCTCTGGACCGATGTGCTGGGCAATGTCTTCTCCCTCGCCACGGTCTGGCTGGCGATGCGGCGCACCATCTGGACCTGGCCGGTTCAGCTCATCGGCGCGGTGCTGCTGTTCACCGCCTCGGTCAGCGCGCACGCCCCGGGCAACGCGCTGAAGCAGGTGATGTTCCTCGTGCTGGTGTCGTACGGCTGGGTGAAGTGGATGCGCGGCATCCATGAGACCCGGGACCTGCCGGTGCGCCCCGCGACCGGCCGCGAGCGCACGGTGCTCGTCGCGGCACTGGTGGGCGGCACGGCGGTCGTGGCCCTGCTGTTCGCCGGCATCCCCTGGCTGCAGATCACCTGGTCGCCGCTGGCGAACGCGTACATCTTCGTGGGAAGCGCGGTGGCGACGTTCGCGCAGAGTCGTGCCCTGGTGGACTTCTGGATCGTCTGGGTCCTCGTCGACCTGGTGGGCGTCCCCCTGGCGATCAAGTCCGGGCTGTACGTCTCCGGCGCGGCCTATGTCGTGTTCTTCGTGATGGTGATCGCCGGTTTGCGTAACTGGCTGAAGCAGTACCGCCGGCAGCGGCGGTGCGCCGAACTGGAGGCGGTGGCGGCATGAGTTTCGACAGTGTCGAAGAGGCGATCGCGGACATCGCGGCCGGCCGGGCCGTGGTGGTGGTCGACGATGCCGACCGGGAGAACGAGGGCGACATCATCTTCGCGGCGGCCAAGGCCACGCCCGCGCTGCTCACCTTCACCATCCGCTACACGAGCGGCGTCATCTGCGTCCCGATGGAGGGCGTCGACCTCGACCGGCTGCAGGTCCCGCTGATGACCTCGCAGAACCGCGAGCGGATGCGGACCGCGTACACCGTCAGCGTCGACGCTCGTGACGGCGTTACCACGGGCATCTCCGCGGCCGACCGCGCTCAGACCATCCGCACGCTGTGCGACTCCGCGACGGAGCCGTACGAGCTGGTGCGGCCGGGTCACATCTTCCCGCTGCGCTACCACGAGGGCGGCGTGCTGAGGCGGCGCGGGCACACCGAGGCGGCGGTCGACCTGGCCAGGCTCGCCGGGCTGACCGCGGCCGGGGTGGTCGCCGAGGTCGTCAACGACGACGGCACGATGGCGAGACTCCCGCAGCTGGAGGTGTTCGCGAAGGAGCACGATCTCAAGCTGATCTCCATTCAGCAGCTCGTGGAGTACCGCAAGCGGACCGAGCGGATGGTCGAGCGGGTCGCCGAGACGCGGATCCCCAACCGGCACGGCATGTGGCGTGCGTTCGGCTACGCCAGCGCCATCGACGGCGGCGAGCACGTGGCGCTCGTCTTCGGCGATCTCGGTGACGGCGAGGACGTCCTGGTGCGGGCGCATTCGGAATGCCTGACCGGCGACGTGCTCGCCTCGCAGCGCTGCGACTGCGGCACGCAGCTCGACGCGGCGATGGCCGCGATCGCGGCCGAGGGGCGCGGTGTGGTGCTCTACCTGCGCGGGCATGAGGGCCGGGGCATCGGGCTCCTCGCCAAGCTGCGCGCGTACCAGATGCAGGACAACGGCGCCGACACCGTGGACGCCAACCTCGAGCTCGGCCTGCCGGTGGACGCCCGTGAGTACGTCAACGCCGCGCAGATGCTCACCGATCTCGGCGTCAAGTCCATCCGGGTGCTGACCAACAACCCGGCGAAGGTCGAGGGGCTGGACGGCTTCGGGGTGGAGGTGCGTGGCCGGATCCCCCTCCCGGTCGTCGTCACCGAGCACAACCGGCGCTACCTCACCGCCAAGCGCGACCGCCTCGGTCACCAGATCGGAGAACTCTGATGAGTGGCGTCGGACGCCCGGAGGACACCGCCGTCGACGCGTCCGGGCTGAGCCTCGGTGTCGTCTGCACCCGCTGGAACAGCCAGGTCACCGACCGGCTGCTGGAACGCGCCCTGGCCGCCGCCAAGGAGTGCCGCGTCGCCGCGCCCGTGGTCGTACGCGTCGCGGGTGCGCTCGAGCTCCCGGTCGTCGCCCAGCAGCTCGCGCGGGACACCGACGCCGTCGTCTGCCTGGGCGCGGTCGTACGCGGCGGGACGCCGCACTTCGACTACGTGTGTGACTCCGTCACCGCGGGCCTGACCAGGGTCGCCCTGGACGGGGGCACCCCGGTCGGCAATGGCGTACTAACCTGTGAGACGCTTGACCAGGCACTGGACCGCTGCGGGCTGGATGACAGCAGCGAAGACAAGGGATGGGAGGCGACCGTGGCCGCTCTCGATACGGCACTGACCCTGAGAGGCCTGCGGCATCACGGTCACGCGCGGCACCATTCGGAGCATCTGGGCTCCTGAGCTTCTCCGCCGCGATTTCCGATCTCTCACCAGGAAGGTCTCCACAGTGCTGTCTCTCGTACTTCCCAAGGGCTCTCTCGAACGCGCGACGTTCGACCTGTTCGATGCCGCCGATCTGACCGTCCGCCGCGGCTCCGAGCGTGACTACCGCGCCTCGATCGACGACCCGCGCATCGACCGGGTGCGTGTCCTGCGCCCGCAGGAGATCCCCACCTATCTCGAGCAGGGGCTGTTCGACCTCGGCATCACCGGCCGCGACTGGATCACCGAGACCGAGGCCGACGTGGTCTCGCTCGGCGAGCTGAAGTACTCCAAGGCCACGTCCAACCCGGTACGCGTCATCATGGCCGTGCCGAACGACGCGCCCTGGCAGTCGGTCTCCGACCTGCCCGAAGGCGTGCGGATCTCCACCGAGTTCCCGGCGCTCACCGAGCGGTACCTGGCCAAGCACGGGGTCAAGGCCAGGGTGGTGCCCTCGTACGGCGCCACGGAGGCGAAGGTGCCCGACATCGTCGACGTGATCGTCGACCTCACCGAGACCGGCTCGTCGCTGCGCAAGAACGGCCTGCGCATTCTCGACACGCTGCTCACCAGCTACACCGAGCTCGTGGCCAACCGTGAGGCGTACGACAATCCCGGCAAGAGGGCGGCGATGGAGGACATCGCGCTGCTGCTGCAGGGCGCGATCCGGGCCCGTGGCAACGTCCTGCTGAAGCTCAACGTGTCCAACGCCGAGCTCCAGGAGGTGCTGGACATCATGCCGTCGCTGTCGTCCCCGACGGTCACCCCGCTGGCCGGCGGTGAGATGCACGCCGTCGAGGGCGTCGTCGCCAAGCACGGCGTCAACATGCTCATCCCGGCGATCAAGGCGGCCGGCGGCCGCGACATCCTGGAGATCCCGATCAGCAAGATCGTCGATTGACATGAGCCCGGCGACGTGGCGGCCACACCTAGCCCGGATCATCCCGTACGTTCTCGCGGTGATGGTCATGGTCGGTATGGTCGCCCTCGCCGTGGTGATGCCGTCCAACTGGGCTCTCGGCGACCGGATCGGGCTGGTGGTGATCGGGTTGATCGTCGTCGGCGTCCTGCACATGCTGGCGCGGAGCCGGGTGACCGCCGACGACCGCGGCCTGACGATCGTCAACGGCCTGCGGACGCACGAGTACGAATGGGCCGAGGTGCTCGGCGTGTCCATGCCCGAGGGCGCGCCGTGGCCCACCCTCGACCTCGCCGACGGCTCCACGATCGCCGCCATGGGCATCCAGTCCTCCGACGGCGAGCGCGCGCGCCGTGCCGTGGCCGAACTCGCCGCCATGGTCCACGAACGCGGCGAGGCCAGCGAAACCTGAACCCGGCATGCGGCTGACGTGATCCGGCGCGGCGAAGTGATCAGAATACGAACTACTGACAGATGCGTGGGCGAAGTAGCCTTGGGGCGTGCCGCATACCACGTCAATTCTGGCATCGGATGTCGTGTCGCCCGCGGTCCTCACTGAGGCCCTTGAGCGGCACGCCTACCTCGCCGACGACGGACTCGCCACCGCCTGTTTCCTGAGCCTGCGCATGCGCAGGCCGCTGTTCCTCGAAGGTGAGGCGGGGGTCGGCAAGACGGAGCTGGCCAAGACCCTCGCCGCCGTCCTGGACGCCCCGCTGATCCGGCTCCAGTGCTACGAGGGGCTGGACGCCGCGCAGGCGCTGTACGACTGGGACTTCCCGCGGCAGCTGCTGCACCTGCGGGCCGCCGAGGCCGCCGGTGTGACCGACGTGCAGCGCCTCGAGTCGGAGCTCTACGACCGGCGCTTCCTCGTCTCCCGGCCGCTGCTGCAGGCCCTGGAGACCTCCTCCCACGACCGTCCGAGCGTCCTGCTCGTGGACGAGATCGACCGCGCCGACGACGAGTTCGAGGCGTTCCTGCTGGAGGTGCTGAGCGATTTCACCATTTCCATCCCCGAGCTGGGCACGATCCGCGCCGAACGGCCGCCGGTCGTCGTCGTCACCTCGAACCGCACCCGCGAGGTACATGACGCGCTCAAGCGCCGCTGCCTGTACCACTGGCTGGAGCATCCGGCGTTCGACCGCGAGGTGGCGATCATCCGGCGGCGCCTGCCGGACGCCGCCGACCGCCTCGTCCGTCAGGTCGCCGGCGCCGCGGGCCGGTTGCGGGAGCTGGACCTGCTGAAGGCCCCAGGAGTCGCGGAGAGCCTCGACTGGGCCGAGGCCCTCATCGCGCTGGGCGCCCGCGACCTCGACCCGGACACCGCGGCGGTGACGCTCGGAGCCGTGCTCAAATACCGCGAGGACACCGAGCGCGTCATCGAGGGCGGCATCGCCGCCCTGCTCAACGGGGCATGACCGTGAGCGGGGCGCACGCGCGCGATGTGGTCGACACGATGACCGGCTTCGCCCGTACGCTGCGCGCGGCCGGCGTCGGCGCCGACCCCGAGCGGGTCCAGGCCATGATCGCGGCCGTGAGCCACCTCGACGTGCTGGACGCACGGGACGTGTACTGGGCCGGGCGGCTCACCCTGTGCGCGGACCCCGCCGACCTGCCGCGCTACGACAGATGCTTCGGCGCTTACTTCTCCGGCGCGTCCGCCTCGGTCCGCCGTTCCTCTCCGCCACCGGTGACGGTCGTACGCCACGCGTCCACGCCGGGTACGGGCGGCGAGGAGAAGCCCGGCGACGTCACCCTGGCGACGGCCAGCGAGATCGAGGTACTGCGGCTGCGCGACGTCGCCCGGCTCAGTGACGCGGAGCGTGCCGAGGTGCACCGCCTGCTCGCGCTCCTCGACGACGTGTCCGCGCAGCGTCGCTCGCGCCGGTTCACGGCCCGCCACCGGGGGCGTCTCGATCCGCACCGGACGGTGCGCTCGATCCTCCGGCGTGGCGGCGAGATCTCGACCCTGTACCACCGGGCCCACCGGACGCGTCCCCGCCGGGTGGTCCTGCTCGTCGACGTGAGCGGCTCGATGAGCCCGTACGCCGACGTGCTCCTGCGGTTCGCCCACGCGGCCGTGCGCTCCGCGCCGCGAACGACCGAGGTGTTCAGCGCGGGCACCCGGCTGACCAGGGTGACCCGGGAACTGCGTCACCGCGAGCCGGACACCGCGATGGCGGTGGTGTCGTCCGCGATCCCGGACTGGAGCGGCGGCACCCGGCTCGGCGAGGAGCTGAAGGAGTTCCTCGATCGCTTCGGTCAGCGCGGCATGGCGCGCGGCGCGGTCGTCGTCATCGCCTCCGACGGCTGGGAACGCGGTGACGCGGCGCTGCTCGGCGAGCAGATGGCGCGGCTGCACCGGCTCGCCCATCGCGTCGTGTGGTCCAACCCGCACAAGGCGCAGCCCGGATACGAGCCGCTCACCGCCGGGATGCTGGCGGCGCTGCCGCACGTCGACGACTTCGTGGCCGGGCACAGCCTGGCCGCCCTCGAGGAACTGGCAGGAGTGATCGGGAATGCGTGACGTCCTGCGCGACATCGGCAAGTGGTACGACGAGGGTGAGACGTTCGGCTTGGCCACGGTCGTCAACACCTTCCGCAGCGCGCCCCGCCCGCCGGGCGCCGCCATGGCCGTCTCGCGTCAGGGCGAGGCCGTGGGCAGCGTGTCCGGCGGCTGCGTCGAGGGCGCGGTCTACGAGCTGGCCCAGGAGGTCCTGGAGTCCGGCCGGCCCGTCGTGCGGCGGTACGGCGTCACCGATGACGACGCGTTCGCCGTCGGGCTGACGTGCGGCGGCATCCTCGACATCCTGGTGGAGCCGGTCGGCCCGGCTTCCTTCCCGGTGTTCGGTGAGGTGGTGGCGTCGATCGAACGGCACGAGCCGGTCGCGGTCGCGACCGTCATCGAGGGTCCCGGAGAGATCGGCGCGCGGCGCGTGGTGTGGGGGGACCGGTCGGCGGGCCATCTCGGCGTCGACCGGCTGGACGCGGCCGTGGACGACGACGCTCGCGGGATGCTCGCCCAGGGAGCGACGGGCGTCCGCCGCTACGGCCGGCACGGGGAGCGCCGCCTGGACGAGCTGGCCGTCTTCGTGCACTCCTTCGCGCCGCCGCCGCGCATGCTGGTGTTCGGCGCGATCGACTTCGCCGCCGCCGTGGCCCGGGTCGGCAAGTTCCTCGGCTACCACGTGACCGTCTGCGACGCCCGGCCCGTCTTCGCCACCGCGAAGCGGTTCCCGGAGGCCGACGAGGTCGTGGTGAAGTGGCCGCACAAGTTCCTCGCCGAAGCCGACGTGGACGAGCGGACGGTGATCTGCGTGCTCACCCACGACCCCAAGTTCGATGTTCCGCTGCTGGAGGTGGCGCTGCGCACATCCGCGGCCTACGTCGGGGCGATGGGCTCCCGCCGCACGCACGACGACCGGCTGGAACGGCTGCGCGAGGCGGGCATGACGGAGGAGGAGATCGCCCGGCTGCGCTCGCCGATCGGCCTCGACCTCGGCGCCCGCACTCCCGAGGAGACCGCCGTCTCGATCGCCGCTGAGCTGATCCAGCTCCGCTGGGGCGGCAGCGGCAACCCGCTCACCGACACGGAGGGCCGCATTCATGGCGACTGACCTGCCCATTCCTGGACCGGTCATGGAGCTTGCCGGCGCCGGTTGTGGATACGCTTTCCGAGCATGGGGATGACCAGGCACGCGGGCGCGCCGGCCGGGCTGCTGCTCGCCGCGGGTGAGGGACGGCGGCTCGGCACGCCCAAGGCGCTCGTCGAGATCGGCGGGGTGCGGCTGACGGACCGCGGCGTGCGCATGCTGCACGAGGCCGGATGCACGCCCGTCATCGTCGTCACCGGCGCGGCGCGTGTCGACGTGGCGGGCGCCGTCGTCGTGCACAACCCCGACTGGCGCACCGGCATGGGCTCGTCGCTGCGCGCCGGCCTGTCCGCGCTGGCGCCCGACTGCCCGGCCGTGGTCATCGCCCTCGTCGACCAGCCCAAAGTGACGGCGGCGGCCGTGCGGAGGCTGCGCGAGGCTTACGAGTCCGGAGCGCGCGTGGCGGTGGCGGCCTACGCCGGCCGGCCGCGCAACCCGGTGTTGATCGCCCATGAGTACTTCGCGGAGGCGGCCGCGCACGCCACGGGCGACATGGGCGCCCGTGAGTTCCTGCGCGCCCGCCCCGACATCGTCGTCTCCGTCCCGTGCGACGACGTCGCCGACCCCGAGGACATCGACACGCCCGAGGACCTTCGCCGGTTCAGCTGACGCCGGTCCGGCGATCCGCGGCCTGAGCGGCGTCGAGGACCTGCCGGGCGACCGCCTCGTCGTGGACTGACCTCAGGCCGGCAGCGTGACCGCGCCGGCGTCGATGGCGCCGCAGTCGACGGCCCGTCGTAGCCGGGCGTTCAGCGCCTTGATCGTCGCTGGTTCGTCCATGACGCCGCCGGCGGCCTGACCGTTCTCGTTCCACGCGCGGACCCGGCCCATGGCGTCGTCCAGGCCGTTCAGGTGGAAGGCGTAGACGGCGGCGAACCGGCTGGGCAGGTGTGCCGCGTGCAGATCCCACCCCTGGTGGAAACCGTGCAGGAGGGAGTAGCGCACCAGGCCCGCGTGCCTGCGCCACGCCCGGTGCACGTCCTTCGTGTCGTCGCTCGCCGGAACGATGTTGGTGGAGCCGTCCGACAGGCGCACCCCGGTGCCGGCCAGGGTGACCTGCATGACGTGCCGGGCGTACTCACAGGAGGGATGATCGAGCCGCTGCTCCGACGGCGGCAGCCCGCACGCGGCCGTGTAGTCGTACACGCCGAAGTGGGCGGCGTTCAACCGGCCCCCGGCGGCGTCCACGACGTCCCGCAGGCGGGTGACCGACTCCGTCGTCTCGACCTGCACCTCGAAGCGCAGCATGCCGTCGGGAAGGCCGATCTCCTCCTCGAACCGGGCCAGGAAGTCGGCGAATATCGCGACGTGTTCGGGCGTGACGACCTTCGGGAAGGTGACGACGAAGCCGCCCGGCAGTTTGCCCAGGCGTTCCGCCAGCCCGGTGAGGAACCCGTCGAGGGTGCGCATGCTGCGCTCGTGGCCGCCGTCGGCGAAGGACTTGACCCGCAGCCCCCAGTAGTACGGCAGCCGCCGCGCCTCGTAGGCCTCCGCGATCGACTCGACGGCCCGCGCGACGTGCCCGTCCTCCTCCTCGTCGTCCCGCAGGCCGTAGCCGTCCTCGAAGTCGACCCGCAGGTCCTCGACCGGTTCGCGGGAGAGCTTCGCGGCGACCCGCTCGCGGACGGTGTCGCCCAGCGACGCCTCGACACCGAACGCGCCGGCCATCGCGGCGCCGTCGGGGGCATGCGCGTCGAGCAGCCGCAGCGCCTCCGCGCCCAGGTCGGTGGAGGTGGTCGCGGTGAAGCGGTCGGCGGGCACGTACACCGTGTGCACGGGCTGCCGTTCCACCGGATCGCCGGGGAACCGGCGGTCGTGCTCGGCACGCGCCTCCTCGACGCGCGCGCTCAGGTCGTCGAGTGAGGACAGCGTCAGCTTCACCGCGGTTCCTTCCGAAAGATGCTGCGGCACACGTTACCGAGCGGAAGCCGCGGTGAGCCGGGGGATCATGGAGGGCGGTCGTCAGTCCGCGGCGATCCCCCAGGAGCCGGCGAACTCTTCACCGGGCTTCAGCACGATGAGGTCGGTGCCGCTGGCGAACGCGTTGGGCGGGCAGGTCATCGGCTCGGCACCGAGCCCGATGCGTGCCGAGCCGTCCCGCACCTCGTCGCGGGTGTAGAGCTCGAGCCATGGGTGGGCCTTGTCGGCCCAGAGCGCGACCGAGCGCTCGCCGTCGCGGAGCCGCACCCACGCCCGCCCCCCGGCGTCGCGGCGCAGCCCGGTGTACGGGTTGTCGATCACGGTGTCACCGAGCCGCCGGGGCGTACGGAAGTCATGCGGCGTGCCGGTGACGTCCTGCGGCGCCCGTTCGGGGATGGCCCGCTCGTCCACCCGGAGGTACCGGTCGGCGGACACGGCCAGCTCGCACTCGTCGAGCGGCCGCCCGAGCGTCAGGTAGGGGTGCGCGCCGTGCCCGTACGGCGCCGGGCGCGAGCCGGTGTTGTGCGCCGACTGCCGCACCGTCAGCCCGCCGGCGGCGTCGAGGGAGTACTCCACGGTGAGGTCGAGCCGGAACGGGTAGCCGGCGCGGCCGAGCAGCCGGTGCGCGAGCCGCACGCGGTGCCGCTCGTGTTCGGTGACGCTCCACGAGTCCCACCGGACGAGGCCGTGGATCGCGTTGTCCCGCTCGGCCTCGTTGATCGGCAGCCGGTAGGACTCCTCGCCGAAGCGGTACCGGCCGTGGTCGACCCGGTTCGGCCACGGCGCTAGCAGCTGCCCACTCGCGGCGGGCACCAGCTCGTCCGCATCATAGGAGAGGATGAGCGGGCGCCCGTCGTGGCAGAGCACGCGCAGCCCTCCGCCCTGCTCGGTGACGACGGCCGCGTACGACCCGGCGAAGATCTCGTACTGGTTCCCCGAAAGCGTCATGGGGTGATTGTCGCCCCCTCGGCGAGGGCGTGCAGCGCCTGGGTGAACACTTCGGCGGGCGGGGAGACGAGACCCGCCCCGACCTGGCCGGTGCCGGCGACCCGGCCGGCGATGCCGGTGTTGACGACCGGCAGGATGCCGGTGCGGACGACCTTGGTGACGTCGATGCCCACCGGCGTGCCCCGGAAGTCCAGGATCGGCACCTGGAACGCCGGGTGCTCGGCCAGAGTGATCTCGTACATCCGCTGCGTGGCGGCGAGCGCGTCGGGGACCTCGCCGCCGATGAACCTGACGATCGCGGGGGCCGCGGCCATGGCGAAGCCGCCGACGCCGGTCGTCTCCGTGATCGTCGAGTCGCCGATGTCCGGGTTGGCGTCGGCGGGACCGTACGCCCCCAGGTAGAGGCCGTCGGGTACTCCGGCGGGGCCGGTGAACCAGCGGTCGCCGGTGCCGGAGACCTGGATGCCGAACTCGGTGCCGTTGCGGGCCATCGCGACCACCAGCGAAGAGCCCGGCACATCGCGGGCGGCGTCGGCGCTGACCTTGCCGGCCGCCATGGCCAGGTTGAGAAAGAAGTGGTCGTTCCCGCTCGTGAACCGCAGCGCGTCCGCGGCGCCCGCATCGGCCAGGTCGCCCGCCAGCTCCCGGACGAACAGGGACGTCGCCGCCCGGTTGCGGTTGTGCAGCTCGTCGCCCATGTGCAGGGCCTGCGCCATGATCGCCCGCAGGTCGACGGGACCCCGGGCGCGCACCGCGTCCCGCAGGGCGGGGCCGAGAGTGCCGGCCATCCAGCGCAGCCGTTCGATCACCTCGGGGCCGTACGCGCCGTAGCGCAGCACTTTGCCGAGTCCCTCGTTGAGAGAGCAGAACGCCGTCCCGCCTCCCTCGGCGTCCTCGACGACGAACATCCACATCGACGGGCTGACCACGCCCGCCATCGGGCCGACCGTCCGGTGGTGGTGACAGGAGTCCAGCGGTGCGGTCCGCAGCACCCGCTCCGCCTCTTCGGGAGTACCGGCCAGGCCTTCGAACAGCGCCGCGCCGATGAGCGCGCCCCGCATCGGCCCGGAGGCCCTGTCCCAGGCCAGCGGCGGTCCGGCGTGGAGGAACGTGCCGCGTTCGATGCCGAGGACCTCGCGGGCGGGGCGCACGTCCACCAGGTGGGGGCGGGCGTTCAGCATCCGCCGCACGGCTTCGGCGTCGGCCGCGGTCCGGCGCCGGTCGCCCATGACGACGGCCAGGTCGTCGGGGGAGCCGGCCGGCGGCCGCCAGTCGACGGTCTCCACCGGCACGGCCTGCTCGGCGAGGGCGTCGGCCAGCACGGAGGTCCCGGCGGTGACGACTCCGATGTCACGGGTGAGCAGGCCGCCGAGCCCGGTGTTTCCGGGGCCGCCGCCGTCGGTGGCGGAGCCGCGAACAGGATCCCTGGAGGAGGGCGAGTGCACGATCAGGACCCTTCGGCGAGCGACACGGCGTGGCGGGCGGCGGCCGCGTTGGAGGCGAACACCGCGGCGCCCGCCGCCGCCAGGGCCTGCGCCTGCCGGTCGCGGTCCTGCGGGTCCCCGGCGGTGCCGCACAGTGACACGACCACGGGAACCTCCGCCTGTTCGATCACGGGGGCCAGAGACGCCGCCGGGTCGGGCTCCGCGCCGTATCCGAGCACCACGTCCATCAGCACGACCGCGCACGCGCCGCCGGTCGTCTCGGCGGCGAGCCGTTCGAGGCGAAGCGTCGGGTCGATCATCGGATGGGCACGTCCCCGCGTGTACCGGTCGTCTCCGAAGTCGGTCATCGTGTGCGGGATCGTCCCGGCGATGATCGCCGCCTCCTCGCAGAGAGTGCCACCGGCGAACAGCCCGCGAAGCAGGCCCGGCTCCGTACGCCCGCACGGCCGGACCGGCCGGCACGCGGGCCAGGACGGCCAGGAGGGCACCGGCATGCCGAGCGTGCCGAGGGCCTTCTCGACGGCCGTGGTCAGGTCGTCCAGCCCCTCTCCGAGCAGCGCGAACAGCACGGGGGTCGACAGGCGCCGCGTGGCGGAGCGGACCAGGTCGCCGACCTCCGGAGCGGGCGGCTTCGACACCATGATGATCAGTTCGGTGGCCGGGTCCGCGTCGAGTGCCCGCAGGGCCTGTAGGGTGGACCGCCCGCTGACCTCGGCGGACAGATCGCGGCCGCCCACGCCGAGCGCATGACTGACCCCGGCGCCGGCCTCGTCGAGCAGGCTCATCACCTGCTGGGATCCGGTTCCGGAGGCGGCGACCAGGCCTACCTTCCCGGGGCGCACCGCATTGGCGAAGCCGAGCCCCGCGCCGCCGACGACGGCGGTCCCGCAGTCGGGTCCCATCACCAGCAGACCGCGGCGTGCCGCCGTCTCCTTCAGCACGAGCTCGTGCTCGACGGGCACGTTGTCGCTGAAGACCATGACGTTCAGCCCGGCGTCCAGCGCGTCCATGGCCTCGGTGAAGGCGTACGGCCCCGGCACCGACACCAGTGCGAGCGTGGCGTCGATCCGCCGTGCGGCCGACCCGATGGTGCGGGCCGGAGCCGGCGCGCCGAAGGGACGGGCCTCCGCGGACGGGGCGAGCAGTTCGTCGACCGCGGCGCGGGCGGCCTCCAGCGCGGCCGCGTCGTCCGCGCGGATCGCCACGAGGAGGTCGTCCGGCCCCGCGCCGGGCGGCGGTGTGAACCCCATCTCGGCGAGGAGCTCGAGGTTCAGCGCGGTCGCCATCGCGGTCAGGGCGCCGGTCACGCCGGGACGCTCGGCGAGACGGCGGCCGGCCCGCATGAGCGTGACAGAGTCGTGGTAGGCGCCGGACCGCACCTCGATCAGGTCGGTGCTGTGCTTGCTGGTTCCCTCGCTTCGCTCGATCACGTGTCGCCACCGTGGAGAGCCTGCCGGGAGCTGAGCGCGAGGGCGGCCCGGCAGCCGATGAGCAGGCCCCAGGCGAGATCGGCGCCGGAGGTGTGCCCGGTGGCGAGGAGGCGTCGCGCGGCGGGCACGAGCGGATCCTGCCCGGCGATGCCGCGAAGCACCGCCGCCGCCTCGACGCTCGCCTGGCCGCGTGCGGCGCAGTGCAGCAGGGTCGCGGCCAGGGACGTGGTGCGGTCACGGGCATGGGCGGTGACCGCGGCGCCCAGCCAGTCGGCCAGCCATACCGCGCGCCCGCCGCCGGGCACCGCGCCGCCGAGCAGGCGCAGCGCGAGCAGCAGACCGGCGAGCGCGTCGTCTCCGCTCGGGGTGAGTCCCGGGCCGAGACCGACGATCCGTTCGGCGGCGTCGACCGCGTGCGCGAGATCGCCGGCGAGGCAGGCGTCGGCGAGGGTCTCCGGCATCGTGTGCCCGGACAGACCCCAGCGCCCGGTGACCCCGTCGAGAGCGCGTTCGCCGTGAGAGAGGCGGGCCAGCGACAGCGGCCCGAGCACCGGAGTCGGGTCCCACCAGCGGCGTACGCGGACGCGCAGCCGCCCGCCGACCTCCGTGCACCCGTCGCCGACGAGGGCATGGTCGCCCTCACGGATGGCCCGGAACGGCTCCTGCCGGGCGGAGGCGGCGAGGACGACCGAGTTCGGCAGACGCACGGCGTCGGAGGAGACCAGCGCTATCACCCCCGGCTCCGCCGGCCCGTCGACCTGCAGGTAGACCGCCGAGGGGAACACCGCCATGGCGCGGCCGTGGCGTCGCGGGCCGCCGAGCGGGGCGCGGACGCCCAGGCTGGCCGCACCCGCCAGGGTCGTGACCGCGGCGGCGTGAGACCCGTGAGATCCGGACCTCCGCCGGGCGGTGGACACCGTCACCAGACCCTCCCCGTGATGGCCGCTCGTGATGGCCGCTCGTGGCGAACCTAGACCGGCCCTCGTTCCGGCCGTATGGATGATTCTGCCAAGGATGGTTGCCATCGTTCGTGTCTCTTGTCATGGTTGGTCGCGCATAGGTGGTCAACTGCGGCAGATCGGGCACCCATGTCCTTCAGCGAATCCCGCCCCCCGGCACTTCGTCTCGCCAGCACGGGCACCTTGACGTACGGCCTGTCCATCGGCGAGGTGCTGGACGTCTCCGCACTTTCCGGTGCTCGCGTGATCGCCGGCGAGAGCGGTCTCGACCGAGTGGTGCAGCGCCTCAACGTGATGGAGGTCCCGGACATCCTCGCCTGGGTCAAGCCGCACGAGCTGCTGCTGACCACCGGCTACCCGCTGCGCAACACGCCCCAGTCGCTCGCGCATCTCGTCGCCGACCTCGACGAGCGCGGCCTCGCCGCACTTGCCATCAAACTCGGCCGCTATCTGGACGGCCTGCCGGACGAGATGATCGAGCAGGCCGACCGGCTGGGCTTCCCGCTGATCCTGCTGCCCAACGACGTCGGATTCGACGACGTGCTCAACCAGGTGCTCACCGACATCCTCAACCGGCAGGCGGCGATACTCGCGCGTGCGGAGGAGGTGCACCGGGCGCTCGTGCAGATCGTGCTCTGCGGCGGCGGCCTGCAGGAGATCACCGACGAGCTCGCGGCGTTGCTCGGCGCGGCCGTGGCAGTCATCGACGGGGACGGCCGGGAGCTGGTGGCCTCCGGCGACGAGCGGTATCTGGACGCACTGCGCACCGTGCCGCCCGGAGGCGACACTTCCGCGGAGTACGGCGTGCACGGTGGCCGCGCGGTCGTGCCGGTGGTGGCCGGCGGTTACACCTACGGCCGGATGACGGCGGTGGGCGACTCGGCCCCCGATGTCGGCATGCTGGAGCGCGCGGCCACCGTCGCGGCGCTCGTCATCACCAAGCAGCAGGCCGTGTCCGCGGTGGAGAGCAAGTACCGCGCGGACTTCCTGCGCGACGTGCTCACCGGGCGATCCGGCGGCGCCGACCACGTCGTCGCCCACGGCGCGAGCTTCGGCTGGGATCTCGGCCGTCCGGTCACCGTGGTCGTCGCCGAACTCGACCAGGGGCCGCTGGGCGGACCGGAGCACCGGATCCTGCAGGACCGGCTGGTCGCGGCGCTGACCTCGGCGGTCCGCCGGCGCGACCGCAAGGGCGCGGTGGCCGGCTTCTCCCACGAGGTGGTCGCCGTGCTCGCCGCGGAGGCGTGCGACTTCGCGGCGCTGGCCAAGGACGCCGCCGCCGTCTTCGCCGACGCGGGCCGTACCTTCTCCGCCGGCGTGAGCCGCACGGCCACCGGGCCCGGCGAGCTTCCGGGCGCCTACGACCAGGCGGTGAAGGCGGTGCACGTCGGCCGCCAGCTGCACGGCGACGGGGCCGTCGCCCACTTCGACCAGCTCGGTGTCTTCCGGCTGCTCAGCCTGGTCAACGACACCGACGAGCTGCACGCCTTCGTGCGGGAGACCCTCGGAGAGCTCGCCGGCGACGGCGACCCCGAGGTCATGGATCTTCGCCGCACCCTGCAGGTGCTGCTGGAGACCAACCTGAACGTCGCGGAGACGGCCCGGCGGCTGCACTTCCACTACAACACGCTCCGGTACCGGATCGGGAAGCTGGAGCGCCTGCTCGGCCCGTTCACCGAGGACGCCCACCTTCGCCTCAACCTCACGCTCGCGCTTCACGTCCTTCGGATGCGGGGTATCTAACGTCACAACCGCACCTGTAGCGGTTTGGCAGTTCTCGACGATGTCCGCGGGGAGGCGCGGTTCTAGCGTGCCCGCATCAACATCCTGGAGGGCCGCCATGGCGATCGGCTGGAAGTTGCACGGCGACGGGCGTACTCCCCCGCCGGGCGAGGTGGTCGGGCCGGACGAGCGGCTCTCCTGGGGACGGACCGCCGGCATCGGCGCCCAGCACGTCGTCGCGATGTTCGGCGCGACCTTCGTCTTCCCGGTCGTGATGGGGCTCGACCCGAACCTCGCGATCATGATGTCGGGCATCGCGACGATCCTGTTCCTGCTGATCGTCAAAGGCAGGGTCCCGAGCTACCTCGGTACCAGCGCGTCCTTCGTGGGCGCCGCCGCGTCGATCCGGGCGGCGGGCGGTACGACCGCCAACGTCACCGGCGCGATCCTGGTGGCGGGTCTGGTGCTGGCCGCGGCCGGCGTGCTCATCCACGTCCTCGGCGCCGGGATCCTGCACCGGATCTTTCCGCCTGTCGTCACCGGCGCGGTGGTCATGCTGATCGGCTTCAACCTCGCGCCGGTCGTCGCGAACGTCTACTGGCCGCAGGACCAGTGGGTCGCCCTCGCCACACTCGCCGTCGTGGTGCTGTGCGCGGTGCTGCTGCGCGGCTTCTGGTCCCGGATCGCCATCCTCATCGGCCTGGTCTTCGGCTTCCTGCTGTCCTGGATCCTGGACAGGACGGCGGGCCGGATCACCGCACCGGACGGCACCGGCCAGGTGAGCAGGCACTTCCGGGTCGACTTCGGCAAGGTCAAGGCGGCCGACTGGTTCGGCTTCCCGCACCTGCACTCGCCCGACTTCAAGACCTCGGCCGTCCTCGTCGCGCTGCCCGCGGTCATCGCGCTGATCGCGGAGAACACCGGGCACGTCAAGGCGGTCGCCGCGATGACCGAGACGGACCTGGACCCCTACCTCGGCCGGGCGATCGCCGCGGACGGCGTCGGCACCGTTCTGGCGAGCGCGGTCGGGGGTGCGCCGACGACCACGTACGCCGAGAACATCGGTGTCATGGCGGCCACCCGGATCTACTCGACCGCCGCCTACTACGTGGCGGCCGTCGTGGCGATCCTGTTCGGCCTGTGCCCGAAGTTCGGCGCGCTGGTGGCCGTCACGCCCGGTGGGGTGCTCGGCGGCATCACCGTCGTGCTGTACGGCATGATCGGGCTGCTCGGCGCGAAGATCTGGATCGAGAACCGGGTGGACTTCGGCGACCCGGTGAACCTGGTCCCGGTCGCCGCGGGCATCATCCTCGCCGTCGGCAACGTCACCCTGAAGATCACCAAGGACTTCCCGCTGCAGGGCATCGCGCTCGGCACGATCGCGGTCCTGGTCGGCTACCACGCGCTGAACACCGCCCAGCGGACGCCTCGCGGCGCCGGCGCCGGCGTCATCGCGCCGGGCGAGACGGAGGTCGTGGCGGACGTGCCGAGCCGACGCGCCCCCGGCACGGCCCAGGAGGCGGAGTGAGCCCGTCGTGAAGCCTCCGCCTTTCACCTACCACGCACCGGAGACCCTGGACGAGGCCCTCGACGCGCTCGCACGGGCCGGAGACGACGGGAAGGTCCTGGCCGGCGGGCAGAGCCTCATCCCGCTGCTGAACATGCGGCTGGCCGCCCCCGGGCACCTGATCGACATCAACCGCGTCACCGAGCTGGACACCGTGGAGGTCACGCCGGAGGGCGTATGGGCCGGCGCGCTCGCCCGGCACGCCCGCGTGGAACGGTCCGACGAGGCGGCGGCCGTGCAGCCCCTGCTGAGGGCGGCGCTGCGACACGTCGCCCACCCGGTGGTGCGGAACCGGGGCACGGTCGTCGGCAGCCTCGCCCACGCCGACCCCGCCGCCGAACTGCCCGCCGTCCTCGCCGTGCTGGGCGGCAGCGTCGAGGCGGCATCGTCCCGCGGACGCCGTACGGTTCCGGCCGCCGAGTTCTTCGCCGGGCCCCTGGAGTCGTCGCTGCGTCGCGGCGAACTCGCGGTCAGGGCGTTCTTCCCCGCGTTGCCCGAGCGGTCCGGCGCCGCCTTCGCCGAGGTGTCGAGGCGCCACGGCGACTATGCGATGGCCGGCGCGGCCGCCGTGGTGGCGCTCGACGACGACCAGAGAGTGTGCTCCGCCCGGGTGGCCTACCTGAGCATCGCTGCCACCCCGCTCGTGCTCGACCTGACCGCCTCCCTGGACCGAAGACCCCCGGTCACCTGTGACTGGGCCGCCGCGGCGGGGTACGCGCGCGACCACATCGACCCGGACGGAGACATCCACGCGACCGCCGCCTACCGCCGTCACCTCGCGGGCGTCCTCACCGAACGGACCCTGCGGGCGGCCGCCCAGGAGGCTCTGTGAGCGACGTTCGTGAGGCGTCGGCGGGGACTGGCCGCGGTGAGTGCCGGCCGAGCGGGCGGAGTGAACGGGAGGCACTGTCATGCACGAGATAACGATGACCGTCAACGGCGTGCCACGCACGGCCTCGGCGGAGGCGCGGCGGCTGCTGTCGGACTTCCTCCGCCACGACCTCGGCCTCACCGGCACCCACGTGGGCTGCGAGCACGGCGTCTGCGGCTGCTGCACCGTGCTGCTCGACGGCGAGCCGGTCCGGTCGTGCCTGATGTTCGCGGTCACCGCGGCCGGTCACGAGCTCACCACCGTTGAGGGGCTCGGCGACGCCGGCGGCATGTCGCCGGTGCAGCGGGCCTTCCAGGAATGCCACGGCCTGCAGTGCGGCTTCTGCACGCCCGGCTTCCTCTGCACTGTGACGGCGTTCCTGCGGGAGAACCCCCGCCCCGGCGACGACGAGGTGATCGAGGCCGTCTCCGGGAACCTGTGCCGCTGCACCGGCTACCAGAACATCCTCAAAGCGGTACACCGCGCAGCGGTCTTGATCGCCGAGGAGGACGCCCAGTGAGCACCACATCCGGACCCTGTGAGGGTGCCCCTCATCGTGTTCTGGCCCGGTGGGGGTCACCCTCACAGAGAGCGGAACAGAGAGCGGAACAGGGGCGAGCGCGGGGGGCGGCCCGATGAGCACGGCTTTGTTCGGCGAGCCGATCGCGCGCCGCGAGGACCCCCGGCTCATCACCGGCCAGGGCCGGTACCTCGACGACCTGGGGGGCGGTGCGCTCGAGGCCGCCTTCGTCCGGTCGCCGCACGCGCACGCCCGCATCACCGACATCGACGTCGGCGGCGCCCTGGAGATCGAGGGGCTGGTCGCCATCTACACGTGGGAGGACCTGCCCGGCCGGGTCGGGGAACCCCTGCCGCTGCTGATCCCGCATCCCGCGCTCACCCACGGGCGTACGGCGTATCCGCTGGCCCGTGACGTCGTACGGCACGTCGGCGAGCCCGTCGTCATGGTGGTCGCCCGCGACCGCTACCTCGCCGAGGACGCCGCCGAGCGCATCCGCGTGACGTACGAGCCGCTGCCGCCGGTCGTGGGCATCGAGGACGCCGCGCGCGCCGAGCGACTGGTCCACGACGACGTGCCCGGCAACGCCGGCGCGCACCTGGTCCAGGAGGTCGGCGACGCGCCCGGCGCGATCGCCTCGGCGCCGCACGTGCTGGAGTTCCGGCTCGACATCGAGCGCAGCGCGTCGATGCCGCTCGAAGGGCGCGGGGTCTACGCCCGGTGGGACGCCGACGACGAGTCGCTGCGGGTGTACTCCTCGACGCAGACCTCGACGAGCGTCCGGATGGCGATCGCGGCCAAGCTCGGGCTGCCACCGGTCAAGGTCGAGGTGATCGCCCCCGACGTCGGCGGTGGCTTCGGCGTCAAGATCGTGCATCCGTGGCCGGAGGAGGTCCTGGTCCCCTGGGCGGCGCGGCTCCTCGACCGGGAGATCAAGTGGACCGAGGACCGGCGCGAGCACTTCGTCTCGGCCGCCCACGAGAGGGCGCAGGTCCACTTCGTGCGGGTCGGGTTCGACGACGAGGGCAGGCTCCTGGGCCTGGACGTGCGGATCCAGCACGACCACGGCGCCTATACCCCGTACGGCATCATCGTGCCGATCATCACCTCCACGCAGTTGCTGGGACCGTACAAACCGGGCGCCTACCGGGTGGAGTTCACCAGCCTCTACACCAACACGGTCATCGTCACGCCGTACCGCGGCGCGGGACGCCCGCAGGGGGTGTTCTGCATGGAGCGGACCATGGACCGCATCGCCGACGAGCTGGGCATCGACCGTACGGCCGTGCGTGCGGCCAACTTCGTCCAGCCCGGTGAGTTCCCCTACGACCAGGGGCTCGTCTTCCAGGACGGCCGGCCGCTGATCTACGACTCCGGCGACTACCCGGAGATGTTGCGGCGCACGAAGGAACTGATCGGCTGGGATGAGTTCGGCGACCGCCGCGCCGAGGCCGAGCGGCAGGGACGGCGCATCGGCATCGGCCTCGCCTGTTACGTCGAGGGCACCGGCGTCGGGCCGTACGAGGGCGGCCATGTCGAGATCGACTCCGGCGGACGCGTGCACGTGTCCACCGGTCTGACGTCCCAGGGGCAGGGACATCAGACCGTCTTCGCCCAGATCACCGCGTCCGAGCTGGGCGTGCCCATCGAGGACGTGACCGTGACGACCGGCGACACGCGGCGGTTCGCCTACGCGGTCGGCACCTTCGCCTCGCGGGCCGCGGTGATGAGCGGCAACGCCATCGCGCTGGCCTGCCGGAAGGTACGCGAGAAGGCGCTGCGCATCGCGGGAGAGGCGCTCGAGGCCGACCCGCGGGACCTCGAGATCGTCGACGGCGTGGTCCGGGTGAAGGGCGACGCGGGGTCCTCGATCCCGCTGCGCACGGTCGCGGTGCTGTCCAACCCGCTCAGGTACGCCTTCGACGAGGAGACCCGGCGGGCGACCCAGTTCGCCGTGGGCGGCTCCGCGGACACGCCGCCGCTGACCGGCGAACCCGGGCTGGAGGGCGAGGACTACTACTCGCCGGTGCGCTCCACCTTCGCGTGCGGCATGCACGCCGCGATCGTCGAGACCGATCCGGACACCGCCGAGGTGTGCATCCTGCGGTACACCGTGCTGCACGACTGCGGCCGGCTCATCAACCCGCGGATCGTCGAAGGGCAGATCCACGGGGGAGTGGCGCAGGGCGTCGGCGGCGCGCTGTACGAGCGGATGGTGTACGACGAGGCGGGGCAGCTGCTGAACGCGTCGTTCATGGACTTCCTCATGCCGTACGCCACCGAGGTCCCCGCGATCGAGACCGGCCACATGGAGACGCCGTCCCCGTTGAACCCGCTGGGCATCAAGGGCGCCGGCGAGGCCGGTGTCATCCCCGTCTCGGCGGTCATCGCCGCCGCGATCGAGGACGCCGAGGGCATCCGCGTCTCCCGGATGCCGATCTCCCCGTCCGAGCTCTTCCACCTGCGCCTCGAGGCCGAGTCCGGCGCGGCCGAACTCACCAACCGCGCCCGCTCCCACCCCGCGCCGCTCAGACGAGCGGCCGGTGAGGCCGGGGTCAGGGAATGAGGGTGGGGATGACTCCGCCATCGGCGCGCAGGGCGGCGCCGGTGGTCGCGAGGCGTCCTCGGAGACGACATAGCGCACGAGGCTGGCGACTTCGGCGGGCCAGCCGGCCGAGCAGAGAGCTCGGCCGCTCCTCGGCGATGAATCGCCGCTCCGCCTCCTCGAACGGAAGATCCGCTCCCACCCGGCCGGCGACGAACGCCTCGACGCCGGAGGTGCGTGTCGGCCCGGGCAGGACCGAGTTGACGGTCACCCCGGTCCGGGCCAGCTCCTGGGCCATGCCGCGCAACGGCGATCTGCGCGGTCTTGGTGGCGCCGTAGTGGACCATCTCGGTCGGCACGAGGAACGCCGACTCGCTGCTGATGAACACGATCCGGCCCCATCCGCCGCGGCGCATTCCGGCCACGTAGTGGCGGGCGAGCCGGATACCGGCGAGCACGTTGACCTCGTAGAACCGCAGCCAGTCGGCGTCGGTGATCTCGAACACCGGCGTGGCCTCGAAGATGCCGGCGTTGTTCACCAGGATGTCGGCGCTCGGGACCGCGTCGACCAGTGCCTGGGCGTCCTCGGCGCTCGACAGGTCGGCCGCGACGGCCTTGACCCGCTCGCTCCCCGTCATGCAATGCTCCTTACCGGCGAGACGCCCGACGCATGATGTTCCGCGAGGTCGGCGGGCGCCGTGATCAAGCGGGTATCCGCCGCGTCATCGCTGCTGGAAATAGGTCGCGGGGAGATAGTCCTTCACGGCGGCGGGCCTGAAACCCTGCTTCTGGATCGTGTGGAGCATCCGCTTGAAGTCCGCCGTCATGTTCGGGTTGAAGTGCACGAGGACGATGTCGCCCGGGTGCAGGCCGCCGGGGAGCTGGTAGGCGATCCGGCCGTTGCTGACGACCTCACGCCAGAAGAACACGGCCTTGATGCCGCAGTCCTTCGCGGCGCGCAGCGTGGTGTGGTTCGTGGCGCCGTACGGGGCCCGGAAGAGGGTCGGCCTCGCCCCGTACTGCTTGGCGTAGATGTCGGCCGCCGTGCAGATCTCCTGCTTCTGCCGGGCGTAGGACAGCTTGGGGAGGTACGGGTGCGTCATCGTGTGGTCCTCCACGACCGCCCCGGCCTGCTGAAGCCCGCGGAAGTAGGCGTAGTCCTTCTTGATGGCCATGTTCGCGAGGAAGAGTGTCAGCGGGATCTTGCGCTGCTGGACCAGGCGGACGAAGTCGGCGTCCTTCTCCCATCCGTCGTCGATCGTGATGAAGACGACCTTGTCGTTGACCGGGATGCGCCCGATGACCGGCGGCAGCGCGCCGGCCGCCTGGGACGTCGGCAGTGGTGAGACGGACGGTCTCGGCGGGGCCGACGGCGATGAGGACGGTGCGGATGCCGTCGCCGAGGGCGTGGCGTCTCCGGGAGCGTTCGACGGCCGGTGGCGCGCCGCGGCGGCGGCGGGGGGAGTGGTGCCCGCGGACCGTGGAGCCGCGCTGTGCGCGCGGCATGCCGCCAGGCCTCCCACGGCGAGCACCGCCAGAACGGTCGCGGTCGCGGTCCGGGCCGGCGGACGAAGCACCATCGAGTAAGCCTCTCCTGGTCGGGTTGCCTGAGGTTCCAGGTTGTCTGGATCTATCCAGCATTTCCTATGGTTTCATTCATACTTTTGACATGTCTTGACCCGGCAGGCAGTGCCATTCGTGGAGACAGGAGAGCGGGAGACGGGAGGCAGACGGCGTGGCGGGCAGACGGCTCAGGGGCTTCGTTCGCGTATCTGCCAGGACGCGTGGTGAGATCGGGCGTCCGGCTGCCAAAGCGCTGCCGGGGTGCTCGGCAGATGTTGCCATTCGCCTCGCGCCCGGGGTTTTCTAGTGTCGGGCTCTCACAGGAGGTAGGCCGATGAAGGTCAATGGCAGCGTCAGCGTCGCCGCGCCCGTGCCGGAGGTGTGGAAGGCCCTGCAGGATCCTCGCGTGCTCGCCCGTACGATCCCGGGCTGCGAGAGCCTCGACGAGGTGGCCCCCGACACCTACGCGATGACGATCAGGGCCGGAGTGGCGTCGATCAAGGGGACGTACGCCGGCCAGGTCGCGCTGTCCGATCCGGAGCCGCCGCACGCGTTCACGCTGCGTGCCCGTGGTCAGGGTGTGCCCGGCACCGTCGACGCCACCGTGCGGGTACGCCTGTCCGAGGCCGACGGCGGCACGCGCGTCGACTATGACGCCGACGCCACCGTGGGCGGCATGATCGGCGGCGTCGGGCAGCGGATGCTCGCGAGCGTCGGCAAGAAGACGGCCGGAGAGTTCTTCGCCGCGGTCGAGCTGGCTCTCACGCGACCTCTGCCGGCTCCGGTGCCGGTTCCGGCGGCGGCCGCCCAGGGGGAGCCCGAACACCGGGCGGTGAAGGTCGTACCCGCACGTTCGCCGTCGGACGCGTGGGCCATGGCCTCGGCGTTCGGCGTGGGCGGCTTCGTCGCCCTGGCCGGAGTGGGGATCGGCTGGGCCCTGGCCCGCCGCGCGCAGCGGCGATAGGCGACGACAGAACGAGGCGGCCTTGGCCGGGCGGTCGCCGGGCCAAGGCCGCTCAGGGACACCGGGGCGTCAGTTGACGGAGACCAGGTCGACGACGAAGATCAGCGTCTCGCCCGGCTTGATGGCGCCCCCGGCGCCGCGGTTGCCGTAGCCCAGGTGGGGCGGAATGACGAGCTTGCGGCGCCCGCCGACGCGCATTCCGGCGACGCCCTGGTCCCAGCCCTGGATCACACGGCCGCCGCCCAGGGGGAAGTTCAGCGGCTCGCCGCGGTTCCACGACGCGTCGAACTCCTCCCCGGTCGAGTGCGCCACACCGACGTAGTGCACGGAGACGTTCGAGCCGGGCGTGGCCTCGGCGCCGTCGCCGACCGTGATGTCGGTGATCTCCAGGTCGGCGGGCGGGTTGCCCTCGGGAAAGTCGATCTCGGGTCGCTCAAGCGCCATGGGAAGTCTTTCGATATGGACGATGTCTGGACGTGTCCAGCCTAGCGATGCCCGAGAACGATTACCCCGCGAGGCGGAATGCCGCCCTGGCCCGGCGGGTTTGCCTCCGTTGTGAACATCGAGATCTTCTCCGACGTCGTGTGTCCGTGGTGCTACCTGGGGCGGGCCAGGTTCGCCGCCGCCTCCGGTGCGTTCGGCGGCGACGTGGAGGTGACGTGGCGGCCGTACCAGCTCGACCCCGGGGCGGCCGGCGGCGGCCTGGCCGTCGACAGCATGGCCGAGAAGTTCGGCGGGCCCGAGCGCGTCGCCGAGATGCATGAGCGGATGCGTGGCCTGATGGCCGCCGAGGGCCTGCCGTACGAGCCGGAGAAGGCCATCCAGGTCAACACGCGCGACGCGCATCGGGTCATCGCGCTCGCGGGCGAGGCTGGCGTGCAGGACGCCGTGGTGGGGCGGCTGTTCCGGGCGTACCACGCCGAAGGGCGGGACCTCAACGACCACGGGACCCTCGCCGAGCTGGCCGCGGAGGCCGGACTGGACGGAGTGGCGGAGATGCTCGCCGCGGGCGACGGCGAGGCCGAGGTGACGGCGCAGCTCGAGGTGGCGCGGGCGGCCGGCGTGAGCGGTGTGCCGTTCTTCGTGTTCGAGGGCACGTGGGCGGTGTCCGGCGCGCAGTCGGCCGAGTTCTTCGAGAACGCGCTGCGCGAGGTCGCCGCCCAGGTGTAGTCCGCCGAAAAACGGCCGGCCCGTTGGCATGACTCGACGATTCCCCCGGGTCGACCGGCCGGGTAGACACAGTGCCATGACGATCAGGATCGGCATTGACACTGGCGGCACGTTCACCGACGTCGTCGCGGTGGACGAGGACAGCGGCGAGATCGTCACGACCAAGACGCCCTCCACGCCGGGCGACCCGGCCGAGGGCTTCATGGCCGGCATCGCCCGGCTGGGCGGCGGCGACATCGCGGCGGTCTGCCACGGCACGACGGTGGCCACCAACCAGCTCCTCGAGGGCCGTGTCGGCGACCTGGGCTTCATCACCACCGAGGGCTTCGAGTTCCTCCTCGAGATCGCCCGGCAGAGCGTCCCGGACGGCTACGGCAACTCCTACTTCTGGGTGAAGCCGCCGCGGCTCGTCCCCGTGCACCGGGTACGCACGGTCGGCGGCCGGCTCGACCACACGGGCGCCGAGGTGCGGCCGTTCGACGAGGAGTCCGCGGTCCGCGCCGCGCGCTGGTTCCGCGACCAGCGCGTCGACGCGATCGGCGTCTGCTTCCTGCACGCGTACGCCGACCCCTCGCACGAGCTGGCCATGCGCGAGGTGCTGCGCCGCGAACATCCGGAGGCGGTCGTGTCGCTGTCGCACGAGGTGCTCCGCGAGTACCGCGAGTACGAACGGTCGGTCACCACCCTCGTCGACGCGGCCGTCAAGCCCACGATCGGCCGGTACATCGCGCGCATCGCCGGACGGCTCGGCGGGATCCCGCTGTACGTGATGACGAGCAACGGGGGAGTCCTGTCGGCCGGCGAGGTCGTCAACCAGCCGATCACGACCGTGCTGTCCGGCCCGGCCGCAGGCGCGCTCGGCGCCGCCTTCGTCGCGCGTTCCGCTGTGAGGGTGCCCCCGACCTCGGCAGAGCCGGGTCGGGGGCACCCTCACAGGGATCTGATCACTCTCGACGGCGGCGGGACGTCGACCGACGTCGCGGTGGTGCTGGACGGCGAGCCGACCCTCACCACCGAGGGCACGGTCGGCCGCTATCCCTCCAAGATCCCGATGATCGACATCGTCACGGTCGGCGCTGGCGGCGGCTCGATCGCCTGGATCTCTCCGGAGGGCACCATGAAGGTCGGGCCGCGCTCGGCGGGCGCCGACCCCGGGCCGCTCTGCTATGGCCACGGCGCATCGGATGTCACCGTGACGGACGCGCACGCGCACCTGGGCCGCATCCCGCCGCACCTGCTCGGCGGCGAGATCCCCCTCGACGTACGCGCGGCGCATGACGGCCTGACCAAGCTCGCCTCCGAGGTGAGCCTGGAGACAGAGGCGTGTGCCACCGGCATCCTGGAGATCAGCGCCTGGAACCAGGCCAACGCGATCCGGCAGATCACCGTCAAGCGCGGGCTCGACGTCCGGGACTTCCCGATGGTGGCGTTCGGCGGCTCGGGGCCGCTGCTGGTGTGCCGGCTGATCGACATCCTCGGGCTGCCGTCCGTGATCGTGCCGCGTGACCCGGGGAACCTGTCCGCGTACGGGCTGCTCACGGTCGATGTGCGCAGCGACTACGTGCGGACGTACGTCACGCGGGAGCCCGATCCGGCAGCCCTGGGCGACGTGTACGGGGAGCTGGAACGGCAGGCCGCGTACGCGCTCGACCGGCAGGGGTTCACCGAGCACCGCTACGTGCGCTCGGCCGACCTGCGCTACTGCGGTCAGGCGTTCGAGGTGAGCGTCCCGGTCGGGGCCGTCGACGTCGGCGAGGTGGCCGGCCGCTTCCACGACGCGCACGAGCGGCTGTACGGCTACTGCCACCGCGACGAGCCGGTCGAATGGGTCAACCTGCGTGTCTCCGGCATCGGTCCCATCACCCGGCCGGAGCCGGTGGAACGTCCGCCGGGCGACGGCGACGCCGCCCGGGCCCGTACGGGGACGCGCCGGGTCTTCTTCGACTCGTGGGCCGACGTTCCGATCTACGCGCGCGAGCGCCTCGAACCCGGCGACGTCCTGGAGGGCCCCGCCGTGATCGAGGAGTTCGGGTCCACGCTGCCGCTGCATCCGGGCTTCACCGCCCGTATGGACGGCCACGGCAACCTGGTGGTGACGGCGTGAAGGCCGACCCCGTACTCGTGGAGATCGTGGAGGGCACGCTCGGCTCGGTCGAGCGGGAGGTGGAGACGGCGATCGCCCGCACCGCGCGCTCACCCATGATCCGCGACGCGCACGACTTCCGGGCCGGCATCCATGACCGCAGGCTGCGGAAGCTCACCGGCCGGTCGTACTCCGCGCTGGTGCAGCCGGTGGCCCGGGACTTCCCGCTGGAGTCGATGCGGCCCGGCGACGTCTTCTTCCACAACGACGTCTACCTGTCCGAGGGCGGCATCGGGCATCTGCCGGACCTGTGCGTGACGGTGCCGGTGTTCGCCGACGGCGAGGTGGCCGCGTTCGTGCAGGCGTTCGGGCACCACGACGACATCGGCGGGGCGGTGCCCGGCTCCATGCCGTCGCACGCGCGCAGCGCGTTCGAGGAGGGGCTCATGGTCCCCCCGATCAAGCTGTGGGACCAGGGGGTGCCCAACGAGGCGGCCCTGCGCATCATGACCCGGAACTCGCGGATGCCCGAGTCGCTCGCCGGGGACCTCGACGCCGAATGCTCGGCCTGCCTGATGGGCGCGCGGCGTCTCGCCGAGTTGTTCACCCGGTACGGGCGCGGGGCGGTGGAGGACTGCTTCGACGCCATCATCGACAAGACCACCGAGACGTTCCGCCGGGAGATCCTGTCCAAGATCCCCGATGGCACCCACGTCTGGGAGGACTACGCCGAGCACGACGGCGTCGACCCGCCGAGGCTGCACGCCCAGCGGATCACTCTCACCAAGACCACGGACAAGATCCTCATCGACTTCACCGGCACGTCTCCGCAGGCGAAGGGGCCGATCAACCACGCGGGCGACTACTCCGACGGGGTGTTCCTGAAGAAATGGCTGGCGCCCGTGCTGCGGAACCTGGCCGACACTCCCGAGCGGATGGCCGAGCTCGACGTCAACGAGGGCGTCGTGCCGCTCATCGAGATGCGGTTCCCGGAGAAGGGCACCCTGCTCACCCCGATCTTCCCGGCGCCCACCAACGCCCGCACGTTCGTCATCCTGCGGCTGCTCGGCGTCCTCGCCGGGGTGCTGGCCAAGGCCACCGGCGGCCGCATGCCGGCCGACCAGGAGACCATCCGCTACACCGGTGTCTACGGCGACGACCCGGAGCCGTACCTCATGCGCGAGGTGCTCGGTGGCGGGTCCGGCGGGCGCTACTACGCCGACGGCGAGGACACCATCCACGTCGTGCCCGACTCGAGGAACATCCCCGTCGAGTTCGCCGAGGCACGCTGGCCGTTCCGGGTGGAACGCCTCGGCCTCGCCGCGGACTCCGGCGGCCCCGGCGAGTTCCGCGGCGGCCTTGGCTACGACAAGCACATCCGCATGCTGCGCGACGCGCACTACATGTCCATCGCCGACCGGTCGATCCTGTCCTGCTGGGGAGTGAACGGCGGGCGCGCCGGACAGCCGTTCCGCGTCGAGATCGAGGGGCGTGGGATGGAGGGGCTCATCGACGACCAGCCGGTACGCGCCGGAGAGGTCATCCGGATCCGCACCACCGGAGGCGGCGGCTGGGGAGATCCGCTGAACCGTCCGCCGGAGAAGGTGGCGGCCGACGTACGAGACGGCAAGGTGTCGGCCGAGGGTGCGCGAGACGACTACGGCGTCGTCCTCACCGCCGGTGGACCGGATCATGCGGTGGAGCCGGCGGCCGACCTGGCGGCGACCTCCGCGCTCCGCGCCCGGATGCGCGCCGAACGCGGCCCGGCGCCCTTCTTCGACCGTGGCCCCGGTTACCCGAGGCTCGCCGGCCGCGATCGCGCCGACGTCGACTAGCCGATTCGGGCCCATCCAGGCGTTCCTCGGCGAAGTCTCTGTCCGGTCGTGACCGGATCAGGTCTTCGTGGAAACGAGTCACCCACGTACGCGGGTGCCGTCCACCAGCAGGTCGGCGCGGTCGCGGGTACGGTCGGTCGCGAACTGCCGATCTTCGGCCTCCGCCCAGCGGTCCCACGCCGCCGCGTCGTCGCCCCGCCCGATCGCCCGCCGGCGCCGTACGTCCTGCGGCGCGTCGACCCAGACCCGGAACGCCGCCGGTGCCGTGCGCACAGCCGCCCCGACGCCTTCGATGATCAGCACCGGCACCACCGGGATCTCGATTTCCTCGGCGTAGACCCCGCACCGCCAGTCGTAGCGGCGGAAACGGCCGGCGCGGCCCCTCCACAGCGGCTCGAGGACCTGCGCGGTCAGCGGCGGCCACCAGGCGAGGGGATCCCCGTCCCACGGAACGGGGAAGTCGTCGGAGTGCACGGCGGGGGCACCGTCCAGGGCCGCCGACAAGCGGGCGGCGAACGTCGACTTGCCCGCGCCGCTGGGCCCGTCGACCGCGACGACTCGGACCGGTCCGCACGACGGGTTCAGCGCGCACAGCCGGGTGGCCAACGTGATACAGGTCACGGCGGCGGGCGGGGTCATGCCGTCCATACTGCCGGAAGGCATGCACCTGATCACGGAGGCATCGGTATGAGCGGTCCACTCGACGGCATCGTGGTGCTCGACCTGACACGCGTCCTCTCCGGACCGCACGCGACGATGATGCTCGGCGACCTCGGCGCGCGAGTGATCAAGGTCGAGCAGCCGGGCACCGGTGACGAGACCCGGCAGTGGGGCCCTCCGTTCGCCACGGCGCCGGGGCAGGAGGCCGGCGACTCCGGGGTGAGCACGTACTTCCTGTCCTGTAACCGCAACAAGGAGTCGATCACCCTCGATCTGAAGTCCGACGACGGGAAGGCGACCCTGACCCGGCTGATCCGGCACGCCGACGTGCTCGCCGAGAACTTCCGGACCGGCGTCCTCGACCGCCTGGGCTTTCCCGTCGAGAGACTCCACGAGATCAACCCGGCGCTCGTGATCCTGTCGATCTCCGGGTTCGGGCACGACGGCCCCGAGGGCGGCAGGCCCGGCTACGACGCGATCGTGCAGGGTGAGGCGGGCATCATGAGCGTCACCGGGCCCTCGCCGGACCAGCCGACCAAGATGGGACTGTCCATCTGCGACGTCCTCGCCGGGATGAACGGCGCGTACGGCGTCGTCGCCGCGTTGTACGAGCGGACCCGCACCGGGCGCGGCAGGGTGGTGCGGACCTCGTTGCTGGCCTCCGCCATCGGGGCGCACGCCTACCAGGGCACCCGCTGGACGGTCGCGGGCGAGGTGCCCCAGGCGATCGGCAATGAGCATCCGTCGCTCGCGCCGTACGGCACCTTCCGGTGCGCCGACGGCCTGCTCCAGATCGGCGTCGCCAACCAGGGGCTGTGGAGGAGGTTCGCGCCGGTCGTCGGAGTGGACCCAGGCGACGCGCGGTTCGCGACCGTGCCCGACCGTTCGCGCAACCGGGTGGAGCTGACCGTCCTGATCGAGAAGGCCCTCGCGCACGGCACCCGTGAGCACTGGCTCGCCCGGCTCGGCGAGCTGGGCGTCCCCGCCGGGGCGATCCGCTCGTTCGACGAGGTGTACGAATGGGACCAGACCCGGTCACAGGGGCTCGTCGTGGAGGTCGACCATCCCACGCTCGGCCGTATCGAACTGCCCGGCCCGGCACTCCGTCTCGACGGCCCCGGCGCACCCGGGCACACCGCGCCGCCGGAACTCGGTCAGCACACCCGCAGCGTCCTGGCCTGGCTCGACGAGGTAGATTCCTGACCTGCGGGCACGGTGCAGATCCGGGGGGACGCCAATGGAGCCGCAGTTACTCCGCCGCAGCCTGTCGTCCGGTGATCTCATCGTCTACGGGCTGCTGTTCATCGGCCCGCTGGCGCCCGTCGGCGTGTTCGGCGTCCTGGACGCCAAGAGCTCCGGGGCGGTGGCCCTCGTCTACGTGGTGGCGACGCTCGCCATGGCGTTCACCGCGCTGTCCTACGCGCACATGTCGCGGCAGGTGCCGCACGCCGGCTCGGTGTACGCCTACGCGAGCATCGGCATCGGCCGGGCCGCCGGCTTCGCCGCGGGGTGGCTGGCCATGCTCGACTACCTGCTGATCCCGGCGGTCGGTTACCTGTTCTGCGGCATCGCCCTGCACTCCCTGGTCGTCTCGGTCCCCGCCTGGGCGTTCACGGTGACCGCCTTCCTGCTGACGACCGCGCTGAACCTCGTCGGCGTGCACCTCGCCGCCCGGATCGGGTTCGTCGTGCTCGTCGTCGAGATCGTGCTGCTGCTGGTCTTCGTGGTCGCCGCGATCGTCGTGCTCGTCGCCCGCGGCCCGGCCCGCCCCTGGACGTCACCCGTCCTCGGCGTGGGCGGGACCACGACGGCCGCCGTGATGGGGGCCGTCTCGGTCGCGGTCCTCTCCTTTCTCGGCTTCGACGCGATCGCCTCCTTCGCCGAGGAGAACACCGGCGACGAACGGCAGGTGGGGCGCGCCGTGCTGTTCTGCCTCGCCCTCGCCGGGGTGCTCTTCGTGGTGCAGACCTACCTGGCCGGGCTGCTCATGCCGGTGAGCCCGCGGCGTCTCGCGCACGCGCCGGCCGAGCAGGGCACCGCGTTCTACACCATGACGAAGGTCGCGATCGGGCCGTGGCTGCAGCGGGCGTTCGCCATCGTCAAGGGCATCGGGCCGGCCTTCACCGCCATGGCCGCGGTGGCCGCCGCCTCCCGGTTGCTGTACGGCATGGCCCGCGACCGGGGATTGCCACGGGTGCTCGCCTCAGTGGACTCCCGGTCGCAGGTACCACGCGCGGCCCTCCTGACGACGGCCGCGATCAGCCTGGTGGTCTCGGTATGGGCGGCCCGCCGTGCCGACGGCCTGGACGTCCTGGTCTCGGTCGTGAACATGGGCGCCCTGGCGGCCTTCACGCTGCTGCACCTGTCGGTGGTCGGTTACTTCGTCATCCGGCACGGCAGCCGGTTGTGGGTGCCGCACGTGGTGATCCCGGCCATGGGCGCCGCGGTGTGCGTCTGGGTCATGGTCTCGGCCACCACCCTGGCGAAGATCGTCGCCGCGGTGTGGCTCGTCGCCGGGGTGGTCGTGTTCCTCGTCGGCCGCCGGCGCGCGGTGACCGGCGCGCCTGGCTGAGCGGCCCGGCGCGGGAACCCCCGATCGCGACGCTCGGCGCACGCGACACGGCATGCGTTCGCCGCTCGTCGCTGAGGCCGCCTCAGCCCAGCAGGTCGGGGCGGCGGTGGGACAGCGCAGGGAGGATCTTCCGGACGCGCTCGGTCACCCCCAGATCGACCTCGGCCACCCGTACCGCGGGGAACGGCCCGAGGTCGGCCTGGACCGCGCCCATCGGGTCGACGAGGAGGCTGCGGCCCACACCGCCGGGCCTGCCGGCCGGCGGGGGCGTGCGATCCGGAGCCTTCCCGGCCGCGGCCACCCAGACGGTGTTCTCGATCGCGCGGGCGCGAACCAGGGTGACCCAGTGCTCCTCCTTGAACGGGCCCTGGGCCCAGGCGGCGATCACCACGAGCAGCTCCGCGCCCCGGTCCACGAGCGCCCGCGCCAGCTCGGGGAAGCGCACGTCGTAGCAGGTGATGAGACCGACGCGGGACCCGCAGAGCTCGACCACCACCGGCGTGTCACCGGGCGCGACCTTCTCGGACTCCAGGTCGCCGAAGGCGTCGAAGAGGTGGATCTTCCGGTACGAACCGGCCAGCGCGCCGGACGCGTCGATCGCCACCGCCGTGTTGTGGACCCGGCCGTCGCCCGCGGGCTCGAAGACGCCCGCGATCACGGCGGTGCCGTGCTCCCGGGCGGCCTCGGCCAGGGCCGTCACCCATGGCCCGTCGAGAGGCTCGGCGGCCGCGGCCAGGTCGCCGCCGAAGCGCACCTGCGTCGCCTCGGGAAACACCGCCAGATCGGCGTCGCCCGCGGACGCCAGGACCTCGCGCGCCCGCTCCAGGTTCTCCTTGGGGTCGTCACCGACCGTGATCTGACACAGCGCGACCCGCATCGGGCACTCCTCTCCGGGGGCCGGCTTCCACTGTGGCACACCCTCCGAGTGCGCCCTGACACCCCCAGGATGCCCCGCGCCGCGTTCGTTACCCTGAGCCGCGTGACCGTCAACATCGATCCGCTCGTCGCGCGGATGCAGGGCTTCGGCACCACCGTGTTCGCCGAGATGACCGCCCTCGCAGTCCGCACCGGAGCGATCAACCTGGGCCAGGGGTTCCCCGACACCGACGGGCCCGCCAAGCTGCTGGAGACCGCCGCCGAGGCCATCCGCGGGGGAGCCAACCAGTACCCGCCCGGCCCGGGGCTGCCGGAGCTCCGGGAGGCCGTCGCCGCCCAGCGGGCCGAACGCCACAGCCTCGACTACGACCCCTCCGCGGAGGTGCTGGTCACCGTCGGCGCCACCGAGGCGATCGCCGCGACCCTCCTCGCCCTCGTCGAGACCGGGGAGGAGGTCGTCGTCTTCGAGCCCTACTACGACTCGTACGCGGCGATCATCGCCCTGTCCGGAGCCGTACGGCGGCCGGTGACGCTGCGACCCGAGGGGGGCCGGTTCACGTTCGACCCGGCCGAACTGCGTGCCGCCGTCACACCGCGCACGAAGCTGATCCTCCTCAACTCCCCGCACAACCCGACCGGCACCGTCTTCAGCCGCGGCGAGCTGGAGGTGATCGCGGACCTCTGCCGCGAACACGACCTGATCGCCGTCACCGACGAGGTGTACGAGTACCTGACCTACGACGCCGAGCACGTGCCGCTCGCCACCCTGCCCGGGATGCGCGAGCGCACCGTCGCCATCTCCTCGGCGGGCAAGACGTTCTCGGTCACCGGCTGGAAGACCGGCTGGATCACCGCGCCGCCGGAGTTCGTGCGGGCCGTTCAGACGGTGAAGCAGTTCCTGACCTTCACCGCGAGCGCGCCGTACCAGCGGGCCGTGGCGTACGCACTGCGCGAGGAACTCGCCTGGGTCGAGACGCTCCGCACGTCACTGCGGTCCAAGCGCGATCGGCTGACCGGCGGTCTCGAGGCGGCCGGGCTCATCGCGTTCCGACCCCAGGGGACCTATTTCGTGCAGGCCGACGTCCGGCCGCTCGGCTTCGCCGACGGGCGGGAGTTCACCCGGGTCCTGCACGAGCGGGCGGGCATCGTCGCCATCCCGGCGCAGGTCTTCTACGACTCCGACGCCGGCGACCCGTACGTCCGGTTCGCCTTCTGCAAGCGCGACGAGGTCATCGACGACGCGGTCAGAAGGCTCGGGCGGATCGCCGTGTGACCGGACGAGCCGGGTGGGTCGCCCGCCAGGCCCTGCCCGGCGCGGCAGTGGAGAGACATGCTGAAGGGGACGCCCTCGTTGGGCATACTCTGCCCATGAGCAGACGGCGCCGGACGGAATAGGTTCACCTTCGTGACCATGGCGAAGGGCGAGCGGGTCCTCATCGCGCTCGGGGGCAACGCGATGACCGGGCCGGACGGCACCGCCGCGCCGGACGCCCAGCGGCACGCGGTCGAGGCGGCGGTCGAGCCGGTCGCGGACCTGGTCGCGGGCGGCGTGGAGGTCGTGCTCACCCACGGCAACGGCCCACAGGTCGGCAACCTGCTGATCAAGAACCAGCTGGCCGCGCGCGTCGTGCCGCCGGTTCCGCTGGACTGGTGCGGAGCCCAGACCCAGGCGACGATCGGTGTCCTCCTGCTCAACGCGCTGCAGCGGGCCATGGCCGCGCGCGGCGTCGAACGCCAGGTGGCCGTCGTCGTGACCCGCACCCTGGTCGACGGCGGCGACCCGGGCTTCACCGACCCGGTGAAGCCGGTCGGGAGATACTTCTCCGCCCGCGAGGCCGAGCGGTTCCGTGCCCTCGGCCAGAACTGGCGGTCGTTCGGGGCCAAGGGCTGGCGGCGGGTCGTCGCCTCGCCGGAGCCGCTGGAGATCCTCGACGCGGCCGCCGTGGACACGCTGCTCGCAGCGGGTTTCATCGTCGTGGCGGCCGGCGGCGGGGGAGTGCCGGTGGTACGCGAGGAGGGCGGGCTGCGCGGCGTCGAGGCCGTCATCGACAAGGACCTCGCCGCCCAGCTGCTGGCCCGTCACGTCGCCGCGACCACGCTCGTCATCGCGACCGACGTCGAGCACGCCATGGCCGGGTACGGAACACCCGGTGAGCGGCCCATCGGCCGGACGACCGTCGCCCAACTGCGCGCGTACGCCGCCGCGGGGCACTTCGGCGGAGGCAGCATGGGGCCCAAGGTCGAGGCCGCCGTGCGTTTCGTCGAGGCGGGCGGCAGGCGCGCCGCGATCACGTCACTGGCGCTCATCGGCGACGCCGCGGACGGTAACGCCGGAACAGTCATCGAGCGATGAGCGACAAGGCCAGCACGGCCACCGACACGAAGGGTGAGGACATGCCGGACCCGATTGAGGTACGCAAGGTCGCCATCGAGAGCGTCACCGACGCTTCGGGGCTGGCCCGGCTGATCGATGACGGCGTGATCGAGGCCGACCGGGTCCTCGCGGTGATCGGCAAGACGGAGGGCAACGGCGGCGTCAACGACTACACCCGCATCCTGGCCGACCGGGCGTTCCGCGAGGTGCTCGTGGCCAGGGGCAGTCGTACCCCGGACGAGGCGGCCCAGGTGCCGCTCGTCTGGTCGGGCGGCACGGACGGCGTGCTCAGCCCGCATGCCACGATCTTCGCGACCGTGGATCCGGCGGACGCGCCGCGGAGCGACGAGCCGCGGGTGTCGGTCGGCGTCGCCATGAGCGAGGTCATCCTGCCCGAGGACATCGGCCGGCCGGCGATGGTGGAGAAGGTGGCCGGCGGCGTGCGCGACGCCATGAAGACCGCCGGGATCCAGGACCCCGCCGACGTCCACTACGTGCAGACCAAGACGCCGCTGCTCACCCTGGACACCATCAACGACGCCAGGCGGCGCGGCCACGACGTCGTGACCGACGACACGCTGAAGTCGATGGACATCTCCAACTCCACGACGGCGCTCGGCATCGCGGTCGCCCTCGGTGAGATCGACATGCCGGCGGCAGAGCAGATCCACAAGGACCTGTCGCTGTACTCCTCGGTGGCCTCGTGCTCCTCCGGCGTCGAGCTCGACCGCGCCCAGATCGTCGTCGTCGGCAATGTGCGCGGCATCGGCGGCCGGTACCGCATCGGGCACGGTGTCATGAAGGACGCCCTCGACGCCGACGGCATCTGGGCCGCCATCCGCTCCGCGGGCCTCGACCTTCCCGAGCGACCGCACCACAGCGACCTGGGCGACCGCCTCGTCAACGTGTTCCTCAAGTGCGAGGCCGACCCGAGCGGGTCGGTGCGCGGGCGCCGCAACATCATGCTCGACGACTCCGACGTGCACTGGCACCGGCAGATCAAGGCGTGCGTCGGCGGCGTCACCGCCTCGGTCACCGGCGACCCCGCCGCGTTCGTCTCCGTGGCCGCCGTCCACCAGGGCCCGGCCGGCGGCGGCCCGGTCGCCGCCATCGCCGACCTCGGCTGACAGCCGGCCGCTCCGGTTCGCCGGCCGCCTCGTGCGGATACGCTCGTCTTTCGTGTCCGGACGCAGCATCCCGCAGCCCCAGTTCCCCGACGACGACGGCACCGCCGCCGCCGAGGTGCACCAGGCGCTCAGTGCGTATGCCGAGGGCCGCGCCGGTGAGTACGCCGTACTGGCGGCGCTGGCCGAGTC
>JAOPYL010000107.1 GCA_025964625.1 Actinoallomurus sp. | reverse complement strand
TGACCGCACTGCCGAGATGACACGAGCCGTGGGTGGCACCGGCTCCATTCCAACGGTGCCTGTCGGTGCCGAGAATCGTGTCACAGGGCCTGATCTGCGGTTTCGCCGCGCTCGGGAGCTCGGCTCCGGCAGGATCGCAGGATGGCTGTGCGGCTGCTGTACTTGATCGTCTTGCGGGTGTTCGGCTGGATCGCGCTGCTTGCCCGATCCGAAGCATTCAAGGACGTAGAGATCCTCGCGCTGCGCCATCAACTCGCCGTACTCCGCCGCCAAGTCGCCACTCCCCGGCCGTCATGGGCCGACCGGGCGATCCTGTCCGCCCTAACCAGGGTTAATGCGTGATGGCGGTGGTGTCGGTGGTGGCTGAGGGCAGGTGCAGTCCGGTCGTGGGCAGGCAGCCGTTGATCAGGTGAGGGTGGTGCTGGATTACCTTCAGCCGGTGCTTGAGCATGCCGATGAGGTGGTCCAGGTCGGAGGCGAGGAAGTTGGTGATGGATCGTTTGAGTAGCGACCAGATGCCCTCGGCGGGGTTGAGCTCGGGCGCGTAGGCGGGCAGGTGGAAGACCCTCAGCCAGTCGGGGTGATCGGCGATGAAGGACTTCATCGCCACGGACCGGTGGATGTTTGAGTTGTCCCAGACCAACACGATGTTCCCGCCGGGCAACTGGTGATGGGCCGCCTGCAGCAGGCGCCGGTCTTCACCCAGGGTGAACCCGACCCGTTCGCCCTTACGGCGACGGTAGAGGTGCAGCCGGTAGATCAGCCGGGAGCGCTCACCCGGCTTGTAGCAGACCAGCCCGGCGATCGAGACCCGGCCGTGGTGCTGGCCACCGTGGACTTTCACCTGCGGCCGGTGTCCGCGCCGGCTCCAAGAATGACCCTTGGGCGGCCTGAGTCCTTGACCGGTCTCGCCGGCGAAACAGATCCAGGCACCCAGGTCCGCCGCAGTGGTTCCACCTGCGGCCACACCTCCTGCTTCCACACCTCGACGGCCTGCTCATCCCGCTCGATCGCCCGACGCCCGACGCCCGACCACCTGACACGACCACCCATTGCGGCGTAGCAGCAACGACACCCCCGGCTCGGTATAGACCACCTTGAACAACCGGTGGATCAACGCCGTCACCCGCGCCAGCGTCCAGCCCTGACCACCGCTCCAGCCGTGCGCCACCGGCCCCGGCCCCAGCTCGGCCTCCAACCGCACAAATTGCGCGGCATCCAGCCGCGCCCGGCAATGCGGCCCCCTGGACCGCAGCGCTGCGGTCCCGCCTTCGCGCCACGCCTTGCGCCACTTCTCCACCTGTCACACCACCCCCGCCATCACGCATTAACCATGGTTAAACACGCACGGCACACCGGCCGCCGTGGCGGCCTCGACCGCCGCGCCGGCGATCTCGGTGCTGACTAGGACACAACCTGCCGTCAAGAGTGTGTCGTGCAGCGCCGCTCGCACCCATGCTGGAGTCAGGGCCGTGTTCTCGCCGGCGCCGACTGCGATCTGGTTTTCGCCTCGCGGATCGACAACGACCAGCGCAACACCTGTGGCCTCGGTGTCGAGTACTGCGACGTGGTCGACCTCCACGCCCTGGGCGCGGAGGTCAGTCAACGCGCCGGTGCCGGTCTCGTCCGCGCCGACCGCGCCGACCGCGCCGACGAGAGTCACCGTTGCTCCTGCGCGCGCCGCCGCCACAGCGGCGTTGGCGCCCTTGCCTCCCCCGTGACGCTCAATGCCTGCCCCGACGACCGTCTCCCCAGGACCGGGCAGACGGTTTGCAGCGACGACAAAGTCGACGTTGATGGCACCGACGACGATCATCCCTCCGCTGGAAAGACGGTCCTCCCGTTGGCGGGCGGCGGAGCTGGTCGGGGGAATCAGTGGCATGTGTCTAATCCTGAGCGTCAGGGACCGGTGGCAAAACCGACTCACGGATCTGGACGGTGGTGGACAATATTTCCTCCGGCTGCGTCCTGGACTCGTTGTCAAGGAGGTCGAACAACAGGGTCGTCGCTCGGTATCCCATGTCGTGGGCGGGTTGCCGAACTGTGGTGAGTTTCGGAGTCAACAATGCCGAGACGGGTATGTCGTCGAAACCTACAATGCTGACGTCTTCTGGGACCCGCAGGTGGATCGACTTACAGTATTCTAACGCGCCGATGGCCATCAAGTCGTTCGCACACACCAGTGCCGTTGGCCGTTCGGTAGGCCGATCGGTGGTCAGTGCCTGCGCCGCGAGCTCGAACCCAGATTGCTTACGATAGTCGCCAAGGAGTACTGGCAGGGCGTCTGGATCACCGCCGTAGGCGGCGACTGCCTCGCGATATCCTGCGAGTCGCTGTTGGGCGGTCCATAGCCTCGGTGGACCGCCGATGACTGCGATTCGCTTGTGACCTTGTTCGAGAACGTGGCTGGCGACTTCACGGGCACCGCGACGAGAGTCGGAGATGACTGACGGCAGGTCGAAGCCCGGAATGTGTTCGTCGACGAGGACGATAGGACCGAAGCGGGCGAGCTCGAGAATCGCGCCGGGCAACGTACCGGTGCCGGTCAAGTAAATGGCACCGTCGAGCCTCTGGCTTCGTAGCAGTCGGGTGTACTGGTCCTCTGCGTCCGTGCTTGCTTGGGGAACGCAGAGGACCACGAGCACGTCATTTGCGGAGGCGGCACCCACCACTCCTTCAGCGACCGTGGCGAAGAATTGATTGGTGAGGTCCGGAATGACCAGTCCGATGGTCGCCGCAGAGCGACGCTTCAAGCTCCGCGCCGATGCATTGGGTGCGTAGTCAAGTACTCGAACCGCGTCGAGTACGCGAGACCGGCGGTCGGGCGCCACTGGGCCGCTGTCGTTGAGGACGTAGCTCACGGTGCTGACGGATACGCCAGCGTGCCGCGCAACGTCCTTCATCGTGGGTCGACGTTTCTGCTTCGTCATGGGAGCACCGAAACTTTCATGCCAGCGCCTCCCCTCAAGGGTCGAGGTGTGGCGGAGTATAGGATTTTATGGTATCGGTCATTGCCCGCCCGCCCAGCCGATCACAGACGACCAGAGTTGCGGATAGTAGGACCAGTTGGTGAATTCAGGTGGAGCCCAGTGCGGTGCCAGGTCGGAGGCGAAGGCCACGGTGTTCCCTGACCCGAAATGCCCGACAACTAGCAACGGATCCTTGCCTAGTCGCGCGACGATCGTACTGCCCGCCTTGGCCTTGACTTGGTTGTACCCGAGAAGCATGGGCCAGTCGGCCGGCGTTCCACCTAGCACCGGGTGCTCGGGCATGTCGATAGTGGCGACAATACCCTCGGGAACTTCCATCCGGTCGTCGTGGTCGAGCATCTCCACCGGCAGTGCCGCGGCGAGTGGACTCATCCCGTACCGCGCCCGGCCGTCGATCCCAGAGAATGACATGTAACCGCCGACCATCACCAATCCGCCACCGTTCTCGACGTAGTCGGCCAGCAGGCCCAGCCGATTGATGGTCTGTTCAGACCGGAGAAAGGTCTCGTCACATAGGAGGAACGAGTTCGCTCCGATATCGCTCAACACGACAACGTCAAACTCATCAATCTCGTCTGATGTCGTGGGGAACCTGTTGGAGACCTCGTGTGCACGGATGTATGTGACGTCGAAATCAGAAGTCCCCAGAGAGTTGAGGAAAAGTTCTGCACCCTCCTCGTACTCGGTCGTTTGGAACTGATCGAATCCCTTAATATGTGTTGTGTGTTTGATCCATGACTCGCCCACCACGAGAACTCGGAGTCTCGAGCTTTGGCCAATACTCATTGGTAGTCCTTGTCTCAAGTATCAAAATAGCGGCGAGCGTTTTTGCCCGCACGGTCATTAACGTCCGCAACCCGACACCGGCACCATGGGACCGGCTTGTCGGGCCGGGCCCATGGTGCCGGTGAACTGTCACCGGCAGGGTGCGTTTAGCTCCGCTCGGACAGCAACCTGTCTCCCACGAAATCTGGAAGAACGCGGGCCTCGGGGACCTGGGGCATCGTTGTTTCGCGCGAGTCCCACCCGATCATCTTGTCGGGTCTGAGTTCGTAGAATCGACGCCCTGCCACCTCGCCGAACTCGAAATAGCGATCCGCGTAGGGATGATCCACGTGGAAGTACTTATCGAACAGCAACTCCTGCAGGTGGGCTTCGAGTTCGGAGTCGCTTACGGTGATCATCTTGCCCTCGATGCGCACCCCGTGCACGGTGGCGTACTCGTCGCCGCCGTCGACCAGCGCCGACAGGGGACGACCTGCCTCGAAGTTAGCGCCGTGCCGGCTCGCGGCATCGACGGGGATGTAGATGTGCTTGTCGTCCACCACCAGCCATAGGGGCGACAGGTAGATCGATCCGTCCTCATTCGTGCTGGCGATGCGAATCGTCTTAGCACGAGTGAGGTATGCCCACCGTTTGTCCCCACGCAGGGGAGCGGCGATACTCGCAGTCACTGCCATAGTCTTCTCACTTCCTCAACGACTTGAGCGTCTCGCTGTACTCGGGCGCTTCCACGATGCCGACGCGAGGGGAGGGACCGCTGGTCCAGAAGAAGGCGCTCTCGACGCCGGTCGCCTCCAACGTGTAGGCGTATCCCGCTGTGAGATAGATGTGCTCGCCCTGGGTTGCCTCGAGCACTATCTCGCGGCCGCGCGCATCACGCACGCGAAGGCGGATCTGCCCTTTCAGGCAGTAGTGCGTCTCGTCGAAGTCGGCCTGCTCCCAGTGGTAGGGGCTGTGATCGGGTTCCATGAAGCACACGCCCTGGCGAAAATACCGGGCGTCGTCCCGCTCTCTCGACAAGAAGATGGCAGTGTCGATGCCCTTGTTGAAGGGCAAACGAGGCATCGACTCGATCTCATCCGTGGTGATCACACGAGGGTAGCGTCGGGCGTTTGGAGCCGCCGGATCATAATCAGTCATTGGAGTCTGTCTTCCCCTTCTGCCTGGAGGTTCAACGGTTCGGCCTCGTCCACTCTCGCTCGATGCTGGTCGGTCGCAACGGCCAACGACAAGGAGAGCCGCCTTATGGCATCGGCACGCGGAATGTGTCGTTCAACGGAGGAACGACGTAGATCGGACATACCTCCATACGGTTCGATTCGCAGCTCACGTGGGGCGGCATTGCCGCATTGGCGACCAAGTCGGTGTGCGCGCGACCCCCGTGAGTGCAGTTGGTAAACCTTGTTTCAGCGCTCGCGCCGCCTGTCTGCGCCAAAGACGACGCGGGCTAACTAGATTCGATTCTAGTGAGGGATAATGGCGGCCGTCAAGGCGCAGCGCTGGACGCGCCTGGTGCGCCGACTTGGATTCCGACTCGATCGAGAGCGGCGAATCGTCTGGGTGCCCCGACAAGTGGTTCTCACCTCGAAGCAGCAGGTCAAGCCGTATCTGTTGGAATACTGTGGCTGGTGTGCGGAGGAGCGGACCAGCGGACTGCCCTCGGCTCGATGCGGCTTCTGCCGGCGCTCACCAAGAGGGGAGAGTCGATCCAGTCAGCATGCCGGTGGTGGTCTCCTCTAGAATCGTTCTATTGCTCTCCTGGATGCCGCGTCTGCGTGTGGCGCCCGTGGGGTCACGCCTGAAGGGGCGGGGCTGGTCACGTGCTGCTCGGGCCGGTCGCCCCGTTCTGCAGCAACGCCGGCGTCGGCACCGCCCAGGTATCGAGGTGCCGGACGCGCTCTGGCAGGTCAGTTGGGACTGCTGGTGGAGACGGCCCGCAAGGCCGGGCTGGATGCCGTGCTGTCCCGGGAGCAGTGGAACCCCCGCGCCCACCCGACGCGACAGCCGGGCTCTCATCATGCCCACGCGCCGGGGAGACCCCTCGGAACAGCATGAGGGTCCGTCAGCAAGCTGACGGACCCTCATGCAAGATCGAGACTGATGGAAGGCTGAGGCCGACCGGACACCTCGGGGGCCCGGCCCTTGCCGAGCCTACCGAGGTGGATCGATTTCGGTTCCCCCGTGCTTCTCGCTCTTCAGAGAGCGACGACGACTGTCTTCGTCTCTGTGTACAGGTCCAGTGCGTCGGGTCCGAGTTCGCGCCCCCAACCCGACTCCTTATAGCCGCCGAAAGGCAGCGTCGGGTCGATGGCGCCCCAGGTGTTGACGAAGACCATTCCAGCTCGCAGCTCGGCGGCCACACGGTGCGCCTTGGCCAGGTCGCTCGTCCATACGCCCGCGGCCAGGCCGTAGCGGGTGTCGTTGGCCTCCCTGGCCAGCTCGGCCGGGTCCTCGAAGGGGCGCGCCACGAGCACCGGCCCGAAGATCTCCTCGCGCACGACGCGTGCGTTGGGCTCGACGTCCACCAGGACCGTCGGCTCGACAAAGTAACCGCGGTCACCGCGGCGGCCGCCGCCGGCGAGGGCGCGCGCACCATTGGCAAGAGCATGGTCGATGTAGCCGGTGACCCGCCGGAGCTGCTCATCGGAGACGAGCGGTCCGATCTGGGTATCCGGAACGACGCCTGCACCAATCCTCAGCGAACGGGCAGCGTCGGCAACACCGTTGACGACATCGTCGAACACATCGTGCTGCACGTAGAGCCGCGAACCGGCGATGCACACCTCACCCATGTGGCTGAAAATCGCGGCCGCTGCCGTCGACGTGGCCGCCTCCAGGTTGGCGTCGGAGAAGACGATGTTGGGCGACTTGCCACCCAGCTCCAGGCTGACCTTCTTCAGGTTACCCATGGCCGCCTTCAGGATCTGCCGGCCGGTCTCCGCGGACCCGGTGAACGCGACCTTGTCCACACCGTCATGTGCCGCGATCGCCGCACCGGTCACCGAACCGACGCCATTGAGCACGTTCAACACGCCGGCAGGCAGCCCAGCCTCAAGGAAGAGCTCGCCCAGCCGCAGCGCCGACAATGGTGTCTGTTCGGCCGGCTTGAGCACCACCGTGTTGCCCGTGGCCAAGGCCGGTGCAATCTTCCAGGAAGCAATCATCAGCGGGAAGTTCCAAGGGATGATCTGCCCGACCACACCAAGAGGCTCGCGTCGCGTGTAGGCGTGCCACGGTCCGGGCAGCGACGGAGTTACGGTCCGCCCGTCGATCCTTGTCGCGGCTCCCGCATAGTAACGGAAGACCTCGGCGGCAAAGCCCAGGTCGCCGCGCGCCTCGGCCAATGGCTTCCCATTGTCCAAACTCTCGGTCAGGGCGAGTTCGTCCGTGTGCTCCTCGATCAGGTCCGCAAGGCGCCAGAGCACCCTGGCCCGAGCCGACGGCGTAAAGTCGCGCCACGGCCCCTCCTCGAAAGCGTGACGGGCAACGCGCACGGCACGGTCGACGTCCTCCGCTCCGGCGACGGCGACCTGCGTCTGGATCTCGCCGGTAGCAGGGTTGTAGCAGGGCATCGTGGCGCCGTCTGCAGCGTCGACGAAGTCGCCATCGATCAGCAACTGACGCGGGCCGTCGGGCAGCCGCGGGAGCGCGGTGGCGGTCTCAGTAGTGGCACTCATAGCGTGACCTCCGTTAGTTGGATCTTCGGGCGTGAGCAGCCCGTCACCATGCCGTCGCGCGGAAGTGTGAGCACGGCTGGGCCGGGGGTTCGCTCCGTCCTCCTCTTCGGAGACTTCAGAGCGACTAGAAACGTATCACGCCTGCCGATGCCGCACCATGATGTGATGAGTAAACATGGTCTGACCTGGTAATTCCTGGCCATCTAGGCGTACTCAGCAGCTATCTCGGCCGAGCAAACTTGGGTCTTGACCCCCATCACTAGAATCGTTATGTTGCAGCCACTTCGATAGTCCAATTTCCCCGGCTGGGGGTCCCCCTGGCTGGGCATGGGCATCACGTCGTGATGCTCCTACATCCCCGGTAGAAACGACTCTCGAGATGGGGCGGCACCATGGGTTTCGACAACTTGATCATCAATGTCGACAACTACAAGCACTGTCACTACCCGCTGTACCCGCCGGGCACCGAGTACGTCTCCAGCTACATCGAGTCCCGTGGCGGCGACTTCCCGGTGACCATGTTCGTTGGGCTGCAGGCCTTCCTGCGGGAGTACCTCATGCGCCCGATCACGCTGGAGGACATCGACGAGGCCGAGTTCGTGGTCCGCGAGCAGGGCATGCACTTCAACCGGGAGAATTGGCTCGGCATCCTCAACGACCATGGCGGGTTCCTGCCGGTCGAGATAGAGGCGGTGCCGGAGGGGACCGTCCTGCCGTCCAGGAACGTGCTGGTCCAGCTCATTAACACCGATCCCACGTACTACTGGGCGACCAGCTTCTTCGAGACCGCCCTGCTGCGGGCGGTGTGGTACCCGACCACGATCGGCACCGTCAGTTGGTTGTGCAAGCAGGTCATCAAGGAGGCGCTGGCTCGGACCTCCGACCACCCGGAGGTCCTCCGGTCCATGCTGCACGACTACGGCGCTCGCGGCGTCAGCTCGCAGGAGTCGGCCGCGCTCGGCGGATGCGCGCACCTGGTGAACTTCTCACAGAGCGACACCGTCCCGGGGATCCTCGCGGCCAAGAAGTACTACAACGCCGGCCATGTCTCGAACTCCGGGCCCAACTCCGAGCACGCTGGGTTCTGCGCGTGGGGCCGCGACGGCGAGGCCGACGCCATGCGCAACATGCTCGAGACGTACCGCGACAACGGCGTGGTCCTGCTACTCACCGACACCTACGACCACAAGAACGCCGTCCGCAACATCGTCGGGGGCGAGCTGAAGGAGATGGTCCGGAACTTCCCCGGCCTGGTCGGCATTCGTCCGGACTCCGGCGACATCGTGCAGGTGACCGCCGAGACGACCGAGTGGCTGATGGAGAGCTTCGGCTATGAGACGAACAGCAAGGGGTTCAAGGTCCTGCCCCCCTTCGTCCGGGTGGTCCAGGGAGATGGCGTCACGTTCAGCAGCCTGCCCAAGGTCTACATGGAGCTTGAGCGTCGTGGCCTGGCCGCGGACAACGCGATTTTCGGCATGGGCGGCGGTCTGCTGCAGCACTGGCACCGGGACACGATGAACTTCGGGCAGAAGGCCAGTGCCGTGCGGGTCAACGGCGAGTGGCGGGACATCTCCAAGTCTCCGATAGGCGCCGACTTCAAGGCGTCGAAGGCCGGGCGGCTGGCGCTGAAGTACGACAATGGGACCTACACGACCGTCCCGCGCGATTCGATTCCCGCCGAGGAGAACCAGCTGGTGCCGGTCTTCCGCAACGGCAAGCTGCTCAAGAAGTGGGACTTCACCGAGCTGATCGAGCGCAGCGAGCGTGAGGCGCCGGAGTCGTATTACGCGGACGTGGTCACGCCGATGCGCGCGGCGACCAACGGGGGCATCACCGCACAGGTGTAGTTCGCGAACGAGCAGCCTGGCACCACGCGGCTAGGCCGAGGTCGGGTCTCTTGATCAGTGACTCCGGCTCGGTGCGCGCCGTTCTTCCCGGGCGAGCCCGACCCGACGATCCTTCGCCTGTGGTTCACCACCACACGGCGGAGGAAACCGGGCTCGCCCGATGGTAGAGCGTGTTCCGCAAGCACCTCGGGTGACGGCGGACTCGGCGCTCCATCAGCAGAACCATATGCCGGCGTTCTTTAGTGCGCATGAGGAGTTTTGCACATGACGGAGTTGACGATCAGGGAGAACCATTCTCCGCCGCAGGGTGCGGTAGAGGTCGACCACACCCTGGACTTGCCGCGATGAGCAAACTGCATATCTTCGATATGGACGGAACCCTTCTGTACGGTTCGACGGCCAGCGTCGAGATCTCGCGACAGGTCGGGAAGCTCGATGCCGCAGCGGACATCGAAAACGGGTGGCGCCACGGTGAGATCGGCGACGTGCGCTTCTGGGAACTGTGCCTACCGCTGTGGCAAGGAATCAGTGACGAGGATATCGATCGGGCGTTCGAGGCTGCCCCGTGGCTCGACGGGATCGCCGCGGTGTTCGCCGACATCGCGGCGCGTGGCGAGTACAGCACGGTGATATCGCAATCACCGCTGTTCTTTGTGCAGCGGCTGTTGCGATGGGGAGCGGGTTCGGCGTACGGCGCCAGAGTAGAGCCAGGAGGTCGTTCGAGCAGCGACCTGCTGCTGACCACAGAGGACAAGGTCACCATCGCCTGCGAGCTGATGGACGGCTATGGACTGATCCCGGCCGATTGCGTCGCCTACGGCGACTCGTCGTCCGATGTCGCGCTGTTCAACCTCCTGCCGTACACGGTCGCCGTCAACGGGAGCGCGAGCATCCGCCAGCTCGCAGCCGTTGGGTACGACGGTACCGACTTGCGGGAGGCCTATGCCGCCGGTCGTTCGGTCCTCTGGGGCGACGGATCAGCTGACTCCGCTGACGCAACACTTGAGCCGCCAAACTTGGAGACGAGAACATGACTGTCGACATTCCGGCCGTCGATATGGCCACGAGCCTGCCGCTGATGCACGGCAAGCGGTTGATGTTGTTCAGCGGCCGGGCGAATCCCAAGCTCGCGCAGGCGATCGCGGACGAGCTCGGGATCGGGCTGAGTCCGATTACGTTGAAGACCTTCTCCAACGGAGAGGTGTACTGCCGATTCGAGGAATCGATCCGCGACGCTGACGTGTTCCTGGTGCAGCCCGTGTGCGGGAATCCGGAGACGGGGATCAGTACGAACGATGCGTTGGTCGAGTTGCTGGTGATGATCGATGCAGCGCTTGGCGCCAGCGCCCATCGGGTGGTCGCCGTCACTCCGTGGTACGGCTACTCGCGGCAAGACAAGAAGAGCGCCCCGCGCGAACCGATCTCGGCCAGGGTGGTGGCACGGGCCTTGGAATCCGCCGGGGCCGACCGCGTGGTGACGATGGATCTGCACGCCGGCCAGATTCAGGGCATGTTCCAGATCCCGGTGGACCACATGACCGCGATGACGAGGGTCTCGCAGTACTTCGTCGACCTCCGCCTGAACGAGGAGCTTGTGGTCGTGGCGCCGGATGCCGGCAGAGTGAAGCTCAACAAGGAATTCGCCCACCGCATGGGCGCGGATCTCGCGATCCTCGACAAGGAGCGCCCGCAGCACCAGGTCGCCGCGATCAACCACGTGATCGGTGACGTGGCCGGGAAGACCGCGATCATCATCGACGACATCATCGACACCGCGGGCACGCTGCGCTCTGCCGGTGAGGCCGTCGTCCAGGCAGGCGCCGCGCGGATCTACGCCGCGGCCACTCACCCCGTTTTCAGCGGTCCCGCGTACGAGAACCTCGCCGCCGCACCGTTCGAACAGATCGTCGTCACGGACTCGATCCCGTTGCGGCCGGGGGCGCCCGAAAACGTCCGCGTCGTCTCATGCGCCGACCTCCTCAGTAACTGCATCCGACGGATCTTCACCGGCGACTCGGTCAGCGCGGTCTTCGGCGGCCGCAACCAGGTCTTCTGACTCGAACGTGTATGGACGACGCCGCACCACCGACCAGTCGAGGGAGATCGACGTGACAGCGATCCGGCAACTGCAGAACCTGGTGGATGGCCGCTGGCAGGACGGCCAGGGCGACCACCTCGTGGATGTGAATCCCACTCGCCCCACCGAGCGGCTCGCCGAAGGCCGGTGCGCCACGACGCACGACGTGGACGCAGCCGTGGCTGCGGCCCGGCGGGCGCAGGTCGGCTGGGCCCACACCCCTCACCACGAACGGGCGGCTGTGCTGACGCGCGCAGCCGGCCTGGTCGACGCCTCAGCTGAGCAGTGGGGAGAGGAGCTAGCAGCCGAGGAGGGTAAGACCCGGGCCGAGGGCGTCGGCGAGATCCGCAGGGCAGCCCAGATCCTGCGGTACTGTGCGGGAGAAGCCGACCGCGAGGCCGGGGAGCTATTCTCCTCACCCCGTCGCGGGGAGCGGATACTGGTGACACGCCGACCCGTCGGGGTCGTCGCCGTCGTGACCCCCTTCAACTTCCCCATCGCCATCCCGGCCTGGAAGATCGCGCCGGCGCTGAGCTACGGCAACGCCGTCGTCTGGAAGCCCGCCAGCGCGATCCCCATCCTGGGGATGCGACTCGCCCAGGCGCTGCACGACGCCGGGTTGCCCGCCGGCGTGCTCAATCTCCTCGTCACCACTGGCAGGACCGGAACACACCTGATCGACCATCCGGGAATCGACGCGGTCACCTTCACCGGATCCACCGGGGTCGGCAGGTCGATCGCCGCTTCCTGCGCAGGGCGGGGCGTCCCCGTCCAAGCCGAGATGGGCGGAAAGAACGCTGCCGTTGTACTCGCCGACGCTGACCTGGAGCTAGCCGCCGACCAAGTCCTGCTGGGCGCTTTCAGCTCCAGCGGTCAGAAGTGCACCGCGACCTCGCGCCTCATTGTGGAGAAACCGGTCGCAGACGACCTCATTGCGAAGGTCGCCCGCAAGGCGCAGGCACTTGTGGTGGGCGACCCGCTGGCCGCGGGCACCGAGATGGGGCCGCTGGTCAGCGCGGGTGCTCGGCGCACCGTCCGCGACGGGATAGAGGCAGCGCTGGCGCAGGGAGCCCGGCCCGTGGCCGGGGCCGACGCCTACTCCGATGGAGACCTCGCGGAGGGCTACTTCGTGGCGCCGACGGTGCTGGAGCTCCCGTCGCGTGACCTGGACGTCTGGCGCGAGGAACTGTTCGGTCCGGTCCTCGCTGTCCTGCGCGCCGACGACCCGGGGACCGCGCTGGAACTGGCCAATGACAGCGCCTTCGGCCTGTCCGCAGCGATCTTCACCAACGATCTTTCCCGGGCGCTGGACGCTGTCGAGGACCTGGACGTCGGCGTGCTGCACGTCAATTCGGAGACCTCGGGCGCCGACCCCCATGTGCCTTTCGGTGGCGCGAAGCACAGCGGCTACGGCCCCAAGGAGCAGGGGCGTGCCTCGCGGGAGTTCTTCACCCACATGACGACGGTCTACCTCCGGGGCGGTCAAGAGCCATCACGAGGTCCTGGGCGATGAACCGTCCAGGGTGCGATCGATCGAATGAGGAGAACGCATGACCATGACACCGTTCGGGCTGTTCGGCATCGAGGGCCTGCTACCCGAGGAAGAGCGCGACATCCGCGACACCGTGCGGCGGTTCTGTGACGAGCGGATTCGGCCGTACATCGCGGAGTGGTTCGCCGCAGGCGACCTGCCGGCGCGGGAGCTGGCCCTTGAGCTCGGCAAGCTCGGCGTGCTGGGCATGCACCTGCAAGGCTACGGCTGCGCCGGCACCAGCGCGCTCGCCTATGGGTTGGCCTGCCACGAGCTGGAGGCCGCCGACTCCGGCATCCGCAGCCTGGTGTCGGTGCAGGGATCCCTTGCGATGTACGCGATCCACGCCTACGGCAGCGAGGAGCAAAAACGCGAGTGGCTGCCGCGGATGGCCACCGGCGAGGCGATCGGCTGTTTCGGGTTGACCGAGCCGGACTACGGCTCTGATCCCGGGGGCATGCGCACGCGCGCCAAGCGCGACGGCGACGACTGGGTACTCAACGGCAGCAAGACGTGGATCACCAACGGCGCGGTCGCCGATGTCGCGGTGGTGTGGGCGCACACCGACGACAAGATCCGCGGGTTCCTCGTGCCCGCCGGCACGCCCGGGTTCTCCACCCGCGGGGTCGGGGAGAAGATGTCGCTGCGGGCCTCGGTGACCAGCGAGCTGGTGCTGGAAGATGTTCGGCTGCCCGCCGATGCGATGCTGCCCGGTGCGCGGGGGCTGTCCGGCCCGCTGGGCTGCCTGAACGAGGCCCGCTTCGGCATCGTCTTCGGCGCGCTCGGCGCGGCCCGGGACTGCCTCGAGACGGCCCTCTCGTACGCCGCCGACCGCACCATATTCGGCAAGCCACTGGCTGCCTACCAGCTCACCCAGGCCAAGCTCGCCGACATGTGCCTGGAACTCGGCAAGGGCATGCTTCTGGCCATCCAGCTGGGACGCTTGAAGGACTCCGGCACGTTGCGGCCAGAGCAGGTCAGCCTCGGCAAGCTCAACAATGTGCGGGAGGCCATCGCGATCGCGCGGGAATGCCGCACCATCCTGGCAGCCAACGGCATCACGTTGGAGTACCCGGTGATCCGGCACGCCAACAACCTGGAGGCTGTGCTGACCTACGAGGGCACCTCCGAGGTTCACTCGCTGGTGATCGGCCACGCGCTCACCGGCGAGCCGGCGTTCCGCTGATGGGGGCGCTCGACGGCGTGCTGGTCGCCGATTTCAGCCGGGTGCTGGCGGGCCCCTACGCGACCATGCTGCTGGCCGATCTCGGGGCCGACGTGGTGAAGCTGGAGCGTGCCGGCACCGGTGACGACACCCGGGCGTGGGGACCGCCGTGGGCGGGCGGGGAGTCCACCTACTACCTGTCGGTCAACCGCAACAAGCGGTCGTGGGCAGTCGACCTGCGCTCCGCCGGCGGTCTCGCCGCCGCGCGAGCGCTGGTCGAGCGGGCCGACGTGGTGATCGAGAACTTCCGTTCCGGCACCATGGACCGGCTGGGACTCGGCTACCAGCAGGTGCGCGAGGTCAACCCCGGTGCGGTGTACTGCTCGATCACCGGGTTCGGCTCGGGCGAGGGCGCCGAGCTGCCCGGCTACGACCTCCTCGTGCAGGCGGTCGGCGGGCTGATGAGCATCACCGGGCCCGCCCCCCAGCAGCCCACCAAGGTCGGCGTGGCGCTGGTGGACGTGATCACCGGCTTGCACGCGGCGGTCGGCATCCTGGCGGCGTTGCGGCACCGCGAGCGCACCGGGCAGGGGCAACGGGTCGAGGTGAACCTGCTGTCGTCGCTGCTGTCGGCGCTGGTGAACCAGGCCTCGGGCTACCTGGAGGCCGGGGTGGTGCCGCAGGCCATGGGCAACCGGCACCCCAGCATCGCGCCGTACGAGGTGTTCCCGACCGCCGACAAGCCGCTGGTGCTCGCGGTCGGCAACGACCGGCAGTTCGCGGCGCTGGCAAAGGTGCTCGGTCAGCCGGAGCTTACCGACGACCCCCGGTTCGTGAGCAACGCCGACCGGGTTTCCCACCGCGACGAGCTGGCGGCTGAGCTGGCAGCCGTGCTGCGCACGGCACCGGCGGACGAGTGGTTCGCCGCGCTGGTCGATGCTGGGGTGCCAGGAGGCCCGATCAACGGCATCGACGAGGCTTTCGCGCTGGCCGAGTCGCTCGGGCTCGAGCCCGCGGTCGACTGCGCCGGTTCCCGGCAGGTCGCCAACCCGCTGCGGCTGTCCGCGACGCCGGTGCGCTACCGCAGTGCACCGCCGCGACTGGGAGAGGACGGAGAAACGCCGTGAGCCTCAGCAGCTCTATTGCCAGTGATCATGTTGGGGGTGGGTTCCGAGGCATAACGCGCAGCCGCGCTCGATCGGCTGCATTCTGGGCACGGCTGATGCGTTCTCAGGCTACAAGACCGAGCAGTTCGAGTGCGTGGTCGAGTCGTGACCGGTAGTGGTCGGTGGCGTCAGCTGAGAACGCATCAGCCCTGGCCTGCCGGGCGCCGCTGTGACACGCCGAGTGTCCTCGGATCGACGATCGGGCGCGGCCGGGACGGGACTCGGCGGCCTCGCTGACAAGTCCATTCTCACAAGGAGGTGCTCGTATGGCTGAGCGAGGCACGGGCAGTACGCCGACCGACTCGGCGATGCGCCGTGTTCTGCGCCGGGCCCGCGATGGCGTGGCGCTGGACCCCGGAGAGGCCCAGGTGCTGCTGCAGGCCCGGGGCGCTGACCTTCAGACGCTGTGTGCGGCGGCGGGCCGGGTCCGTGACGCGGGCCTGGACAGTGCGGGCCGCCTGGGTGTCATCACCTACTCCCGGAAGATCTTCATTCCCCTGACTCGGCTGTGTCGGGATCGGTGTCACTACTGCACGTTCGTGACCGTGCCGAGCAAGCTGGCTGCCGCCGGCCAGGCGCCGTATCTGTCGCCGGGTGAGGTGCTCGACGTCGCCAGGCGCGGTGCCGCGCTGGGCTGCAAGGAGGCGCTGTTCACCCTCGGCGACCGCCCGGAGGAGCGTTGGCCCCAGGCGCGCGCGTGGTTGGAGGCGCACGGCTACCAGGACACGCTCTCCTACGTGCGGGCCATGGCGATCCGGGTGCTGGAGGAGACGGGCCTGCTGCCGCACCTCAACCCCGGGGTGCTGTCCTGGACCGACCTGCAGCGGCTCAAGCCGGTTGCCCCGTCGATGGGGATGATGCTCGAGACGACCGCGACCCGGCTGTGGTCCGAGCCGGGCGGCTGTCACTACGGGTCGCCGGACAAGGAGCCGGCGGTGCGCCTGCGGGTGCTGGAAGACGCCGGCCGCACGGGCATCCCCTTCACTACCGGCATCCTCGTCGGTATCGGTGAGACCGTGCAGGAGCGCGCGGAGTCGCTGTTCGCGATCCGGCGGATCGCCCGGGCCTATGGCGCGGTCCAAGAGGTCATCGTGCAGAACTTCCGCGCCAAGCCGGACACCGCGATGCGGTCGGTGCCCGATGCGCCGTTCGAGGAGTACCTCGCTGCGGTGGCTGTCGCGCGGCTTGTCCTGGGGCCGCGGATGCGGATCCAGGCCCCGCCGAATCTGTCCGATCCCGGTGAGCTTCGGTTGCTGTTGGGCGCCGGCGTCGATGACTGGGGTGGCGTCTCGCCGCTCACTCCGGACCATGTCAACCCGGAGCGGCCGTGGCCGCATCTGGAGGATCTCGCACGCTGGACCGCCGAGTACGGCTTCATCTTGCGGGAGCGGCTGACGGCTCATCCGGAGTATGTGCTGCGCGGTGAGCCGTGGATCGACCCCCGGGTCGTGCCACACGTCACCGCGCTGGCCGACCCCGACACCGGGCTGGCGGTCGAGGGCCGCTGCCCCAGCGGCCTGCCCTGGCAGGAGCCCGACGGCGGCTTGGCCTCCATCGGCCGGACCGACCTGCACGCCAGCATCGACACCACCGGCCGCAGGAGCGACCGGCGCGCGGACTTCGACGAGGTCTATGGCGACTGGCAGCTGCTCCGTGAACAAGTCGCCGCCGCCTCCGACGCCGCGACGCCCCCCGACGGTTCGCAGGAACCGCACATTCACCCGCCGAGCTCGGGCGAACGCGAGAGTCCCTCGACACGAGGCGTGGCCGCGCCACCGAGCCGGCTGGACAGCGACGTTGCCGCAGCGCTGCGCTCGGCCGAGCGCGACCCGGCGGGCATCACCGACGGCGAGGCACTCGCGCTCGTCCACGCCGACGGCGCGGGGCTTGACGCGCTGTGCGCGCTTGCCGATGCGGTCCGCCGCGACACGGTCGGCGACGAGGTCACCTACGTCGTCAACCGGAACATCAACTTCACCAACGTCTGCTATACCGGGTGCCGGTTCTGCGCGTTCGCGCAGCGGCGTACCGACGCCGACGCCTACACGCTTTCCCTGGAGGAGATCGGGGCCCGGGTGGAGGAGGCCTGGGCGGTAGGCGCCACCGAGGTGTGCATGCAGGGCGGTATCCACCCGGACCTGCCGGGCACGGCGTACTTCGACATCGCCGCGGAGGTGAAACGCCGCCGCCCGGAGATGCACGTCCACGCCTTCTCTCCGATGGAGGTCGTCAACGGCGCCGCCCGCACCGGCCTGTCGATCCGGGACTGGCTGATACGGGCCAAGGAGTCCGGGCTGGACACGATCCCCGGCACCGCGGCGGAGATCCTCGACGACGAGATCCGGTGGATCCTCACCAAGGGGAAGCTGCCGGCCTCGACGTGGGTCGAAGTGGTCCGGACCGCGCACCAGGTGGGGCTGCGGTCCAGCTCCACGATGATGTACGGCCACGTGGACGCACCCCGGCACTGGGTGGCGCACCTGCGGCTGCTGGCGGCGCTACAGGAGGAGACCGGTGGGTTCACCGAGTTCGTCGGGCTGCCGTTCGTGCACCACAACGCGCCGATCTACCTCGCCGGCGTCGCCCGCCCTGGGGCCACGATGCGCGAAGACCGCGCGGTGCACGCCATGGCCCGGCTGCTGCTGCACGGGCGCATCGACAACATCCAGTGCTCGTGGGTCAAGCTCGGCACCGACGGCTGCCGGACCCTGCTGCGCGGCGGCGTCAACGACCTGGGCGGCACGCTGATGGAGGAGACGATCTCCCGAATGGCCGGCTCGCAGTACGGCTCGCACATGACCGTCGCCGAGCTCGAAGAGATCGCCTGCGGCATCGGCCGCCCGGTGCGCCAGCGCACCACGACCTACGGTCAGGTCCCGTCCGAGCGCGCCGTCGCCGCCCGGCGGGCCGCGCAGGCCGACACCGAGCGATCAGCCGCCGGCCCCGAGCGCCGCCTTCTGATCGACTCGGCCGGCCTTTCCCGGCCAGAGTTCTCCCCCATTGTTCCGACTCGTAAGGAGCCAGCATGACCACCTACAAGATCGCCCTCATCGGCGGTACCGGCCCCCAGGGCAAGGGCTTGGCCTACCGGTTCGCCAAGGCCGGCCATGCCATCATCATCGGCTCGCGGTCGTCCGAGCGGGCACACCAGGCGGCGATCGACATCGCGAGCCGGGTCGGCGACGCTGCCCAGGTCAGCGGAGCGGACAACGCCACCGCCGCCGAGTCGGCGGACGTCGTGCTCCTCGCGGTGCCGTACGACGGTCACGCCGTGCTGGTCGAGTCGCTGCGCGCCCAGCTGGCGGGCAAGGTGGTGATCAGCTGTGTGAACCCGCTCGGGTTCGACAAACGCGGCCCCTACGGCTTGGACCTCGCCGACGGCAGCGCGGCCGAGGAAGTGCAGCGGATCGTGCCCGACGCCAAACTGGCGGGTGCATTCCACCACCTGTCCGCTGTGAACCTCTGGAGCGAAACCGAGCTGCTCGACCACGAAGACGTTCTGGTCTGCGGCGACGATGATGAGGCCAAGACGGTGGCCATCAATCTGACGCGCGCGATCACCGGCCGCGACGGCATCGATGCCGGCGCGCTCCGGTTGGCCCGTCAGCTGGAACCGCTCACCGCCGTGCTGATCAGCATCAACAAGCGCTACAAGGTCCGGTCCGGCATCCGCATCGCCGGCCTGGAGCACGAGTGACGCCGACGGTGAGCGAAATGCCTCCCAATCGCGCCCACGCCGGCCGTCTGGGCCGGCCGGTCAGCTGGTCGCCAGATGAGGGATTCTTGCGTGGGCCGAAGCAATGAAGGACGGCGGTCCGCGCGTCGCCAAGGTGTGGCAATGAGCGCGCCGTCGGACATTCGACTGCCGTGGCATGTCGTCGTGAGCGCAAAAAGCCTTGACCAGGCTAAGAGTCGCCTCGCCGCACTGGGGGATGCGGGACGACGCGCTCGCGGCGGCCATGGCCGAAGACGTCATCGCCGCGGTTGTCCGCGCGCGATCGGTCGCGCGTGTCGCCGTTGTCTGCGACGATCCCGCGTTGGTCCGCATGGCTCATTCCTACGATGCCGAGGTGCTGCCCGATCCCCGCAGCGGACTGAACGCGGCTTTTCGGCAGGGGATGAAACGACCCACTGATGGCCGGCTCCATCGTGCCGGCCATCCGTTTCTTAGAGGAGCATCAATGGATCCCGAACCCAGCGACCGCGCCGCGTGGACGGCGAGCGCCGGCAGAGCATCGATCGGGCGGACATCAAGCGACCAACGTGGGGCGCGTCCCATCCAGGTGTTCTTCGGCCTCCGGAACACGGGTTCTCGCCGCGACGCGTGTTGCAGCCGACGAGGAATCGGCCCAGATATGCGGCTTGATCCGCACACCGCGCTTCCGGCGGAAGGCGTGGCCATCCATGCCTGACACACCGAAGCTCCTCATCCAGGACGTCACGTGCCGTTTCGGCTCGACGCTCGCGCTCGCACGGACGTCTCTGCAGGTCCGGCCAGGAGAGTTCATCGCGATCGTCGGCCCGTCCGGATGCGGCAAGAGCACCCTGATGAACGTCGTGGCCGGCCTGCAGCGCCCAACCGAGGGACGGGTACTCCTCGACGGCACCGATGTCACCGGCCACACCGGCCACGTCGGCTACATGTTCCAGAAAGACCTGCTCGTGCCGTGGCGAACGGTGACCGGAAACATCGTGCTCGGGGCCGCGCTGACCCGTCGGGCGACCCGGACCGACCGAGCAGAGGCCAGGGAGCTCGCCGGCCGTTACGGCCTCGGTGACTTCGTCGACCATTTCCCGCACGCGCTGTCGGGTGGGATGCGTCAGCGCGTGGCGTTGATGCGCACCCTGGCGTTCCACCGAGACATCCTGCTGCTCGACGAGCCCTTCGGCGCGCTGGACTCCCAGACACGATTCGAGATGCAGCAGTGGCTGCTCCAGGTGTGGGCCGACTCCGAGCGCACCGTGCTGTTCATCACCCATGACGTGGACGAGGCGGTGTTCCTCGCCGACCGGGTCGTCGTGATGTCCGCGCGCCCGGGTCGCATCAGCGCGTCCCATCAGGTGGACCTTCCGCGCCCGCGGACGCTGGACACGGTCACCTCGCCGGAGTTCACCGACCTCAAACGTCAGGTGCTTTCCGCGCTGTACGCGGCGCGCGACGAGTCCGGCCAGGAGGTGGCCCGAGCATGAACCGTGTCCCCCGGAGCCATGCCGCCACGCGGATGGCATATCCCGTTCTCGCCGTTCTGCTCGTCTGGGCCGCATGGGAGCTGGTAACTCGCGTTCTCAAGGTGCCGTCGTACGTCATCCCGAGCCCCGGAAAGACCTTCGAAGCACTGCAGAAGGACTGGCCGAACCTGTGGCAGCTGGTGCTGAAGACCAGTTACGAGTGTGTCGCCGGATTCCTCGTCGGTGTCGTGGTCGGCTTTCTCTTCGCCGTGCTCATGGGGCACATCAAGGCCATCCAACGGATTTTCTACCCGATCCTGATCGCGTCCCAGGCAATTCCGATTGTCGCGCTCGCCGCGCCACTAGTGATCATCCTAGGTTTTGGCCTGACACCCAAGCTCGTCATCGTCGCTCTGATCGTCTTCTTTCCGGTCGTGGTCAATGTCCTGGACGGGCTGACCAGCGTCGACAAGGACATGGTTGCCTTGGCCCGGTCGATGGGCGGCAACCCGGTCAAGCTGTTTCTCCTCATCCGGCTCCCCGCGACGCTCACCCCACTGTTCTCCGCGTTGAAATTGGCCGCCACGTACACGGTCACCGGCGCAGTCATCGGCGAGTGGACTGCCTCGGAGGACCCGGGGATCGGCCAGGACCTCCTGCTCAAGAACTCCCGCCTCGACACTGCCGGCGTCTACGGCGATGTCCTGCTGCTCACCGCGATCGGGCTCAGCGGCTTCGTCCTGATCGCCCTGTTGGAGCACGTGCTCACTCCGTGGCGCAGCCGGACCATGGCTCGCCGCCGGCCAGGCCGCCGTGTGGCGTACGCCCCCGTGCCGGTCGTGGAAAAGGCCTGACCAAACATGGCGAGCTAAACGTGACAACCCAATGGAGAACAAAAGTGAAGATCAACCCATGGCTCGTCGCATGCCTCGCCATGCCGGTCGCGGTGACGACCGCGTGCGGCGGCGGGAAAAGCGCGAGCGGCGACCCGAACGTCGCTGAAGTCAAGATGGTTCCGGACTGGATCGCCCCGGACATCACCTGGCTGCCGTACGCGGTCGGCATAGACAAGGGCTTCTACAAGAGCGAGGGCATCCATACGACCATCGTCCGGCCGCCGGACAACGCCACGACGGTCAAGATGGTCGCCACTGGACGCGGTGATATCGGCGAGTCGGCCACCAGCGACGTCGTCTTCGCCAAACAACAGGGCCTGCCGGTCACCTCGGTCGCGAACTACACGCAGAGCAACAACTGGGGCCTATTTGGATCGAGCGGCAAGCCTTTCACCGTCGCCGATCTGCGTGGCAAGCGCATCGGTGTCTTTGACGACGCTTGGACCAAGGCCATGTTGCCGGTCATGCTGCGCAGCGCCGGCCTCAAGATGACCGACATCAAGCAGGTCACGGCCGTGGACGACGACATCCCGCTGCTGCTGGCGAACAAGATCGACTATGCCAGCAACACGTCGAACTTCGCCATGCCGCAGTATCAGCAAAAGACGGGCCATGAGCCCACGACTCTGCTGGCCAAGGACCACGGTGCCCCGGACACGCCAGTATGGGCCTACGTCGCGAACCAGCGATGGCTGCAGAAGAATCCAGCAATCACCAAAAAGTGGCTGGTCGCCACCCGCAAGGCGACGGAATGGGCGATCGCCGACCCGGAGGAGGCGGTCAAGACCTACCAGGCACACTTCCAACTCAAGGCCGCGGACTACCAGAACGACCTCGCCGAATGGAAGGCCACCATCCCCTTCCTCAAGGGCAAGGCGGGTTTCTTCACTGCCACCGACCAGCAGTGGACAGGGCTGGCCCAGGCGCTCAAGGACGCCGGTCAGCTTGATAAGGTGCTCGCTCCCACCGAGTACTACACCAATTCCTACACCACCCCATGAACGCAAACAGTGAGCGGTCCAAGCCAGGTCGCGGAACCGTCCCGCCTGGTGCCGGCGATGTCGGCAGCCGGGTTGCGACGCCGGTCATCATCGACACCGACCCGGGCATCGATGACGCCATAGCGATCCTGCTCGCGCTGGCCAGTCCCGAACTGGATGTTCTCGGTCTCACCACGGTGGCTGGGAACACCACACTGCACAACACCACGGCCAACGCCATGCGCGTACTCGATCTCGCCGGTCGGCATGACATCCCGGTGGCGGCTGGCGCGGACCGGCCCCTGATCCGCACGCCATGGCACGCCGAAGATGTACACGGTGCTGACGGACTCGGCGGCGCCGACCTTCCGGCCGCGCAGCGGCAGCCCATCCGCACGCACGCCGTCGACTTCATCGCCGGGCAACTCCATGCGTCGCCGGTACCAGTGACCCTCATCACCATCGGACCACTCACCAACATCGCGCTCCTGCTGGCCCTTCACCCAGCAGCCGCCTCGCGGATCGGGCACGTAGTGATGATGGGAGGAAGCACGGGAGCGGGCAACATCACGCCGACGGCGGAGTTCAACATCTGGTTCGACCCCGAGGCCGCGCATCGCGTCTTCGCCAGCAACCTACCCAAAACGATAGTCGGCCTTGATGTGGCCCGCCAAGCCATCGTGCGCTCAGAAGACCTCACCCGGCTACAGGCAGGGGGACGCGTGGGCCAGCTGGTGACCGGGTTGGTCGACTACTACAGCCGGTACTACCAGGAACGGCACGGCACACCGGATACCTGTCAGCACGACGCGCTGACCGTGGCGCATCTCATCAGACCCGAGCTGGTGACGACCCGGCGACTCAACGTTACAGTCGAGTACGGCTCCGACGAGACCAGGGGGACCACCGTGATCGGCGAGCCCCTGATCACCGGCGCCGCCGCCCACGCCGCCGTGGCCTTCGAACTGGACGCCGTGGCGTTCACCGAGCTCCTACTCGACCGGCTCTCTGCACTGGATGCCCACGTCGGCTAAGGCAGTTCAGGCGTGCCAGCCCATGCATCACGCTCGGCCTCGCCGCTGTGACCGGGTGATCGTCTGTGAGCTCCTCACCGTGGACACGGTGCTGCTCCGGCGGATCTACGTTCTGATCTTCGTCGAGCATGGCACCCGCAGACTGCAAGTAGCGGGCGTAACCGCGCATCCTACCGGCGCATGGCTCACCCAGCAGGTCCGCAATCTCGCCATGGATGTCGGTGAACGCCTGGACTCCGGGCAGTTCCTTATCCGCGACCGCGACCGCGACCGCGAGTTGACCGGAGCCTTTGAAATCGCCTGCTTGCCCGACGGTGGTCATCAGTCGGCCCGTAGTACGGGGGTGGGGCTGGTGGTGGCCGTGACGACCAGGTCGGCATCGGCCACCGCTTCCGGCGCGGAACCCGTGGCACGCACCTCGACGGGGAGGTCTTCGCGGAGTTCCGTCAGCGCGGCGGAACGTGACGCCTCGTCTGGCGACATCAGGGTGACCCGGGTGATCGGGAGTACCGCGCACAAGGCCCGTACGTGCGCCCTACCCTGCAGTCCGGTGCCGATGACCGCCAAGGAAGTGGTGTCCGCTCGCGCCAGTGACTTCATGGCCAACGCGCTGGCAGCAGGGGTGCGCAGCCCGGTGATCGCATCGCCGTCAAGGAAGGCGACGACTCGACCCGTACCCGGATCCAATGCGATGACCAGTGCCGAGATGGTGGGCAGTCCCTCCGCGGCGTTGGTGGGGTTGACGCTGCCGAACTTGCACACAGCTCCGGTGTCAGGTGTGAGCCGCGAGGCGTAGCAGAACGCCACGGAATCCTCCGGGCCGTTCAACAGCAGCCTGGACGGGGCCTGGGCGGTGCCGTCGGCGAT
>JAOPYL010000166.1 GCA_025964625.1 Actinoallomurus sp. | reverse complement strand
GCTGCTCGACGGCGGGTACGCGAGCCGGCGTGCCGCCTGCGAGAAGGCGGCGAAGCTGCTCGGCGTGCCGGCCCTGCGCGACGTCGAGGATCTGGGCGGGGCGCTGCGCAGGCTCGAGGATCCGGTGTTGCGCCGCCGCGCCCAGCACGTCGTCACCGAGAACCACCGTGTCGAGGCGACGGTGGGGCTGCTGCGCGCCGGGGTGGCGGCCGAGGTCGGCGCGCTCCTCACCGCCTCTCATCTGTCGCTGCGGGACCAGTTCGAGGTGTCGTGGCCGGAGGCCGACGTCGCCGTCGAGGAGGCTGTACGGGCGGGCGCGCGCGGGGCGCGGATGGTCGGCGGCGGTTTCGGCGGGTCGGTCATCGCCCTCGTCCCGGCGGACGGTGCGCGGCGGGTGCGCGACGCCGTGACGGAGGCGTACGCCGCCCGCGGGTGGGAGGAGCCGCGTTTCCTCGACGCCGTCCCCGCGGCGGGAGCCCGGCGCGTCGCCTGAGCCGGGCCGGTCCCGGACGTCCCGCACCCGGGACGTGCGACGACTCTCCCCTCAAGATCGGAGAAAGGGCTGTGCCGCGTGCGCCGGGACCGCCATGCTGTAGGGCATGCGGCGGTACGACGCGGTAACGGTGTTCCTGCTCCTCGCCGGAGGTGTGATCCTCCCGGTGGTCGGCTGGTTGGTCGGCGCGGTCATGTTGCTCGCCTCGCGGCGCTGGACGCTGCGCGACAAGCTGGCCGGCCTGCTGGTCTGGCCCGGAGGGCTCGCCGCGGCCGCGGCCCTGATCATCCTCGCGCCGACCCGCGACTGCGTCTACGTGGACGACTCCAGCGGGCACCGCCACGGCGGTCACTGCACGGGCACGGCGATACCAGGCTGGCTGGGCGTGCCGCTGCTCGCCCTCGCGATCATCGGGCCGCTGGTCACCGCGCTGTACCTGGGCCGGCGCGCACGCCGCGCCTGATCACCCACGGCGCCCCACCGGCAGGGGAAGAGCGTGCCGACCCTCTGCGTCACGGGGTCCGGCCGTCCTCAGGGACGGCCGGACCTCCCTCACAGTGGGCGAGCGGCTTCAGAGGGGACACGGAGATGCGCCCCGGGCCGGCCGGGCGCGCGTCAGACGAGCCCGAGCTTGCGGACCGCGTCGCGCTCCTCCTCCAGCTCGCGCACCGAGGCGTCGATGCGCTCGCGGGAGAACCCGTTGATCTCCAGGCCCTGGACGATCTCCCACTTGCCGTCCTCGCAGACGACGGGGAAGGAGGAGACGAGGCCTTCCGGCACGCCGTAGGAGCCGTCGGAGACGACGGCCATCGAGGTCCAGTCACCCTCGGCGGTGCCGTTCACCCACGTGTGCACGTGGTCGATGGCCGCGCTGGCCGCCGACGCCGCGGACGACGCGCCGCGGGCCTCGATGATGGCCGCGCCGCGCTTGGCGACGGTCGGGATGAAGTCGTCGCGCAGCCAGTCCGCGTCGTTCACGGCCTGGGCGGCGTTCTGGCCGCCGACCTCGGCGTGGAAGATGTCGGGGTACTGCGTGGCGGAGTGGTTGCCCCAGATGGTGAGCTTCTTGATCTCCGATACGGGCACGTCGAGCTTCTTCGACAGCTGCGCGATCGCCCGGTTGTGGTCCAGGCGGGTCATCGCGGTGAAGCGCTCCGCCGGGACGTCCGGGGCGTGCGACTGCGCGATGAGGGCGTTGGTGTTGGCGGGGTTGCCCACCACCAGCACGCGCACGTCGTCGGCCGCGCCGGCGTTGATGGCCTCACCCTGCGGCTTGAAGATGCCGCCGTTGGCCTCGAGGAGGTCGCCGCGCTCCATGCCCTTGGTACGCGGGCGCGCGCCGACGAGGAGCGCGACGTTGGTGCCGTCGAACGCCCTCTTCACGTCGTCGGTGACGTCGGTGCCGGCCAGCAGCGGGAAGGCGCAGTCGTCGAGCTCCATCGCGGTGCCCTCGGCGGCCTTGACGGCCGGGGGGATCTCCAGCAGGCGCAGCCGTACGGGTACGTCCGGGCCGAGGAGTTGCCCGGAGGCGATGCGGAAGAGCAGCGCGTAGCCGATCTGGCCTGCGGCGCCGGTGACGGTCACATTGACGGGAGTGCGGGTCATTGCGGTTCTCCTGCTGGTACGAGGTCCTCGTCGAGCGCCGAGCGGAACTCCGTGGAGGTCTCTCGCCGTCGAGATATTCCACCCGTCAGGCTATCGCGCACACGTCGTGCCGAACCCCGGGGGTGCGAAAACGGGGACGCCGATCACTGCGGCGTCCCCGTTCAGGCGATCGTCAAGCGAGCTTCTTCTGCATGTTCTCGTCGAGCGCGGCGAGGAACTCCTGCGTGGTCAGCCATCCCTGGTCGCCGCCGACGAGCAGGGCCAGGTCCTTGGTCATCTGACCGCCTTCGACGGTCTCGATGCAGACCTTCTCCAGCGTGTTCGCGAACTCGGTCACCGCGGGGGTGTTGTCGAGCTTGCCGCGGTGCGCCAGCCCACGGCTCCAGGCGAAGATCGACGCGATCGGGTTGGTCGACGTCGGCTTGCCCTGCTGGTGCTGGCGGTAGTGCCGGGTGACGGTGCCGTGCGCGGCCTCGGCCTCGACCGTACGGCCATCCGGGGTCATCAGCACGGAGGTCATCAGGCCCAGCGAGCCGAAGCCCTGCGCGACGATGTCGGACTGCACGTCGCCGTCGTAGTTCTTCGTCGCCCAGACGAAGCCGCCCTCCCACTTGATGGCCTGGGCGACCATGTCGTCGATGAGCCGGTGCTCGTAGGTGATCCCCGCGTTCTTGAATTCGGTCTCGAACTCCGCTGCGAAGACCTCGGCGAACAGGTCCTTGAACCGGCCGTCGTACGCCTTGAGAATCGTGTTCTTCGTGGAGAGGTAGAGCGGGAACTTCCGGTCGAGCGCGTAGCGCATCGTGGCGCGGGCGAAGTCGCGAATGGAGTCGTCGAAGTTGTACATCCCCATCGCGACCCCGCCGCCGGTGAAGTCCGCGACCTGGAACTCCATCGGCTCGGAGCCGTCAGCGGGCTCGAAGGCGATCGTCAGCTTTCCGGGGCCGGGGACGACGAAGTCCGTCGCGCGGTACTGGTCGCCGTGGGCGTGACGGCCGATGATGATCGGCTGCGTCCAGCCCGGCACCAGACGGGGGATGTTGGAGACGACGATCGGCTCGCGGAAGACGACACCGCCGAGGATGTTGCGGATGGTGCCGTTGGGCGACCGCCACATCTTCTTGAGACCGAACTCCTCGACCCGGGCCTCGTCGGGGGTGATGGTGGCGCACGTCACGCCGACGCCGTACTGCTTGATGGCGTTGGCGGCGTCGACGGTGACCTGGTCGTCCGTCGCGTCGCGGTGCTCCATCCCCAGGTCGTAGTACTTCAGATCGACGTCCAGATAGGGCAGGATCAACTGGTCCTTGATGAACTTCCAGATGATCCGCGTCATCTCGTCGCCGTCGAGTTCGACGACGGGGTTCGCTACCTTGATCTTGGGCATGCTGTAGCTGTCCCTTCGCACTTCGTGCAGCGGCGGCCCGACCGGCTCGCCCGCTGCACTCTGGTCAGCAGTCCTTCGTTAGGCTCACTGACGAGGCTATCGGAGCATTGACAGCGCTCAGCCCGTGGTCCCCTTTGCGACGAATGCGACAAGCGTGATCCCGACCGCCGCTGCCGTCATGAGCAGGACATCCAGCCACCGGCGACGCACCGCCAGCAAGCCGACCTGACTCTCCGGCAACAGCAGTCGCGCCAGCGCGCCGATGAACACCGACGCGGCGATCAACATGCTTCCGCGCCGGAAATGGTTCGTCGCCACCACCGCGAGGCCGACCGCGACTCCGCAGAGCACGAAGGCGTACGGCAGCCGGCTCAGCCAGCGGGGCACGACCGGGCGCGCCTGCGCCCGGCGCGGCCCACGCGGGGGTGGTGGCGTCTCCGGACCCGGCACCGGGTGCGTCTCCGGGGGGGCGGCGCCGAACCCCCCGTAGAAATCCGGCGGACCGTACTGCTGTGACATGTCTTCTATCCTGTCAGCGTCGGCCGACCGGCACCCACTCCTGGTCCACCTCTCCGAGGTTTTCGGCGCTGGACGGCGACGCACTCCCCGAAGCCGGCGTTCCCTCCCGCGTCACGCCCGCTCCAGGGGTCACAGCGGGCACCCGTCCGGACTGTTCGTCGTGTCCCGTAAATCCCGGCGTACTCGGCCCTACCGGCCGGTAGGAGGGTGTGAGCATGGCCCGTCCGGGTAACCCGCCAGACAGGGGTCGCTAACTAAGCTGGGAGGGACCGCCGTGGAGGGCCCGTTCATACGGATCGAAGAAAGCGGCACTGTACTGCCGCTGCGAGCCGAGGTCACCACGATCGGGCGAGGGCGGGGTGTCGACATACGACTCGACGAGCCCAGCGTCTCCCGGCTGCACGCGGAGCTGGTCCGGCGTGGCCCGTACGTGTACGTGGTGGACCTCGGCCTGTCCCGCAACGGAACCCGGGTCAACGGACGGCCGATCGCCCGGCGTGTCCTCGAGGACGGTGACGTGGTGAGCTTCGGCGCCGCGCGCTGCCGGATGGGCGGCATTCCACGCGAGGAGGTCGATCCCGACGTCGAGCTGCGCCGCGCGGTCGCACCGGACCTGACCCGCCGCGAGATCGACGTGCTCACGTCTCTGTGCCGGCCGGCACTGTCCGACGAGGCGTTCGTGGCGCCCGCGACCGCACGCGAGATCGCCACCGACCTGGTGGTGACCGAGGCCGCGGTCAAACAGCACCTCCTCCGGCTCTACCAGAAGTTCCGGATCCCTGAGGGCCCGAACCGGCGGACGCGGCTCGCGAACGAGGTCATCGCGCTCGGCCTGGTACGGCCGCTGCCACCCGTGCACGTCCCACCCCAGGGCGGGCGTACGCCCGAGGCGGCGCGTCGCCCCGACGGCCAGCGGCCGGGCACCCCG
>JAOPYL010000128.1 GCA_025964625.1 Actinoallomurus sp. | reverse complement strand
CCGCGATGTCCTGCATCCCTCTCCGGGGCAACTCTCCTAAGTTACCATGTTCTCCCCAGATGTCAAGCGATGGACCGAAATCCCCACCCGCCACCCAGCAAGAGACAACCCCGGCACGCGTCACCCCGGCCCAAAACCGACCGCGACCACACCCACCGAGATCCCCACCCGGGCCGGACACCGCACCGCGGCGTCCTGCATCCCGTCATCCGGGGAGACCCCACCATACCATCCGGATCCAGACCATGATCCAGACCGAACGGGTCCGCTGGGGGTTTTCCCTCGAGGTAGGAGGCGCCTTCCGGCGTCCCGTTCCCTCGCGGGCAAGATGAACGTTACGGGTCGCGCTGCGGCGCGTCAAATCAGGTTGAGTCATCCAAAACCGCAGGTCAAGCGCCTGTTTGCCGCAGACGGCGGCACCACGCGACCTTCCGTGATCAGACCGTGATCACGGCGTGGCCCCCCGTCCGCGTCAGTCGGAGGCGACCGTCACACCGCCCACATTGCGCTTGCCGCGCCGCAGCACGAGAAACCGGCCGTGCAGCAGGTCGGACTCGCCCGGTGCGACCGCCTCGTCCGTGACCTTGACGTTGTTCAGGTAGGCCCCGCCCTGCGCGATGGTGCGCCGTGCCTCCGACTTGCTGGACACCAGGCCCGCGGCCGCCAGGAGGTCCACCACCGGCGGGAGCCGTCCGGACACCGTCGCGGATGGGACCTCGGCGAGCGCGCTCTCCAGAGTCCGCTCGTCGAGCTCCGTGAGGTCGCCCTGCCCAAAGAGCGCACGGGAGGCCCCGATCACTCGATCGGTCTCCTCCGCGCCGTGGACGAGTGTGGTGAGCTCCCCGGCGAGCGCACGCTGCGCCTCGCGCGCGGCCGGGCGCTCGCCGGTCGCCTTCTCGAGCTCCTCGATCTCCTCGCGTGTACGGAAGCTGAAGTACTTCAGGAAGCGCAGGACGTCACGATCGTCCGCGTTGAGCCAGAACTGGTAGAAGGCGTACGGCGAGGTCAGCTCGGGGTCGAGCCAGTAGGTTTCGCCACCGGCGGTCTTCCCGAACTTGGTGCCGTCCGCCCGTGTCACCAGCGGCGTCGTCAGCGCGTGCGCGGTGCCGCCCTCGGCACGGCGGATGAGATCGACGCCCGAGATGAAGTTCCCCCACTGGTCGCTGCCGCCGGTCTGCAGCCGGCAGTCGTACCTGCGGTACAGCTCCAGGAAGTCCAGCGACTGCAGCAGGGCATAGCTGAACTCGGTGTAGCTGAGACCGGTGGTGTCCAGCCGTGCCTTCACCGTCTCGCGGGTGAGCATGCGGTTCACCGGGAAGTGCTTGCCCACGTCGCGCAGGAACTCGATGGCCGACATCGGGCCGGTCCAGTCGAGGTTGCTGACGATGAGCCCCCGGTCGCCGGTCAGGTCGAGGAAGCGTGAGACCTGCTCCCGGATCCTCTCGAGCCAGCCGGCGACGACCTCCTCGGAGTTGAGCGCCCGCTCGGTGCTCTTGCCGCTGGGGTCGCCGATCAGGCCGGTGGCGCCTCCCACGAGCCCGATCGTCCGATGGCCCGCCTGTTGGAACCGGCGCAGGGTCAGCAGCTGGACCAGGTTGCCGACGTGCAACGAGGGCGCCGTCGGGTCGAAGCCGCAATACAGCGTGACCGGCCCCGTGGCGAGCATCGCCCGCAGTTCGTCCAGGTCAGTGGACTGCGCGATCAGGCCGCGCCACGCGAGGTCGTCCAGGATGTCGGTCACGTTCTCCCTCGTCTCGTACGTGTCTGTGGTCACTGCCGGTATGCCGGACCGGCTGAGGATCAAAGTAACGGTTCTCACGGCCTCAGCCCTGATCTATAACCGTACGACGCCGGGGCGTGTGCGCACGGTGGGCGGAGACGCTGGGGTCCCCATCGATCCAGAACCGCCACGGCACGTCCTTGGCGCTGGTGACGCCCGTGCGTGGTCCCGTGCGCAGGCCGGCCGCGGCCTCACCTGGCAGCACCCGCAGCGGGCCGGCCGGGTCGCAGACGTCGGCGCCGTACAGCCCGCGATCGATGGCGAGCGCCTCGCAGAGCCGGGCGGGCCCTCGGGCCAGGTCGCGGGGTGATGAGCGCGGACGCCGGGCCGCCGCCAGGTCGTGCCCCTCCATGATCTCACCGGCGCGGAGCAGCACGGCCGCCGCGGTGCCCTCGCCCAGGCAGACCAGGTTGGCGCAGAAGTGCATGCCGTAGGTGAAGTAGACGTACGCGTGCCCCGGCGGCCCGAACATCACAGCGTTGCGCTTCGTCGGCCCCCGGTAGGCGTGTGAGGCCGGATCGTGGGGGCCCGCATAGGCCTCCACCTCCGTCAGCCGCACCGCCACGACCCCCTCGGGCGTGGACCGCTCGATCACGCATCCGAGCAGGTCGGGCGCGACCTCCTCCGGCATCCGGTCGAAGAATGAGCGCGGCAGCGGAGCGTCCATCAGGAGCCGGCTGCCGCCCAGGACGCGTGGTCGTCGGCCAGCGACCTCAACGCGGCGAGCTGCTCGCCGACGCGCTCCGGGGAGGTCCCGCCGTACGCCTTGCGGGCGGCGATCGCGCCCTGCACCGAGAACACGTCGCGTACGTCAGGGGTCAGGTGCGGTGAGACCTTGCCCAGCTCATCGTCGGTGAGGTCACCGAAGTCCTTGTCGTTGACCTGGCACCAGACGACGAGGTGACCGACGACCTCGTGCGCCTCGCGGAACGGCACGCCCTTGCGGACGAGCAGCTCGGCCAGGTCGGTGGCGAGCGCGAACCCCTGCGGTGCCAGGGCCTCCAGCCGCGCCGTGTTCACCCGCATGGTGGCTATCAGGCCCGATACGGCGGGCAGCACGAGCAGCAGGGTGTCCACGGCGTCGAACACCCCCTCCTTGTCCTCCTGCAGGTCACGGTTGTAGGTGAGCGGCAAGCCCTTGAGGGTGGTCAGCAGCGCGGTGAGGTGGCCGATGAGACGGCCGGACTTGCCGCGGGCCAGCTCGGCGACGTCGGGGTTCTTCTTCTGCGGCATGATCGACGACCCCGTGGCGTAGGTGTCGTCCATCTCGATCCAGCGGAACTCCTGCGACGCCCACAGCACGACCTCCTCGCCCAGGCGCGACAGATGCACCCCGATGAGCGCCGCGGCGGCCAGGAACTCCACGGCGTAGTCGCGGTCGCTGACGGCGTCCATGGAGTTGGCCGCCGCGGAGTCGAAGCCCAGCTCCTCGGCGACCGCCTCCGGGTCCAGCGGAAGCGAGGACCCGGCCAGCGCGCCCGAGCCGAGCGGGCTGACGGCGGCCCGCTTGTCCCAGTCGCGCAGCCGGTCGACGTCGCGCGCGAAGGCCTGCACGTGGGCCAGCAGCTGATGGGAGAAGAGCACCGGCTGGGCGTGCTGGAGATGGGTCATGCCCGGCGCGGCCACACCCATGTTCTGCTCGGCCTGGCCGATGAGCGCGGTCTCCAGCTCGACCAGCCGGGACACGATCTGCCGGACGTGGTCCCGCAGATAGAGCCGCAGGTCGGTCGCGACCTGGTCGTTCCGGCTGCGGCCGGCCCGCAGCTTGCCGCCCAGCGTGCCGAGGCGTTCGAGCAGGCCGCGTTCGAGCGCGGTGTGCACGTCCTCGTCGGCGACCGCCGGCCGGAAGTCGCCGGAGCGGCAGGCGCTCTCCAGGTCGTCGAGCGCGCCGAGCATCCGACCCAGCTCGTCGTCGGTGAGCAGCCCCGCACGGTTCAGCACCCGGGCGTGGGCCCGCGAGCCCAGCAGGTCGTACGGGGCAAGCCGCCAGTCGAACTGCACGCTCACCGACAGCCGGGCGAGGGCCTCCGATGGCCCGCCTTCGAACCGGCCGCCCCACAGCCTGGTCGGCGTCTTGCGGTGTTGCTCGTCCGTCACGCTGTTCTTCTCCCCTGACGACTCTGTGTTGCTCTCGGGTCCGGCCGAAGCGGGAACTACTGCATTATCACGGCTGGAGCCGATCAGCCCACCTGACGGTCACGCTTGGCCGCGATCTTGCTCGGCAGGCTCCACAGCTCGACGAAGCCCTTGGCAAGACTCTGGTCGAACACGTCACCGGTGTCGTACGTCGCGAGGTCGTAGTCGTACAGGGACGCGGCGCTGCGGCGGCCGGTGACGACGGCCCGCCCGCCGTGCAGGGTGAGCCGGATGTCGCCCGAGACGTGCTTCTGCGCCTCGGCGATGAAGGCGTTGAGGGAGTCCATCAGCGGTGAGAACCACAACCCATCGTAGGCGAGCTCACTCCACCGCTGGTCGACGCCGCGCTTGAAACGGGCCAGGTCGCGTTCGACCGTGACGTTCTCAAGCTCCTGGTGCGCGGCGATCAGCGCGATCGCGGCGGGCGCCTCGTACACCTCACGGCTCTTGATGCCGACCAGCCGGTCCTCGACCATGTCCAGGCGTCCGACACCCTGGGCTCCGGCCCGCTGGTTGAGCTCGGCGATGATCTCGTACGGGCTGAGCGCGCGGCCGTCGAGCGCCGTCGGGACACCCGCACTGAAGGTGATCACCACCTCGTCGGCCTCGCGTGGCTGCGCCGGGTCGGCGGTGTAGTCGTACAGGTCCTCGATCGGCGCGTTCCAGATGTCCTCCAGGAACCCGGTTTCCACGGCGCGGCCCCAGATGTTCTGGTCGATGGAGTACGGCGACTTGGAGGAGACATCGATAGGCAGGCCCTTCTCCTCGGCGAAGGCGATGGCCTTGTCCCGGGTCCAGGCGAAGTCCCGGGCGGGAGCGATCACCTTGAGATCGGGGTTGAGTACGGCCAGACCGGCCTCGAAGCGGACCTGGTCGTTCCCCTTGCCGGTGCAGCCGTGGGCGACCGCGGTGCCGCCGTATTCGCCTGCCGCGGCGGCCAGGTGCTTGACGATCAGTGGCCGGGACAGCGCCGACACGAGCGGGTACCGGTCCATGTAGAGGGCGTTCGCCTTGAGCGCGGGGAAACAGAAGTCCGCCGCGAACTCCTCCTTGGCGTCGGTCACGACCGCCTCGGCGGCGCCGCAGGCCAGCGCCCGCTTGCGGATGACCTCGAGATCCTCCCCGCCCTGGCCGAGGTCGACGGCGACGGCGATCACCTCCGCCCCGGTCTCCTCGGCGATGTAGGGAATGGCGACGGAGGTGTCGAGGCCTCCGGAGTATGCGAGTACGACGCGTTCGGTCATGGTGAAGCTCCAATGTGGGAAAGTCTGCGAGTTGTGTGCGGCTGGTGGGCGCCGTCGTGGGCGGACGGACGCCCTAGGGTCGTCGTTCTGCGTTCTCGGGTGCTCTTCGGGCGGAGAAGGCGCTTCCGGCGGGCACCGGCGACAGCTCTTCCGCCGTGCGCCACGGCGGCGGGATCGGTGATGAGCCGGCGGGCTCGGTCAGATCGGCGCGTGGGCTCCGGAGGGAACGCTCGTCGGCGCGCCGCTCGGTCAGCGCCAGCAGAGAGGCCGCCAGCTGGTGTCCGCCCACCGGATCGCGGGAGATGACGAGCACCGTGTCGTCGCCGGCGACGGTGCCCAGCACGGACGGCCAGTCGGCATGATCGATCGCCGAGGCCAGGAACTGCGCGGCGCCCGGAGGGGTCCGCACGATCACGAGATTGGCGGAGGCCTCCGCGGAGACGAGCAGCTCCTGCGCGAGGCGGGCGAGCCGGCCGGTGAACGTCTCCGCTCCTCCGGTACGGGCCCGGCGGATGCGTTCGCCGCCCTCCCCCGGCACCGCGTAGATCAGTGAGCCGTCCTCGGCGCGCAGCTTGACCGCGCCGATGTCGACCAGGTCGCGCGACAGGGTCGCCTGGGTCACGTCGACCCCCGCGTCGGCGAGCAGCTTGGCCAGCTCGTTCTGGGAGTGGACGGCGTTGCGGCCCAGCAGCTCGATGATGCGTGACTGGCGCGCGGTCTTGGTCAAGGGCGTCGTCATGCCGTCCCCAGGATTGCCGGCAGCGCCGTGACGAAGGACCCTGCCTCGTCGGACGTGATGATCAGCGGCGGCGCGAGCCGGATCACATCCGGCTGGAGCGCGTTGACGAGGAAGCCGGCGTCGCGTGCGGCGGCCTCCACCGCGGCCGACTTCGGCTCGGCGAGAACGATCGCGCGCCACAGTCCGCGGCCGCGGACCCCGGCCAGGAGCGGATGGCCGACCGCCGCGATTCCGGAGGCGAGCCGCTCGCCGACGTCTGTGACGTGGTCGAGCAGCCCTTCCTTTTCGATCGTGTCCAGCACGGCCAGTGCCGCGGCGCACGCGACCGGGTTGCCGCCGAACGTCGAGCCGTGATCGCCCTTGCGGAACGCCGAGGCGTACGGTCCCAGGCCGACGCAGGCGCCGATGGGCAGCCCGCCGCCGAGCCCCTTCGCCAGGGTGATCACATCCGGGCGGACTCCTTCGTGCTGGTGCTGGAACCAGGCGCCGGTCCGGCCGATGCCGCTCTGGATCTCGTCGAGCACGAGCGCCGCGCCGGTCTCGTCGCAGATCTTCCGCGCCGCGGCGAGGTAGCCCTCCGGCGCCGGGACGATCCCACCCTCCCCCTGGGTAGGCTCCAGGAACACCGCCGCGCAGTCGCCGGTGACGGCCTGGCGCAGCTCGTCGGCGGAGCCGTACGTCACAAACCGTACGTCGGCGCCGAACGGGCCGAATGGCTCGCGGATCGACGCCTTGCCGGTCAGGGCCAGCGCGCCCATGGTGCGGCCGTGGAAGCCGCTGACGGCGGCGACGACGTACGTGCGGCCGGGCCCGGCGTGCCGGCGGACCAGCTTGTAGGCCGCCTCGTTGGCCTCGGTGCCGGAGTTGGTGAAGAAGACCCGCCCGTCGGCGTCCAGCAGCCGGAGAAGCCTCTCGGCCAGGCGCACCTCCGGCTCGTGCAGGAACAGGTTGGAAGTGTGCGCGAGCGTGGCGACCTGCTCGGACACGGCCGCGACCAGCGCGGGGTGACCGTGCCCGAGGGCGGACACCGCGATGCCCCCGATCAGGTCGAGGTAGGCATTGCCGTCGGTGTCCCAGACCCGGCAGCCCTGCCCGCGCGCGAGCGCGACCGGCGGCACGCCGTAGTTGGGCATGATCGCGGCCTCGAAGCGCTTCCGCAGATCGTTCATTCCGGCACCACCATGGTTCCGATCCCCTCCTGGGTGAAGACCTCCAGCAGCAGCGAGTGCGGGATCCGGCCGTCGAGCACGTGCGCCTGCGGGACTCCCCCGCGTACGGCGCGCAGGCACGCCTCCATCTTGGGGGCCATGCCGGCGGACAGCTCCGGCAGCATGCGCTCCAGCTCGCTCGCGGTCAGCCGGTCGATCGTGTCCCCGGCGTCCGCCGGGTCGGCCCCTTCGTCCGACGGGGGCCAGTCGGCGTGCAGCCCGTCGACGTCGGTCAGCACGATCAGCTTGGCCGCCTGCAGAGCGACGGCCAGCGCGCCCGCCGCCGTGTCGGCGTTGACGTTGTAGACCTCGCCGTCCTCTCCGCGCGCGATGCTGGAGATGACCGGAATACGGCCGTCGTCCAGAAGGCTGCGCACCGCCCCCGCGTCGACCCGGACGATCTCGCCGACCTGGCCGATGTCGACCGCCACCCCGTCGATGAGCGCGGCCTTCCGCTCGGCGGTGAAGAGCCTGGCGTCCTCCCCCGACATGCCGACCCCGAACGGGCCGTGCCGGTTGAGCAGGCCGACGACGTCGCGGCTGACCTGGCCGACCAGCACCATGCGCACGACGTCCATGGTCTCCGGGGTGGTGACGCGCAACCCCGCCTTGAATGTGCTCTCGATGCCGAGCCGTTCGAGCTGGGCGTTGATCTGCGGACCCCCGCCGTGCACCACGACCGGGCGCAGCCCGGCGTACCGCAGGAACGCGACGTCCTGGGCGAAGGCCGGCCGTAGCCGCTCGTCGGCCATGGCGTGGCCGCCGTACTTGATCACGACGGTCTTGCCGTGGAATTCCTGGAGCCAGGGCAGCGCGTCGATGAGCGTGGCCGCCTTCTGGAGGGCGGCCACGGTGCCTCTCGTACGCTCCTGGGACATCCGGGGCTCGTTCATGATGAGTACGCCGAGTTCTCGTGGACATAGTCGGCGGTCAGGTCGGTGGTATGGATGGTGGCGGTGTGCGAGCCGGCGCTGAGGTCGACGGTGATCGTGACGTCGCGAGGCCGCATGTCGACCTTGGACCGGTCATCGCCGAACGCCCCGTTGCGGCACACCCACACGCCGTTGATCGCGACGTTCAGCCGGTCGGGCTCGAAGACCGCCTCGGTCGTGCCGACGGCGGCCAGCACCCGGCCCCAGTTGGGGTCCTCCCCGTGGATGGCGCACTTGAGGAGGTTGCTACCGGCCACCGCGCGGCCGGCGATGACGGCGTCGTGGTCGCTGGCCGCCCCGACGACCTCGATCGCGATCGCCTTGGTCGCGCCCTCGGCGTCGATCAGGAGCTGGCGCACCAGGTCCGCGCAGACCTCGGTCACCGTCTCGGTGAGCTCGTCCTCGGACGGGCTGACCCCGCCGGCTCCGCTGGCGAGCAGCAGGACCGTGTCGTTGGTGGACATGCAGCCGTCGGTGTCGATCCGCTCGAAGGTCACCTCGGTCGCCCGCCGCAGCACCCGGTCGAGAGTGGCGGCGTCCGCGTCGGCGTCCGTCGTTATGACGCAGAGCATGGTGGCGAGGGCCGGGGCCAGCATGCCCGCGCCCTTGGCCATACCGCCCACCGTGTAGCCGCCGGCCGCCCGGCGAAAGGCGATCTTGGCCACCGTGTCGGTGGTGCGGATCGCGTCGGCCGCCGCCAGGCCGCCGTCGCGGGACAGCTCTCCGGCCGCGACGGCCACCCCGGACAGCAGCTTGGCCATCGGCAGCCGGTCACCGATCAGGCCGGTCGAGCAGACCGCGATCTCGGCCGCGGACTCCCCGAGGACCTCGGCCGCCTTCTCCGCGGTCTGGTGCGTGTCCTGAAAGCCGGCCGGCCCGGTGCAGGCATTCGCGCCGCCCGAGTTGAGCACGACCGCGTGCAGCCGGCCGCCGCGCAGCGCCTGCTCCGACCACAGCACCGGTGCGGCCTTCACCCGGTTGCGGGTGAACACCCCCGCCGCCGCACGGGACGGCCCCTCGTTGACGACCAGGGCGAGGTCGCGCTGGCCGCCGCTCTTGATGCCGGCGGCGAGTCCGGCGGCTCTGAAGCCGAGAGGGGCGGTGACGCTCACGGGGCTACTCCGATCGTGGTGAGACCCAGGTCTTCGGGCAGGCCGAGGGCGAGGTTCGCGCTCTGGACGGCGCCCCCGGCGGTGCCCTTGGCCAGATTGTCGATGGCGGCGACCGCGACGATGCGACCGGCGCGCTCGTCGAGGGTGACCTGCACCGCGGCGACGTTGGCGCCGAGTGTCATGGCTGTGGCGGGCCAGTCGCCCTCGGGGAGCAGGCGGACGAACGGTTCGTCGGCGTACGCCTGCTCGTACGCCTGGCGCAGCGCCTGCGCGGTGACGCCGGGCCTGGCCTTCGCCGTGCACGTGGCGAGGATGCCGCGGCTCATCGGCGCGAGGGTCGGCGTGAACGACACGGTGACCGGCTGCCCGGCCACCGCGGACAGCTCCTGGACGATCTCAGCGGTGTGCCGGTGGGCGCCGCCGGCGCTGTAGGCGCTCATCGAGCCCATTACCTCGCTGCCGAGCAGGCGGCCCTTGGGGGAACGGCCCGCGCCGGAGGTGCCGGACGCGGCGACCACCACGGCGTCGGGCTCGGCGACGTCCGCGGCGTACGCGGGGAAGAGCGCGAGCAGTGACACGGTCGGATAGCAGCCGGGCACCGCGATGCGCCTGGTCGCGCGCAGGCGCTCGCGATGGCCGGGCAGCTCCGGCAGGCCGTACGGCCAGGTGCCCGCGTGCGGTGTGTCGTAGAAGTGCTCCCAGTCGCCGGCGTCGGCCAGCCGGAAGTCGGCACCGCAGTCGACGACGAGCACGTCGCCGCCGAGCCGGGCCGCCAGCGGCCCGGACTGCCCGTGCGGCAGGGCCAGGAAGACGACGTCGTGTCCGGCGAGGGTTTCGGGGGTCGTCTCGGCCAGCACCCGGTCGGCGAATGGATGCAGCTGCGGATGGTGCGCGCCGAGGAGGGTGCCCGCGTTGGATCCGGCGGTGAGCACGCCGATCGCGAACCCGGGGTGGCCCGCCAGGATCCGCAGCAGCTCACCACCCGCATAGCCACTCGCTCCGGCGACCGCCACCCGCGCACCCATCGTCTCCTCCTCAAGGTCAATGCTGGAATTATGCATTTAGCTGCATCAACATGCAAGGCCCGTCTCGGCATGCGAGAAACCGCTAGGCTTCGGGAAGCCCAGCCGAGGAGAGCTCATGCGCCGGACCGCCTTGACCTTGCTGCCGCTGGCCACCGCGTTCACCATGGCCGGCTGTGGCTCGGGGGACAGCCCCAAGGCCGCGCGGACGCCGTCCGGCGACAGCGACTGCGGCAAGGTCGCCACGGCCGGCGAAGCCCAGGCCGAGCTGAAGGTCACCAAGGGCTCCGCCTCCTGCGCCGAGGCGCGCTCGGTCTTCCAGGCATTCTTCGCCGAGGTGGCCGGCGGCAAGGCTCCCGGCCAGGGAAGCGGCGGCAGGCTGACGGTCCAGGGCTGGTCCTGCGTCATCTATCCGCCCGACCGGATCCAGCAGAAGGGCCGAGGGGCGGACTGCGCCAAGGCCGGCACGACGGTGACCGCCTTCCAGGGCCCCGGCTGAGCCGATTCCCCGGCGCACGGGTGCAACCTTGGGACGGCATGACGTGTCTTTTAGGTCAAGAGGCGCGTGCCGCCCCGGGTCCGGCCCAGGCCGTGCCCCGCATACCGGCGGTGAGGCCGTGCTCGCGCAGGCGCGGTTTCAGGGAGGCGGGCGCTGTCGATGAGCGGGCCGGACGGAGGCTGGGGGCAGTTCGACAGGTTCATCGCGCATCGGCTGCCCGCGCTTTACCGGTATGCCTACATTCTGACCGGCAACCAGCATGATGCGGAGGACCTGGTGCAGGAGGCATTGACACGCACCGGCGTCGCGTGGAGCCGGGTCAAACGCAAGGACGACCCCGAGGCGTATGTCCGCACCACGATGGCACGCATCATGGCCAACCGCTGGCGTCGGCCGCGCCGGGAGCGACTCGTCGCCGACGCGCCGGAGCTGCCCGTCGAGGACGGCGCGCTCGACCGGGTCGCCGACGCCGACCGCCTCGACAGCGCCCTCGCCTCGCTGCCCCCGCGGATGCGCGCCGTTCTGGTCCTCCGGTACGTCGAGGAGCTGAGCGAGGAGGAGACCGCCCGCGCCTTGGGCTGCAGCAAGGGCACCGTGAAAAGCCAGGCGTCCCGCGCCCTGGCCAAGCTGCGTGTCGTGATGAGCCTGGCGGAGAACCGTCATGGGTGACTTCGAACGGGCGATCGGGGAGCACCTGCGGGCTCGCGCCGGCGACGTCGGGGTGCCACCTCATCTCGGCGAGCGCATCCAGACTCGGGTGACCGTCCGCCGCCACCGGCGGCGGCTGGCCGAGATCACCAGCGCGGTGGCGACCGTCGCCGTGATGATCGCCGTCCCGGTCGCCGTCCAACTGCGCGTGGAGCAGCCGCGTTCGCCCCGGCTCGCCGCCTCCACGACGCGTCCACCGCGGCCGAACCTGAGAGTCGACCATCTCGTGTCGATTCCCAGGGAACTGCCCGGCGGCAAGGTGTTCAGCGCGCTCGCCCTGGGCTCCGACGGAACCCTCATCGGCCAGGGCACCAGCTTCGACGGCATGAGCCACGACGACGGGAGACTGTGGCGGTCCGGGCCGGCCGGCGGAACACCGCGACAGGTGACCAGCGCCCCGGGGCTGTGGGCCGCCCATACGGACGGCGAGCGGATCGTCTGGCCGCAGAACACCGACCGCCGGCACGACTTCCAGCTCATGTGCGCGGAGGCGGACGCGGCGCCCCGGCAACTCGGCCGCCAGGGCGTCGCGGCGGCGGAGTACGCCTTCGCCGCCGACAGCGGGATCGTCGTGTGGAACGACGAGGTCAACGACACGTCGCATACCGTCTGGGCCGCGCGGTCCTGTGACGAGACGCCGCAGCCGCTCTTCCAGGGCGGGTCCGGAGTCGCCTTCTCCTATCCGGACGTCCTCGTGGCCGGCGAGAAGAAGCGGGGCGGCTTCGACGGCCGCCTGATCCAGGTCGACGTCGACTCCGGAGCGACGGTCCCGCTGCACCTGACCGGACCCTCCGGCCTGGCCGGACGCGAGGACGCCGCGTTCGCGGCCAACAGGCAGGTACTCGCCTGGGCCGACGGCGGGACGGTCACCGTGCTCGACCGGCGCACCGGCGCCGCGAAGGCGATTCCGGTGCGCCTGCCGCACACCACGGGCGTGAACGGCGAGATCAGACGGCTGACGGCCGGAAACAAGGTGCTCGTCTACTCGACGCAGCCACAGGACGGTGACCCGGACACCGCCAAGTCCCTGGTGTACGACCTGCGGACGGCCACGTCGTTCCGGTTGGCGGGGGACGCGTACGCGGCGGGCGACTGGTTCGCGTGGCGCGACGGCGCGTCCTACCGCCTCGGCCGGGTGCGCTGACATCCGCCGCGCCGACTCCCCTGTCGCCGCCGTGATCGTGTTCGGACCACACGATCACGGCGGAACAGGTCGTCAGGCTCGGAGTGCCGCGCCGACCCGCTCGGCGGCCGCGGCCACGGCGGCGTCGCGGGCACTCGTCGTCTCCTCCGCGGTGAGGGTGCGGTCGGCGGACCGGAACCGCAGCGTGTAGGCGAGCGACTTGTTGCCCTCGCCCGCCTGTTCGCCGGTGTAGAGGTCGAACAACCGGATCGACTCCAGCAGCTCGCCGGCGCCGTGCCGTTCGACGCCGGCGCGGAGCGCGGCCTCGACGTCGGCGGCGGGCACGTCCTGATGGACGATGAGGGCGACATCCTGCGTGGCCACCGGATAGGTGGTGATGCGCGGCGCGGCCGCTGTGGCGGCCGCCCGCGGCTCGATGCGGGTGAGGTCGAGCTCCATCGCGCAGGCGCGGGCCGGCAGGTCGTACGCCTTGATCACCCGGGGATGCAGCTCGCCCGCATGACCCACCACGACTCCGCCGGCGAGCAGCCGGGCGCAACGGCCGGGATGCCACGGCGCGTGCTGATCGGCCTGGACCTCGAGCTTGACACCGGCCTCGTCCGCGACGACCCGCGCGGCCTCGATCGCGTCGGCCCAGTCGGCCGGGCGCCCCGGCCCCCACCAGCCGGCGGGATCGCGGTCGCCGGCCAGCACCGCGCCGACGCGCAACGGCTGGTCGGGAATGGCCCTCTCGATCGCGGCGAGCTCGTCCGCCGTCGGCCCGCGGTCGACCGGCGGGCGGGGAGGCTGGGCCGCGACGTCATCGTCGGCCACACCGGACGGCGCCCGCTTCGGCCGGTACACCAGGCCCATCTCGAACAGCGCGACGTCGCCGAAGCCGCGTCCGGCGTTGCGGCCCAGCGCGCGAAACAGCCCGGGCAGCAGAGTGGTCCGCAGCAACGGCTCCTCGTCCGTCAGCGGATTGGCCAGCCGCAGCGCGCGCCTGCGGTCGTCGTCGGCGGGCAGCTGCAGGGCATCCCAGTCGTCCTCGGAGGCGAACGGGTAGTTGAGCACCTCGGCGTACCCGTTCGCGGCCAGGGCACGGCCCACGCGACGGCGCAGCCGCTGGGCCGGCGTCAGACCGCGGCCGGCGACCGAGCGCGGCGTGCGCGCGGGGATGTTCTCATACCCCTCGAGCCGGATGACCTCCTCGGCGAGGTCGTTCGGGTCGCGCAGGTCCGGCCGCCAGGACGGCGGGGTGACGGTCAGCACGTCATCGCCGGACACCTCGCAGCCGACGTCGCGCAGCCGCCCGGCCACCGTGTCACGGCCGTAGGCCATGCCGGCCACCTTGTCGGGGTGGTCCGCGCGCATGGTGACGGCGGCGGGCTCGACCGGCTGCCGGAGGTTGGTCTCGCCCGGAAGGATGTCCGCTCCGCCGAGCTCGGCGAGCATCCGCACCGCGGCCGCCGCCGCCTGGCGCTGAAGCTCGCGGTCGACTCCCCGTTCGAAACGGTACGAGGAGTCGCTGTGCAGCTTGTGCCGGCGGGCGGTGCGCGCGATGGCCTCGGGCGAGAAGTGCGCGGCCTCGATGACGATGTCGGTGGACTTCTCGTCGATCTCGGTGGTGAGGCCGCCCATGACGCCGGCGATGTTGACCGGACCGGAGTCATCGGTGATCAGGATGTCCTCGGGGTCCAGGTCCCGCACCACGTGGTCGAGGGTCTCCATGCGCTCACCGCGGGCGGCTCTGCGCACGACGATGGGCCCCTTCAGCTTGCCGCGGTCCCAGGCGTGCAGTGGCTGTCCGAGCTCGAGCATCAGGTAGTTGGTGACGTCGACCGCGAGAGAGATCGACCGTACGCCGCACTTCTGCAGCCGCCGCATCAGCGAGATCGGGCTGGGCGCCGCCGGGTCCAGGCCGCGCACCTCCCGCAGCACGTAGCTCGAGCACGCCTCCGGGTCGGCGACGGACGCCGGATAGGACGTCGTGGTCGCCTCGGGCGGCTCGACCCCGGCGGGGTCGTTGAACGGCGCGCCGTAGGCGGTGGCCGCCTCGCGGGCGACGCCGCGGATCGAGGCGGTGTAGCCGCGGTCCGGGGTGACGGCGATGTCGAGCACCTCGTCGCGCAGCTGCAGCAGCTCGATGGCGTCCTGTCCGGGGACGGCACCGGCCGACTCGGGCAGCACGAGGATGCCGTCGTGGCCGTCGCCCATGCCGAGCTCGCGCTCGGAGCAGATCATGCCCTCGGACACCCTGCCGTACGTCTTCCGCGCGCCGATCTCGAAACCGCCGGGCAGAACGCCGCCGGGCAGGATGACGACGACCAGCTCGCCCGCGGCGAAATTGGTGGCGCCGCAGACGATGTTCTGCGGCTCCGGGTTGCCGATGTCGACCTGGCAGTAGCGGATCGGCTTCTTGAACTCCGTCAGCTCCTCGATGGCGAGCACACGCCCGACCACGAGGGGGCCGGCCAGATCCGCGCCGAGCTCGTCGACGCTCTCGACCTCGAGCCCGGCCGCGATCAGCTTATGGGCGATGTCGCGGGCGGTGGCCCCCGCGGGCAGCTCGGCGTACTCCCGCAGCCAGGAAACAGGGACGCGCATCTCAGATCTCCATC
>JAOPYL010000112.1 GCA_025964625.1 Actinoallomurus sp. | reverse complement strand
GAGAGCGGCCCGCACGAGTGCGGCGGCGTCCCAGTGACGAGGCCGGAGAGCGGCCACAGCGGCCGGCGCGGCGGCGCCCAGCGGCCGACGTAGAGGAGGAGCGGCCCACACGAGTGCGGCGGCGTCCCAGCGAGGAGGCCGGAGAGCGGCCACAGCGGCCGGCGCGCCGGCGTCCCAGCGAAGAGGCCGGAGAGGAGGAGCGACCCACACGAGGGCGGCGGCCGACGAGACGCGGACCGTCCGCACCACCTGATCACGAGGGAGAACCCGAGTGACCGGGACTTGAGGAGCCGAGAAGACAATCGCGGAGGAGGGGGTGAAGCCCCATGACGGTCTCTCCGTACAGGGGCGCGGGATCTCCCGTCGAACGTTCATCCGGAGGTGGACTGGCGGACGTGGTCGACCTGATCCTGGACAAGGGTCTTGTCATCGACGCCTTCGTCCGCGTGTCGCTGGTGGGGATCGAGCTGATCACCATCGACGCGCGCATCGTGATCGCGAGCGTGGATACCTATCTTCGGTTCGCGGAGGCGACCAACCGCCTTGACCTCTACGAAAAGGGTGGGGTTGGCCTGCCCGAACTCGTGGGGGAGTTGACTGAGCGCGGCACTCACGGGGTAGCCAAGGGCAAGGCGAAGGGGGTGCTCGACGCGGCCAAGGAGACCATCGAGGAGACCCTGGCCGACCACCGGGAGGAATCCAGGGAGCCGCGCCGCGGCAGGCCGCCCCGAAGGGAGCGTGAGCCGTGACGACACAGCCGAAGACCGAAGCACCGCAGAGTCCTGTAGGCCAGAACACTCGCGTCTGCTATGTGTACGGGATCGTTCCGGCGGAAACCCGGCTGTCCGAGGAGCTGAGGGGCACCGGTGGGGGAGAGGTGTCCCTGGTCCGGCATGGTGATGTGGCCGCGGCGGTCAGCGAGATCCCTCTGGAAGGGCCGCTGGGCACCCGTGACGACCTGCTCGCGCACGAAGGCGTCGTGGCGTCACTCGCGGCGGAGACGACAACACTGCCGCTGCGGTTCGGTGCCGTGGTCACCACGGCGGATGCCGTTGTCGGAGAGATGCTGGCTCCGCATCACGACTGGTTCGCGGACGTCCTCGCCGACCTGGCCGGCCGGCGGGAGTTCACCGTCGTCGGTGCCTATGTGGAGGACACGGTGCTCCGCGAGGTGCTCGAGGAGGAACCAGAGGTGTTCGAGTTGCGGGAAAGAGTCCGGGGGCTGCCGGAGGAGGCGGCGTACTACGACCGGATCCGCCTGGGCGAACTCGTCGTGCGGGCGCTGGACGACAAGCGTATGGCGGACACCGACGCCCTGGTGCAGGCACTCGCGCCGTATGCCGTCGCCGTGGCACCGCGCGAGCCGGCCGGCGAGGACACGGCCGCCGACGCGGCCTTCCTCGTCTCCGATGAGGACCGGCCGCAGTTCGAGCAGGCCGTGGACGAGCTCGGCGATCGCTGGGCCGGCCGCATCCGGTTGCGCATGCTCGGACCGCTCGCGCCGTACGACTTCGTTCCGGCACATCCCGAGGAGGCATGAGACATGGGTCTGTTGACCGGCCTGCTCACCTTGCCGCTCGCACCGGTCCGGAGCGTCGTCTGGCTGGCGGAGCGAATTCTCGAGCAGGCGGAACAGCAGATGTACGACCCCGTCGCGGTCCGCCGGCAACTGTCCGAGGTCGAGGACGCCCGAGCGGCCGGTCAGCTCTCAGACGACGAGGCGGCGGAGCTCGAGAATGAACTGCTGAGCCGGATGATGACGCGACGTGCCCAAGAGCCGGAGGGGGGACCATGCAGTCCGGCGAGGCCGCCGGCCGGGACCGCCGAAGGAACGTGACCGACAGGGCCTCGCGCGGGGGCCGGGAACGACGTGCCGAACCCGCGCCGGGCCGGCCGGAACGGTGGCGCGGGCCCCGTTCCACGGAGCGAGACGACCGGGCGGAGCCGACGGCCAGGGACCGGAGGGCAGGGACGGGCGAAAGGCCGGAACGCGCCGGGCCCGGCCCCGGACGTCGCCTGACGGCCGAGGTGGCGGCCCGGCTGGCGGCCTCCTATGTGGCCGAGATGACACGCAACGAACCGGAGGGGATCACAGCGTTGAAGCGGGCCGGCGATGGATTGTGGGAGGTCGACGTCGAGGTCGTCGAAATCCACCGGATCCCCGACACTACCGACATTCTCGCGATATATCGGACCGAACTGGACCCGGGGGGTGAGCTGGTGGCTTACCGGCGCATCCAGCGCTATTCACGTTGCCAGGTAATAAGGGGAGAGACGACGTGACGGATCCGATGGCGGGCAGGGGGATGACCGGCTACGGGCGGTCCCCTTCCCCGGTGCGGCGCCCGGAGGGCGCCAACCTCGCCGACATCCTCGAGCGAGTGCTCGACAAGGGAATCGTCATCGCCGGTGATATCCAGGTGAACCTGCTCGACATCGAGCTGCTCACCATCAAGCTACGGCTGGTGATCGCGTCGGTCGACCGTGCCAAGGAGATGGGCATCGACTGGTGGGAGCACGACCCCACGCTTTCCTCGGGCCATACCGAGATGGCCGAGGAGAACCGCCGGCTACGCGACCGAATCGCCGCTCTGGAGGCCGGTGCCCAGGAGGTATCACCGTCCGCCGACCGCCGTGAGCGGAGGGCCGTGAGCCGGCCGGATACCTCCGACGATGACTCTGACCGCCACGAACGGACACGCAGGAGCCGACTGGATTCCTCCGAGGAGGACCGCCGTGGCTGAGAGCGGGATCTACGTCTACGGCGTCAGCCGTGACCTGCCCGGCGAAGCGATGGAGAGGGTAGGTGGCGTGGCCGGCGCGCCCGTGCGGGTCATCGAGCAGGGCGGGCTGACGGCGGTGGTGAGCCCCGTCAGCCTGGCGGAGTTCGGCGAAGAAGCGCTGCGACACAATCTCGAGGACCTCGGATGGTTGGAGTCGACCGCCCGCGCCCATCACGCGGTCGTGGACGCCGCCGCGGCCTCCGCCGCCACCGTTCCGCTGGGGCTGGCCACGGTCTACCGGAGCGAGGACCGGGTGCGAAAGGCGCTGCGAGAGCGGAGCGAGGAGTTCACCAGGGCCCTGGGCCGCATCACCGGACGCACGGAATGGGGCGTAAAGGCGTACGCGGACCTGAGGGGGGCCACACCCGGCGGCACTGCCGCGGAAGAGGGCCCGGCGGCCCGCCCCGGAACCTCCTACCTGCAACGCCGTCGTGCGGAGCAGCACACCGAGGAGGAGGCGCGCCGCGAGGTCCTGGCGATCGCGGAACGCATCGACACCGAGCTACGTGACCTCGCTGCCACGGGACGTCTGCACCGGCCGCAGGACCCACAGCTGTCCGGAGAACGGGGGTGGATGATCCTCAACGCCGCCTACCTTGTCGACGACGCCCGGGCCGACGACTTCCGCGCGGCCGTCGCGCGCCTGGCCGGCCTGCGTCCCGAGATCAGGCTGCAACTCACGGGGCCGTGGGCGCCCTATTCCTTCGCCACCGAGGAGGAGGCATGGACCGGGTCGTGAGCGAGCGTTCCGCGCCCCGCACAGCGGTCCCCGCCAGGGGCCAGCGCGTCGCACTGGTGGACCTGCTGGACCGGCTTCTCGCCGGCGGTGTCGTGATCACAGGCGATATCACCATTTCAATCGCGGAAGTCGACCTTGTGCGGATCTCGCTCCGCGCGCTCATCGCCTCCATCCGTCCGGAGATGAACCGCGTGCTGGATGACGAGGACGCCGGGCAACCGCCGCGTGAACCCATCCAGGGCACGGTGTCACGGGAGGACATGTGATGGCGAGCGCTTCCCGGCCACGACACGACGCCGAGGCCTCCGCGGAGGCGTGCCGCCCGAGGGGAGAGCCAGGCCGCCGGCTGTCTCACCGCCTGGAGACCGATGCCGAGGAGGTGCAACGCGACCTTGTACGTCTGGTGCTCACCCTCATCGAACTGGTGCGTCAGCTGATGGAGCGTCAGGCGCTGCGCCGGGTCGATGCCGGGGACCTGTCCGATGACAAGGTGGAGCAGCTCGGGCTCGCGCTGATGCGCCTGGAGGAGGCGATGAGCGAGCTGCAGGAGCGATTCGACATCGACCCCCGGGATCTGAATCTCGACCTCGGCCCCCTCGGGCCACTCCTACCGCCTGAATGACCCGGTGGGGGTGGCCGGGGCCGGTCGGCCGAGCCCGTACAGCCGCACCTGGAATGGCCGTGGCGGGCCGATCGGGGTATGCGATCACGTGGTTCGGGGAGTGTCTCGCGGCCGCTCGATCACGGCCGAGGTCGCGGCCAGTACCTCCTCGACGGTGATCTGCAGCAGGCGAGGGTCGGGTTCGCGACCGTGCGGGTCGCCTGGGCGACGGCCGTCTCCGTGCCAGAGCGCGACGTGCTCCGGCCGGTTCTCCGGCGGCCCCCACAGCGCGGGCGAGACCGGTCCGAACAGGGTCACCGACGGGGTTCCGTACGCGGTGGCCAGGTGCGATGCTCCGGTGTCGTTGCTGATGACGAGGGAGGCCGCGGCGATCAGCGCGGCGAGTTCGAGCAGGTCCGTGTCGAGCACGGCGTCCAGAGGCAGCCCGGCGCCGGCCGCGATACGCCGCCCGAGGCCGTGCTCGGCGGCCGTCCCGGTGAGGACGACGCGGTGACCCGCGCGGGCCAGCGCGCGCGCCACGGCCGTCAGACGGCACCGTCGGGTGACTTCGTGCTCGCCCGGGTCCCACCACGGTCGCCTCGTCGTCCGCGTTGTCCAGGCGCACCACGAGGGTTCTCATGACGCCTCACCGAGCGCGAAGCGCACCGCATCGATGAGCGAGGCGGCCACCCGAGCGCCCCGGCGCTCCTCGTCGCGGGTCTGCGGAGTGGGCACCAGCACGCTGCGGGCACCGGCCGTCCTCGCGGCGGCCAGATCGGAGCCGATGTCGCCGATGACGACACAGTCCTCAGGACGAACTCCGAGCGCCTCCGCGGCACTGACCACCAGTCCGGGCGCCGGTTTTCGGCACGGGCATCCGCCCTGGTGGGGGCATACCTGCCACGTGTCGAACGGTCCGAGTAGTTCGCGGATCCTTCGGTCGACCCGGTCAAGCCGGTCTTCGGTGATGAGGCCGCGGGCGAGGCCCGACTGGTTGGTGACCACGCCGACGCACAGGCCGGCGGCCCGCGCCAGCCGTACGGCCTCCGCCGCTCCGGGCATGGGCGTCACCAGGTCCGGGTCGGCGTTGTAGGGCATGTCGCGCACCAGCGTGCCGTCACGGTCGAACAGGACCGCCTTCGCCGGTCCGGGCCAGGGCCGGGCGTGACGGGAGGCCACCATCCCGCGAAGCCAGTGCCAGCTGGCCAGCGGCGGGATCAGCGCGCTCGTGACGGCCATGGTGACGATCTCGTCGTAGGTCCTCGGGCCGGGAGCGATCCGGGCCGCGGCGAACTCGGCGACGCCGGCCAGGGCTGCCGCACCGGCGAGCGCGCCGATTCCGGGACGGCGGACGGCCGTGAGCCCGGCGCCCACCAGCCCGGCCGAGGTGATCGCCAAGTGACGGGCGCGGAGGCCCGGGTCGGCCTTGGCGCGGCGCTGCCAGCCGGGGCCGTGCACGGTCCGCATGAGCGCGTCATCGGCGTTGCCCGCCTGGGCGCCCAGGCTCGCCCATCGGGAGGCGGCCCGCACCGGATGGACGGTACGCCGGCCGCCTTTCACCAGTGTCCACCCCGCGTCCATCGCCCGCAGGGCCAGGTCGGCGTCCTCACGGAACGCGCGTGGGAAGCGTTCGTCGAAGCCGCCGGTCTCGACCAGAGTGTCGCGGCGGTAGGCCATGTCCGCGGTGACCCACCATGCGTCCGCCAACCCGGCGGTGCCTCGTTCCCAGTCGGTCGGGCGGCGGTCGCCGGGGAGCGGGACGATGATCCGGCCCTGTATCCCGCCCGTCTCCCGCGCGGCGTTCTTCAGGTCGCGTCGCAGGTCGTCGCGCCAGGCCTCGGTGACTCGGACATCATCGTCGAGGAACACCACCCACGGCGCGGTCGTCTCCCGCCAGCCGATGTTGCGGGCCGCCGCCGGTCCGCGGCCGCCGCAGCGCACGACCCGGGCCGGCGAGTCGATCGGCGGGCCGCCGCCCGGACGATCGTCGACGATCACGATCTCGCTGGGCGCCTCTCCCGGCGCGCGGACCAGCGCGTCCAGGCAGTCGGCGAGGCAGGGACGGCCGATGGTCGGGATCACCACGCTGTACGTCATGCCGGCCTCCGGACGGTGAAGGGGCCGATCGCCAGCAGATCCACGGGGGTGGCTCCGAAGCACTCCAGCGCGTCGCGCGGGCTGTCGACCATGGGCCGCCCGGCTGTGTTCAGGCTGGTGTTGACGACGACCGGCAGGCCGGTGAGCCGCTCGAACGAGATGAGCATGCGGGCCACCAGCGGTTCGGTGGCAGGGTCCACGGTCTGCACCCGGGCGGTGCCATCCACGTGCACGACCGCGGGAATGCGGTCCTGCCAGGCAGGCGCCACGTCGTGGACGAACAGCATGTACGGGCTGGGCAGTGGGCCGCGCGTGAAGATGTCCTCGGCACGGCCGGCCAGCACCATCGGGGCCACCGGGCGGAACTGCTCGCGGCCCTTGATGTCGTTGAGCCGCTCGAGGTTGGCCTTCCACCCGGGATGGGCGAGGAGTGAACGATGCCCGAGCGCCCGCGGGCCGTACTCGCTGCGGCCCTGGAACCAGGCGACGACACCGTCGCCGGCCAGGGTCTCGGCCACCGTCTCGGCGAGGTCGCGGGGCCGCCGGTACGGCAGCCGGGCGGTCCGCAGCGCCTTCTCGATCTCTTCGTCGCTGAAACCGCGGCCGAGGTCCGGCGCGAAGTCCACCGGCCCATGGCAGGACAGGTGCAAAGCCGCGCCCAGCGCCGTACCCGCATCGCCGGCGGCAGGCTGCACCCACACCTCCTCGAAGGGGCCCTCGCGGGCCAGGACGGTGTTGGCGACGCAATTGAGCGCCGTGCCGCCGGCCATCGTCAACAGCCGGTCGCCCGTGCGCTCATGCAGCCACCGGGCAAGGTCCAGGAGCACTTCCTCCAGGCACCGCTGGACGCTCGCGGCCAGATCCGCGTGCTTGGGCGTCCAGTCCTCGCTTCCGGCCCGAGCGGGAGCGAACTCGGACCAGTCGATCGGATCGGTGACGAACCCACCGTCGCCCGTGGCGCGTACGGCTTCGCGCAGGCGGTCGAGATAGTGCGGTTTTCCGTACGAGGCCAGCGCCATCACCTTGTACTCGTCACTGGACCGCAGGAAACCCAGATGGGCGGTCAGCTCCTCGTACATCAGGCCGAGTGAGTTCGGGAGCTCCTGCCCGGCCAGCACCTCCAGACCGTCCGCGGTGAACCGGCCCGCGAGGTGGGACGCGCGTTCGCCACGGCCATCGCAGACCAGCACGCTGCTGTCGCGTCCAAGGACGGCGGAGGCGGCGTGCGCGACGTGGTGCGGGACGAAGCAGACCTTCTCCGGATCGAGCCCGGGAAGCGCGTCGGCGAGGAAGCTCGGCGCGTGCTCGGCGAACTCTGTCCGGAGGTGATCCCAGGGATCATGTAAGCCCATGTCGGCGGCTGGACGGACCAGCGACGGATCATAGGAGAACCCGACGAGGTCGACATCTTCCGGCCGCAGGCCGGCGTGCTCCAGACACCAGGCGGCCGACAGCACCGGTTGCTCCCAGGCGGAGAACGGAACAGGGCGTTTGCCGTGTTTGCGACGACTGAACCGCTCCTCTTCGGCGGCCGCCACGATCCGTTCGCCGACCACCAGCGCCGCAGCTGGATCATGAAAGACGGCATTGATCCCCAGCACGCGCACGGCTGCCCCCCGTGTGAAGACTTTGACCACAGGCCTCCCTGCTGCCCCGCCAGCCACTCCGTAAAACCGAACGTGGCCTCCTCGCGCGGCCCCGGGAGGCAGGCCGGCTCTCAGGCCGCGGCGGGGAGGCGGCGTCCGGAGATCAGTTGCGGCGTGATGGCGATGTAGTACTCGCGCCCGCCGGGCGTCCACGGACGCAGCGGCAGAGCCCGCAGGAGCACGAGGTCTTCGTCGTCGGAGATGACGCGGGCGTGGCCGACGATCACCACGGACCAGCCGGAGCCGATCGCGGAGTCGAATGCGTCGGCCTCGAAGGCCACGACGGCGTCGCGGGCCGCGACGGCGAGTTTCGAGCCGGCCGACGTACGTATGACCACGTCGCCGTGGCACAGGGCGAAATTGACCGGCTGGACCGCGGGCAGCGCGCGGTCCGTGAACACGATCCGGCCGAGGGAGACGGCGCCGAGCAGCTCACGGCATTCCTCGTCCGTCAGGATCTCCAGGCCTCCGGAGTCGTACATGCGTTCACTCCTCGCGCCGCTGCCCGGTCCCGGCCGCCTCAGCCGCGTCGGGGGGGATCGGGAAGGCGGCACGTCAGTGCTCATGGTCTAGACGCTAACGAGGATCACCGAGGCGCCGGTGGCCCGAAGCTCCTCGGATGACGGGACAAAGGTCCCTGGCGGATGCTCCTCGCGCCGGACGCCCGCGTACGGCGCCCGCTGAGCACCCGGACGTCCCCGGGCATCTTTTCTGAACCAAGCCCCGATATGCCCCGACCAGGCCCGCTGAGCACGGCGAGCGGGCGATCATCGCCCTGACAGGGAGCGCCCTTTCGCATTACTTGGGGCCGCATTGCCGCCCCGGCTGTCCGCGGGCGTGCCGGAACACCATAGACTTGGCGCGCGAAGGCGCGCGGTGACGCACATCTGACGCGCCCGCGTCCGGCTGACAACGCAGCCGCCCACGACATCCAACGTGAAATCCGTGCCGCGGCCGGATCAAGGAGACCGCCCCAGTGAAGACCGATGTTGAGGAGCTGAGCCCGACTCGGGTCAAGCTCACCGTCGAAGTGCCCTTCGACGAGCTGAAGCCCAACCTCGACAAGGCGTACAAGGAGATCTCGAAGCAGGTACGCCTCAAGGGGTTCCGCCCCGGCAAGGTGCCCGCTGCCCTGATCGACCAGTACGTCGGCCGGGGCGCGGTCCTGCAGGAGGCGGTCAACGACGCGCTACCGAGCCTGTACGGCCGCGCCGTCGAGGAGACCGAGCTGTTCGCCCTCGGCCAGCCCGAGGTCGAGATCACCGAGCTCGAGGACAACGAGCAGTTCGCGTTCACGGCCGAGGTCGACATCCGGCCCAAGTTCGAGGTGGCCGACTACGACGAGCTCGAGGTCACCGTCGACTCGGCCGAGGTGACCGATGAGGAGATCGAGGAGACCCTCTCCAACCTGCGAGAGCGCTTCGCGACGCTGACCAACGCCGACCGGCCGGCCGAGGAGGGCGACTTCGCCTCGATCGACCTCGCCGCGAAGGTCAATGGTGAGGACGTCGAGGACGCCCGTACCAGCGGCTACTCCTACGAGGTCGGCAGCGGCACGTCCGTCGAGGGGCTCGACGACCAGCTCGTCGGCATGAATGCCGGCGACTCCAAGACCTTCACCACGAGCCTGGTCGGCGGCGAGCACGAGGGCGACGAGGCCGAGGTCACCGTCACCGTGCACAGCGTCAAGATCAAGGAGCTGCCCGAGCTCGACGACGAGTTCGCCCAGCTCGGCAGCGAGTTCGACACGATCGAGGAGCTGCGCGCCGACGTCCGCAAGCGGCTCGGGGACCAGAAGCGCGCGCAGCAGCTCGGCCAGGCGCGAGACAAGGCGCTCGAGGCGCTCATGGAGAAGATCGACATCCCGCTCCCGGAGAGCGTGATCGAGAGCGAGGTCCAGCGCCGCAACGAGCAGCTCGACCAGCAGCTCCAGATGTACGGCATGAGCCGCGAGAAGTACCTCCAGGACCAGGAGAAGACCGCCGAGGAGTACGACGCGGAGCTGAAGGACGACGCCCGCGACGCGGTCAAGGGCGGCTTCATCCTCGATCAGCTGGCCCTGCAGGAGCAGCTCACCGTCGAGAACGAGGAGCTGACCGAGTACGTCGTCTCGAACGCGCTGCAGATGGGCGTGCAGCCCGACGTTCTCGCCCAGCACCTGACGGAGAACGGCCAGATCCCGGCCGTCGTGTCCGAGGTGCTGCGCACCAAGGCGCTCAACCTCGTGGTCGAGCATGTCAAGGCCACCGACGAGAGCGGTGACGAGGTGGACCTGGCGGCCCTTCAGCGGCGTGCCGGGGGCGAGGACGACATCGAGGTCATCGAGGACACCGAGGCGCAGGAGGCCGAGGAGACCGGCGAGGCCCGCGAGGCCGGGGACGACAAGGCTGACGAGACCGGTGAGGTCGGGGAGCACAAGGCTGACGCCTGATCCACCTGGGGTCTTGCGACGGGCCGGCGCCGGTATGCGCCGGCCCGTTCGTATTCCCCGCCCCGACCTTCCACGCCCACAGCGAACAAGCGACCCTGGCGGCCAAAGCCCTCGCCGCAGCGAGTTAATGTCGCAAGCAACCGACACGAACCACGATTCCGGAGCAGGTGACGCAGTGACCACGCCTCCGACCTTTGACTCGCCGACGCGAATCGACGCGCGTACGGCCGAGGCGCCCCTTCTGCCGTTGGGTGACCAGCTCTATCAGCGGCTGCTGAAAGAGCGCATCATCTTTCTCGGTCAGCAGGTCGACGACGACATTTCCAACCGGATCTGCTCTGAGCTGCTGCTGCTCGCGGCGGCGGATTCCCACCGGGACATCTACCTCTATGTCAATTCGCCGGGCGGCTCGGTGACGGCCGGCATGGCGATCTACGACATGATGCAGTACGTCCCGAACGACGTGGCCACGGTCGCGATGGGACTGGCGGCCTCGATGGGGCAGTTCCTGCTCTGCGCCGGCGCCGCCGGCAAGCGCTACGCCCTGCCGCACGCGCGCATCATGATGCACCAGCCGTCCGGCGGCATCGGCGGCACGGCGTCGGACATCAAGATCCTGGCCGAGCAGATGCTGTACGTGAAGCAGACGCTCGCCGAGCGGATCTCCTTCCACACCGGCCAGCCGATCGAGCAGGTCCAGACCGACTCCGACCGTGACCGGTGGTTCACCGCGGAGGAGGCCAAGGACTACGGCTTCATCGACCACGTCGTGCACAGCGCCACTCAGGTGGCCTCCGACGGCACGGTGTCATGAACATTGACGCGAGGGGACTGAACCCAGTGAGCGATCAGATCCGGGCCGGTGTCCAGCCCATGGAGAGTCGTTACATCATTCCGTCCTTCGTGGAGCGGACGACGTACGGGGTCAAGGAGATGAACCCGTACAACAAGCTCTTCGAGGAGCGGATCATCTTCCTCGGCGTGCAGGTCGACGACGCGTCGGCCAACGACG
>JAOPYL010000108.1 GCA_025964625.1 Actinoallomurus sp. | reverse complement strand
CTAGAGGAGGCCAGCGCTGCATTCCGCACCGCCCCTGAGCCGACGTCCGGAGAACCACGCCGACCTGCTCGATCCGTGGATGGCAGTTGGTGACGGAGCTCGGTCGCTCAGGTGATCCGCAGGTCGGTGAACCGTACCGCGGCGTCCTCGGTGTAGAGGCCGACGTGGCCTCGGCCGTACGGGCGTTCCCGGTCGCGCATACGGATGAGGTCCCGGCCGTCGATCCGCACCGCGATCGTGTCGCCGGTCTGGATGATCCGGGCCGTGTGCCATTTCGCGACGTCGTACCTTGGCGTGGGCTCGGTCACGAGGTAGCGCTGTGCGCCCGGGTAGGCCGGATCCTCCTTGCCCAGTTCCCAGCCGTTCGGTTTCAGCGCCAGGTAGTAGAAGTGCTGGTCGTCGGAGTAGTGCCAGATCACCCAGGCGACCTCCCATGGCTGCGACCTCGGCGTCCGCAGCCGGCGATCCGTGCGGAACCGGACTGTAAGCGTGAGATCCCCGTGGTCATCGACGGTGCTGGCGAGGGCCGCGTGCGTCTCGGAGGCGGCGGACGCTGGCCGGGGGGCGAAGCGCCACTCCCGGCTCCGGCCGCGGTGACAGGTCTCGGCGGTGCCGTAACCCGCGTACGTCAGTACCAGGCCGTCGCGTCGTGTTCCTTCCGGCCATCCGGAGCAGGCCCACCGCTCCCGCCCGTGCAGCACGACGACGACGAACGCCACGATGGCGATGGCTGCCGCGGCCGTCCCCGCCATCGCGAACGTCCCGGGCCGTTGCCGTCGGCCGGCGTGCATCTCACCCCTCCTCTCCAGGGGCCTGTGGGGAGGCGTCACCGGCGTGGTCGTTCGCCGACCCGCCGGGCGGGCGCGCGACCACGACCGCCGGAGCCTGGGCGGGTCGCCGGCCGTCGACCGGGGGCGCGGTCTCCCGCGAACGCGCCTCGGTGAGGCGCTCGGTCTTCAGCCAGGTGCGCCGCCCGGCGAGCATACGGCCCAGGCCCCACCAGCCGGCGACCAGCCAGGTGAGCCCGTACAGTACGAACAGGTGGCCGTACAGCAGGCCACGTCCCGACCGGAGCTCGCCGGTCACCCGGGCGTACACCGGCCCGAACAGGAACGCGGGCGCGAACGTGAGCACGTACCAGGACACAATGGGCACCGGCTGGAGCAGTTGATGACGCGCGTCCGCGGAGAAGACCGCACCGGCCAGTGACGCCACGAGCGACATCGTCATGAACGAACCCACGAAGATGAGCAGCGGGCTGAACAGGACGTGCAGCAGGTCGGCGGCGGTCCGCCCGGAGGAGCGCGCGACGACCGATGGCACCAGCCGCCACGCCTGCAGATGTCCCTGGAACCAGCGGGACCGCTGGCGGAGCAGCCGGGACAGGCGGACCAGGCCCTGCTGGTGCACCGCCACGTGCGGGATCGACAGGCTGCGCCGACCGGACAGCACGATCCGGATCCCCAGGTCCAGGTCCTCGGTCAGGCCGCGTGACCAGGGCGCGGGGCCGAGGCCGAGCAGGGCGCTCAGCCGTACGAACTGGCCGTTGCCGCCAAGGCCGGCCGAGCCGATCCGGCCACGGGTGCGCTGGAACACCTGACCGTAGAGCACGAACTCCATGTCCTGCAGGCGAGCGAGGACGCTGTCGCGCCGGTTGCCGATCCGAACGCCGGTCTGGACGGCGCCCACATCCGGATCCTCGAAGCAGGGCAGCGCGGCGGCCAGACTATCCTCGTCGAGCCTTCCGTCGGCGTCGACCAGGCAGACGACGGTCCGGTCCTCGTCGAGCCGGTCGAGAACGTCCCCGTCGAGTAGGTGGCGCACGGCCTCGTTCAGCGCCTCGCCCTTGCCCCGTCGCGCGTTCGGCGGGTCGCGGCGCAACACGTGGACGCGCGCGTCGGGAAAGCCGCGTACCACATCGGCCGTGCCGTCGTCCGAGCCGTCGTCGATCACGATGATCAAGCCGTCCGGGGGTGACAGTGCCGTGAGCCTGCGCAGCGTCTCGCCGATGACACGTTCCTCGTTCAGGCAGGGCACGAGGAACACGACGGCGTAACCGCCTACCGGGCCGGGACGCCGTACCGGGGTGCCCGCGGACTCGAGGTACATCCCGAGCGTGTAGGTGAAGACGAGCAGGACCGCCGCGACCGCACACCAGATCAGAGCATTGATCATCGGCGTATCCACTGCGCGCACAGGGTCAGGACTAGGAGGCCGACCGCGTACAGCACGGCCAGGAGCCCCGCGGCGGCAAGGGCCAGCCTGGCCACATCGAACGCCAGACCACCGACGTCGGCGGCCGCGAGCACGCCGATGGGAGCGCGCGGGACCGATTGGGCGAGGCCGGCGGTGTGGGCGGAGGCGATGTCGGCGATGACCGACACGGTCCCTACGGGCGTGATGCCGGTCTGCATCGGGGGGAAATCCTTTCGGTGGGGCTGGTCCGACCAGGACCGGGGCGGCCCGGCCGACGGCGGAGGTACGCGGGTGTCACAGCGTGCACGGGGACACGAACCGGTAGCCCAACGCCCGGACCCCGTCGACCGCCTGCTTCAGGCGCGCGGTGCCGAGGAACGGGTGGTAGAAGAAGCTCGCGACGTTGTCCCGCACCACGAGTTCGGCACGGGCGTGCGCGATGATCGCCTCGACCGAGCCCTCGCCGTGCGGTGGCGGCGGCTGGGTCACGAAGCCGAGGTTCTCCGGCACCACCACGCTCCCGTACGTGTCGCGGAGGAGGTACGGCGCAAACTGTTCGTACATGTACGGCGACGCCGGGGAGCGTCCGTGCCACGCCGGGGAGAAGTACTGGCCACGGTCGTAGCGGGCCGCGAACGTCCGCGCGGCGACGGCATAGTCGGCGGGCGAGGCGGCGTAGTGCGGGAACTCCAGCATCCGCGGGGCGGGCAGGTGTGCCGCCCGCAGCTCCGCGAGGGCCGCGTCGAGGCGTTCACCGGCCCAGACCGCGGAGTCGCCCGGCATCGCGCCGTCGTAGACGAGGCTGTGGCGGGGTCCCCAGTGCGTGCGGAAGAACTCGAAGTCCTGGCCGCTCTCACCGGTGCTCGGATTGGCCATGCCGTCGGACTGGTGAGAGTAGCCGTGCAGCACCATCGTGCCGCCGTCCTTCAGCAGCGCGGCGATTGCCCGCGCCACCTCGGGCCGGTCCTTCAGCCGGACCTGGCGCTGCGGCCGCCCCGGGACCAGCGGGCCACGGTAGACGGGGTAGACGCCGAAGCTGAACGGGACGTGCATTCTCGCGAGCAGCTCCCCGGCCGCGCGCACCGCCTTCGGATCGGCGTCCGGCCCGATATCCTCCAGCCGGACTAGCGCCCGGTGCCGGGTGCCGGTGTCCGGGGCCAGCACGTCGTACATCAGGTCGGCGACGGCGAGGTACCGGTCGGTCTCGGTGGCGGCGTCGAGCGGGATCTCACCGACGTAGAGCAGGCCGGCCGAGCGGACCGCCCACGGCCGCGCGCGCCCGCCCGCGGTCACGACCTCACCGAGGACCGAGGCCTGCCGCCGGTCCACCGGCACAACGGTGCGTACCGGATCGGTGTCCTGCGGGTCGCGACTGAGCAGCCGTCCCTTGTATCGGATCCCGGTGATCTTCTGCCGGACGAAGGAGCCCCAGCGCCAGCCGTACTGCGCCGCGAAGCCGCCGGGCGTGCCGAGCTTCTCCACGTTGTAGCCGAGCCACAGGACCGGGGTGTCGCCCGACCGGACGTCGTGCCGCAACGCGACCGGCAGACGCTGCTCGCTCGACACGCCGAGGTAAATCCCGCCTCGGTACCGGCCGAGCATCCCGCGCGTGTAACCGCTGGTCCCGATCACCCGTACCGACCCGAAATGGGAGGCGAGGTTGGCGGCGAGCGTGGCGTACACCCGGGAGATGGGCAGGTGGCCGGCGTCGTCGGCGATGACGAGAGTCCCGACGGGCGCACTCGTCCGTGTGACGCGCTCCGCCGAGCCCATGGGTGAGTTCGGGGCTCCGGTGGCGCAGCCCGCCCACGCGCGGGCCGGCGGCAACGACGCCTTTTCGGCGCTCGCGACCAGCGTGCCGCGCGTCGCGCCGAACACGACGGCACCGCTGAGCCCGAGCGCCAGCAGCCAACGCAGGACGACCCATTCTCGGGCGGCGTGGCGCAGGCCGCTCCCGGGCGGCGTGGGCTCGTTGGCGACGGCCAGGTCCGGGCTCATGAGGGATCACCGGCCGGCCGCGGGCAGAAGGGCTCCGGCCGCGGTCCGAGGCCGAACAGATGGTCCAGTGCCGCGACCGCGCGTTCGGCGGCGTGTCCGTCGCCGTAGGGGTTCACCGCGTTGGCCATCCGCCGGTAGGCGGCCGGCGAGCGCAGCAGGTGGGTGACGCCGGAGACGATACGGTCTTCGTCGGTGCCGACGAGCGCGACCGTTCCGGCCGAGACCGCCTCGGGCCGTTCGGTGATGTCACGCATGACCAGGACCGGTTTGCCAAGGGTCGGCGCCTCCTCCTGGATGCCGCCGCTGTCGGTGAGGACGAGATGGGCACGGCCCAGCAGACGCGCGAAGGCGCCGTACTCCAGGGGCTCGGTGACGGTGATGTTCGGATGGCCCCGCAGGTGTGGCAGCACAGCGCGCCGGATGACGGGGTTCGGGTGGATCGGGAAGATGATCCGCAGGTCGGGTTCCTCGGTCGCGATGCGGGAGAGGGCCCGGCCGATGGACTCCATGCCGCCGTCCCAGGATTCGCGCCGATGCGCGGTCACCACCATGATCGGCCGGTCTCCGTCCAGCTCGGGCGGATCCTGTTGAGGAACGACCATCCGGCTGGCCTGCACCAGCGCGTCGATCACCGTGTTGCCGATCACGAGAACCGACTCCGGCGGCACCGACTCACGCAGCAGGTTGTTCCGGCTGCCGACGGTCGGGGCCAGGTGCAGCCGGGTCAACGTGGCCGTCAGCCGCCGGTTGACCTCCTCGGGGTAGGGGGAGAACACGTCATCGGTGCGCAGTCCCGCCTCCAGGTGGACCACCGGAATACGGTGGTAAAAGGCGGTGAGCGCCCCGGTGAAGGTCGTCGTCGTGTCGCCCTGTACCACCACCGCGTCGGGCCGTTCGCGGGCCATGACCGGGTCGAGCCCGTGGACGGCCAGTTCCGTCAGCTGCCCAAGTGACTGGCCGGGCCGCAGGATGCCCAGGTCGACGTCGGGTTTGATGTCGAAGAGGTCGTTGACCTGATCGAGCAGCTCCCGATGCTGTCCGGTGACCACGACGGTCGGCGAGAAATGGTGCGATTCCCGCAACGCCGTGACCAGTGGCGCGACCTTGATTGCCTCGGGTCGGGTGCCGTAGACCACCATGATGCGTCGCACAGCTCTCCTTCAGCGGTATGTCTCTTGATGGGCGCACGGCCTCCGCGTGCCGCCTCGGGCGAGCGGCACGCTGAATCGTCCCCGTTTTCGCAAGCACGGGCGTTCCGACCCCGCGCCCCCTCCCGCCAAAGCGGGCGTTTTGCCCATACCACTCTCTTGACGCAGCAGCGGTCCCCGAGGAGTACCGGAAATGCCGTTTAATACCTAAACTAACTAAAACGCCATAACGGTGTTTTGTGGCATGCTTCACAGATCGGGCCATCCGCTGGGCACCGGCGAAGTGTGTGAGTCAACGACGCCGGGCCAACGTCGGATTCCGGCTGATCGGTCTCGACCACAGGCCGCGGGACGCGACGCGACTTACCTAGCCGACTCGGCTGGCGGCACGGGTACCGGCCCGGCGTCGAGGCGGTGGAAGACGAAGCCGTACCGACAGGCGCCGCCGCGAAACGGCGGGCGAACCCCTAACAAGTGTCTGCTCTGCGCAACGGTGAGCTTGAAGACGTCGTGCCACCGGAAGGCCGTTCGCAGCCGGCCACAGCGGTAGATGATCCCGTCCGATCCGACATGGAGATGGACGGGGACGACTAATCCTGGAGCCACCAGTCTGATTTCTGGGTGATTGTTTCGGTTGTCGGGGGTGGCTTGGGGATAGGCGGCCAGTCTTACCAGGCGTTGAGCAGCTCGCGGACGTTGTGCAGGATGGTTCTGGGCGCTCAGCACGTGTCGCCTGGTCAGCGACAGGACGGAAGGCCCCAGGAGATCGTTCCCGAGCGGTTGTCCTCCTCCATGTGGCAATGGACGGAGGCTGCCGAGGGGAGGCTTCTTGGTTCCCTTAACAACAGCCGTGGTGCGGGACCTTGAGCACGTCGGCGGTGGGGACACCGGCCGCGAGGAGTTCTTGCTGCGCCTCCACCTCGACGTCGCCGCAGAGCAGCGCGCTCAGGCCGGGCCAGCGGGCGAACAGCACCACGCTGGCGTTGTTGACCGTCGTGCCGGGATCACGGGTGGACACCTGCGCGGTGCCCAGCGGCCCCAGGACGGCCAGGGTCAGCGGCCCGACCGTCCAGACGTCTCCGACCCCGGCCGTGCGGATGCCCCGGCCGGGAAGGAACCTCCGCTCCTCCCCTTCGCTGTCCGGGCTGATCACGATCGTGCCCACGGTGCGGCCGCGCAGGACACCCGGCACGCCGTCGATGTGGTCGGCGTGGGGATGGGTGAGCACGAGCAGCGGGACGGAGCCGATCCGGAGGTCACGCAGGCACCGGTCCATCGGCCGCGGGTCCGGCCCTGTGTCGACGACGACCGCCTGGCCCGGCCCCGCGAAC
>JAOPYL010000056.1 GCA_025964625.1 Actinoallomurus sp. | reverse complement strand
TTCCTGACCTCAATAGCGGGCACCCTGACGACATGGCGAACACGAGCTCACGGACGCTGCGACTGCTCTCCCTGCTCCAGACCCACCGTTACTGGCCGGGCGCGGAGCTCGCCGACCGGCTCCAGGTGTCGGTTCGCACCCTCCGGCGCGACGTCGACCGGCTGCGCGAGCTGGGCTACCCGGTCGAGGCCCACCGCGGTGTGGACGGTGGCTACCAGCTCGCCGCGGGCGCCGTGCTACCCCCGCTGCTGGTCGATGACGAGGAAGCGGTCGCGCTGGCCATCGGGCTGCGCGCGGCCGCCCAGGGCGCGGTCGCCGGTATCGAGGAGGCCGCGATCCGCGCGCTCACGAAGGTCGTGCAGGTCATGCCGCCGCGACTGCGCCGGCAGATGGACGCGCTGCGTGCGGTGACCGTGCCCGCGGTGTGGGGCACCGGACCGACCGTCGACCCCGGAATACTGACCGCCGTGGCGCAGTCCTGCCGGGACGAGGAACGCCTCCGGTTCTCCTACACCGCCCGTGATGGTGAGCGGACCGCCCGCTGCGTCGAACCCCACCGGCTGGTCTCGCTCGGGCGTCGCTGGTACCTGGTCGCCTACGACCTGAACCGGCACGACTGGCGCAGTTTCCGGCTCGACCGCCTCGACGACCCGCGCAGTACCGGAGAACGGTTCCGCCCGCGCGAGCTGCCGGCCGACGACGCCGCGGCGTTCGTCCGGGCCGGGATCGACAACATCCCCACGGCGTCGCACACCGTCGAGGCGCTGGTGCAGGCCCCCGCGGCGGGGGTCCGCCGCCTGGTCGGCCAGTGGGCGACGGTCGAGGACCTCGGTGAGGAGCGGTGTGGACTGCGCATGACCGTGGACACGCTGGACTGGCCGGCGCTGGCGCTGGGCGCGGTGGGTGCGGAGTTCGAAGTGCTCGGCCCCCCCGAGCTGGTCGAGCACATCCGCGAGTGGGGCGCCCGCTTCACCCGTGCCACCAGCGCGTGAGTGAGAGCGGGAATAACGTGCGAGTTTCCCTATCGGCGCAGAAGGACTTTCGGCAAGGTACGCGCGGTCTGTTGGTGACGCCGCGTACCGTCTGCACCATGACCGACCTTCGGCACGTTTGGGTCTACGGCGCTGACGCGGAGCTGATCCGCGCCGACCAGATCGTCAGCGTCTACGCTCACGAGCCCTCCGACGAACAGTTCGACTACGGCGCGATCAAGCCTGACCGGCTGGCCAAGGGGAACGTGCTGCTGTGCGCGGAGGTGCCCGGCGGCCGGAAGGGCGCCGCATCACGCCGCGTCCGGCTGATGCGCGGCTGTCCCGCACCAGAGGCCGAGCGGCTCCTGGCACAGCTCGTCCACCACCTCGCCGAGGCGGCGTCCGCCGGCGACGACGATGCGGCCAACTGCCTGTACGTCTACCCCTGGGTCGACGACAAGAACGCGACCATCCGATGGGAGGTCAGCGCTGAAGTACCGGAACGGCGGCCGGCCATCCCCGAGGACCTCGCCAGTGCGCACGCCCGCCCAAGGCCTGCGTAACAGCTCCCTGCCCGGTCCCTGCCCGGCGAGCTGATGCGCTGCGCACGCAGATAGGTGGCCGCCCGGACGCTGAGGTTCGGTGTCCGGGCGGCCTCGGTCGCCACTAGGTATCGGTGTCGGGGAGCCCCAGGTGGGCGGCGGGAGGGCCGTAGCGGTCGTGGTCGGAGGGCCGGGGTGGTTCGGGCCCGTCGGGTCCCAGACGGACCATCTGGTCGATGCGCATGATGCGGAAGTGCCGCCCGGCCACGCGGAAGTCATCGAGGCGCCGGCGGTGCAGCAGGTCGGCTGCTTTCGCGTATTCCTCGCACACGGCCGGGCCGGGGCTTTTGTGGCCCAGTTCATCCGCGATCCTCGCGAACGTCTCATCGGGGCTGTCAGGACCGGGGATGATCACCCGGAAGTAGGTGATGAGGGCATCGCGGGCGGCCTGCGGCGTGACCTCCGAACCGCCGGTGAAGGGCCGCCAGCGGCCGTGGATCTCCTCGGCGATGGCGAACTCCGCGGGCAGCAGCATCAGCCGCGGATGGGTGTCCAGCGCACGGGCGGCGTCGTGGCGCATCTCGGCCGTGTCGAACTCGGGGGCCTTGTTGTGCAGTGCATAGCGCATCACCGCCGCGGCGGTGCCTGTCAACGCATTGCTGTCGATGAATCCCAGCGACCGCTTGGGTAAGGAGTGCGTGGTGCCTGGCGAGCTGTCGGGATCGCTGGAGCGCGGTGGTTCGGGCCCATCGGGCCCCAGGCGGGCGGATTTTTCGATCCGTCCGATGCGGAATCGCCGCCCGGCCACGGTCAGCTCGTCACGCCGCTCCCCGTCCAGCAGATCGGCCGCCCTGCGAAACTCCTCCCGCACCGCCTCATCAGCGAATTCGGAGGCGAATGCCAGAAAATGGTGAGCCAGATCATCTTGTGCCTGCCGCGGTGTGTCGTTCCCGGTCGAGAAGATCAGCCACCGGCGGTGGACCTCCTCCAAACAGCTGAACACCAGCCCGGCCGTCACCAGCGTCGGGTAGGCGTCCAAAGCATGGCGCGCCTCGGCCTCGGCCGAACCCGGTGAAGGATCAGCCGCGCCGGACCGCTCGCCGAACCCACCGTCCTCCGCGTCACTGTCGCTCTCGGCCATGAATCCATATTCCTCGCTGTGCGCCATGCGGAGTAGGCCGATGGCCGAAGAGGCGGCACCGCGATACTCGATCGTGGTGGTGAGGTTTTTTCTACAAAACGTGGACGCGGCTTCAAAAAAACTTAGAATGAGGTTCAGCCGAGCGAGGAGGAGAACGATGTCCGACTCCGGACCGGCGGTCTCGTTCCAGACGCGACCCGAGCTGTACCGGCACTGGCGCCTGGACTTGGAGGGCGACGTCGCCTGGCTCGTGATGGACGTCGACGAGCAGGGCGGCCTGCGGCCGGGCTACGACCTGAAGCTCAACTCCTACGACCTCGGGGTCGACATCGAGTTGTACGACGCCGTGCAGCGGCTGCGGTTCGAACATCCCGAGGTCCGTGCCGTCGTGGTCACGAGCGGCAACGACAAGGTGTTCTGCGCCGGGGCCAACATCCGGATGCTGGCGTCCTCCAGCCATCCGTGGAAGGTCAACTTCTGCAAGTTCACCAACGAGACGCGCTGCGGCATCGAGGACGCCACCGAGAACTCCGGCCAGACCTACCTCGCGGCGCTCAACGGCACCGCCTCCGGCGGCGGTTATGAGATCGCGCTGGCGTGCGACCGCATCCTCCTGATCGACGATCGGTCGGCGGCGGTCTCGCTCCCGGAGGTGCCGCTGCTCGGGGTGCTGCCGGGCACCGGCGGGCTGACGCGGGTGGTGGACAAGCGGAAGGTCCGCCGCGACCGGGCCGACGTGTTCGCCACCAAGGCCGAAGGGCTGAAGGGCCGGACGGCCGTCGACTGGGGGCTGGCCGACGAGGCGATCCCGCGCAGCAGGTTCGACGAGACGGTCCGCGAGCGGGCACGGCAGGCCGCCGCGGAGTCCTCCCGCACGGGCGAGGGCGGCGTCACGCTGCCGATGCTCGAACCGGAGATCACCGACGGCCGGATCGCCTACCGCCACGTGGTCGCGGAGCTCGGCGAGGACCTGGTCACGATCACGATCCTCGGCCCGCAGGCCGAGGTTCCCAAGACCATCGACGCGGACTTCTGGCCTCTCGCGATGACCCGCGAGCTCGACGACCTGATCCTGTGGCTGCGCACCAACGAGCCGGAGCTCGGCACGTGGGTGATCAAGACGCGAGGCGACGCCGACGCCGTCCTCGCGTACGAAGAGTCGATGATCGGCGACAAGGACTGGCTGGTCAACGAGGTCCGGCACTACTACAAGCGGACGCTGAAAAGACTCGACGTCACCAGCCGCAGCCTGGTCGCGCTCATCGAGCCGGGCAGCTGCTTCGCCGGCGCGCTGCTGGAGCCGGCACTCGCCTGCGACCGGCAGTACATGCTCGAAGGCGCGGAGATCGTGGTCACCGACGCCAACTTCGGTGCCTTCCCGATGGCCAACGGCCTGACCCGCCTGGCGTCGCGCTTCCACGGCCACGACGACCCGCTGAGGGAGGCGCGCGAGCGCCGCGTCGAGGCGGACGAGGCTGAGGAGCTGGGCCTGGTCACCCTCGCCCTCGACGACATCGACTGGGAGGACGAGGTCCGCATCGCGCTGGAGGAGCGGGCGTCGCTCAGCCCGGACGCGCTCACCGGCATGGAGGCGAATCACCGTTTCGCCGGCCCGGAGACCATGGAATCCAAGATCTTCGGGCGGCTCTCCGCGTGGCAGAACTGGATCTTCAACCGGCCCGGCGCGGCCGGCCCTGATGGGGCACTCAGCAGGTACGGCACCGGAAAACGAGCGAGCTTCGACCGGAAGCGAGTCTGAGGGACCGTGAGCAGAGCCGACTACCAGGAAAAGATCCCCAACAACGTCGGCCTGGCCGACGACCGCCGGCTGCAGCGAGCGCTGGAGTCCTGGCAGCCGGGATTCCGGCAGTGGTGGGCCGAGATGGGGCCCGAGTTGCCGACCGAGGACGTGTACCTGCGCACGGCGGTGAACGTCGGCCGCGAGGGGTGGGCGCACTTCGGGCACGTGCCGGTCAGCGAGTATCGATGGGGGGTCTTCCTCGCCGAGCCCCGGCCCGACCGGCGCATCGCGTTCGGCGAGCACAAGGATGAGCCTGCGTGGCAGAAGGTGCCCGGGGAGTACCGCGCCGCGCTGCAACGCCTCATCGTGATCCAGGGTGACACCGAGCCCGCCAGCGTCGAGCAGCAGCGGCGCCTCGGGCGGACCGCCCCGAGCCTCTACGACCTCCGGAACCTCTTCCAGGTCAACGTCGAGGAGGGCCGCCACCTCTGGGCCATGGTCTATCTCCTGCATGCCTTCTTCGGCCGGGAGGGCCGGCAGGAGGCCGAAGAACTGCTGCGCCGCAACTCCGGCAGCGAGGACTCCCCCCGCATCCTCGGGGCGTTCAACGAGGAGACGCCGGACTGGCTGTCGTTCTTCATGTTCACCTACTTCACCGACCGGGACGGCAAGTACCAGCTCGGCACGCTGAAGGAGAGCGGCTTCGACCCGCTGTCGCGGACGTGTGAGTTCATGCTCAAGGAAGAGGCCCACCACATGTTCGTGGGCACCACCGGCATCGACCGCGTGGTGGCGCGCACCGCGCGGCTGATGGTCGACAACGACACCGACGACGCGGGACCGTACGGCGCCGTGCCACTGAACGTCATCCAGAAGTATCTCAACTTCCACTACACCGTGAGCCTGGACCTGTTCGGCGGAGAGACCTCCACGAACGTCGCCAACTACTTCTCCGCCGGGCTGAAGGGGCGCTGGCAGGAGGAGCGCCGCGCGGACGACCACCGGCTCACCCACGTGGGCGCGTACGTCGACGCCGTCGATGACGGGCGGCCGGTCACGGTCGAGGTGGAGGCGCTGACCGCTCTCAACACCGACCTGCGCGACGAGTACGTCTCCGACTGCGAGAGCGGCGTGAAGCGGTGGAACCGCATCCTGGCCGATAGCGGCCTCCCTCATCGGCTCGCCCTGCCGCATCGCGCGTTCAACCGCTACGTCGGCGCCTTCGCCGGGATCAACGTCTCACCCAGCGGTGACGTGCTGACGGAGCAGGAGTGGGAGGTGCGGAAGAGGGCCTGGCTCCCCACCGACGACGACAAGGCCCTGGTCGCGTCCCTCATGCACCCCGTGTACGAGCCCGGTAAGATCGCCAGCTGGCTGGAACCGCCACGAAACGGCATCAACGGCAAACCGTTCGACTACGAGTACGTCCACTTCCTCTAGGGGCGTGAGTCGGTGTTCAACGCCTGCACCTATCTCGTCGACCGGCACGTCGAGGCCGGTGACGGTGACCGTCTCGCCGTGACCGGGCCCGGCGGCACTCTCACCTACGCCGGACTGCTCACGCAGGTCCGCCACGCGGCCGCCGGCCTGCGCGACCTCGGTGTACGGCCTGAGGAGCGCGTCCTGATCTACATGGCCGACGGTCCGGACATGCTCGCGCTCATGCTCGGAGCGATGCGCATGGGCGCCGTGCCCGTGCCGGTGTCGACCATGATGACCGCGAAGGACCTCGGGGAGTTGCTCCGCGACTCGCGAGCCCGGGTGCTGGCCGCCGGCGCCGAGTTCGCCGCGGCCGCCGAGGAGGCCGCCCGGTCCGCCCCCGATCTCGCCGCCTTCCTCCTCACCGGGGACGCGCCGCCGCGGTCGCCCGCATGGGCGGCGGGGCACCGGCTGGACACGGTGTTCGCCGGTGAGGGGCAGGACGAGCCGTACGCGACGAGCCCGGACTCCACCGCCCTGTGGCTCTACACCTCCGGCACCACCGGCCTGCCGAAGGCGGCCGTGCACCGGCACGCCTCGATCCGGTCCGTCGCCGAGACCTACGGTGCCCGGGTGCTCGAGATCCGGCCGGACGACCGCTGCCTCTCGGTGCCGAAGCTGTTCTTCGCCTACGGCATCGGCAACTCCTGTTTCCTCCCGCTGTCCGTCGGTGCGTCGGCCGTGCTGGAGCCCGGCCGCCCGTCGCCCGCCCTGATCGCCGAACGGGTGGTCAAGGAACGGCCGACGTTGTTCTTCGGCGTGCCCACGTTCTACGCCGCTCTGCTCGCCGCCGGCCTGCCCGCCGACACGTTCGCCTCGGTACGCCGGGCGGTCTCGGCCGGCGAGCCACTGCCCGCCCCGATCTTCCGGCGGTTCGCCGACCGCTTCGGCGTGGAGATCCTGGACGGCATCGGCGCGACCGAGGCCCTGCACATCTTCGTCTCCAACCGCCCCGGGCAGGTACGGCCCGGCACCACCGGCGTTCCGGTGCCCGGCTATGACGTGCGGGTGGTCGACGACGACGGCGCCGACGTGGCGGCCGGGACGCCCGGGCATCTGACGGTCCGCGGCGACTCGATCGCCACCGGCTACTGGTGCCGCACGGCCGTGACCCGCAGGGTCTTCCAGGGTGAGTGGCTGCGCACCGGCGACACCTACGTCGCCGACGAGGACGGCGGCCTTCGGTTCCTCGGCCGCTCCGACGACATGATCAAGGCCGGCGGGATCTGGGTCTCGCCGAGTGAGGTCGAGGCACGCCTGCTCGAGCATCCCGCCGTCGCCCAGGCCGTGGTGGTCGCCGCTCCCGACGGCGACGGCCTGGACAAGCCGATCGCCGGGGTCGTACGTGCCGACGGCGCCGACGTCACCGCGGAGGAGATCATCGCGTTCTGCCGCGAGGGTCTGGCCGCGTTCAAGCGCCCCCGTGCGGTGATCTTCCTGGAGTCCCTGCCGACCACCGCGACCGGGAAGATCCAGCGATACGTCGTCCGCGACGCGCTGAACGAGAGCGGCTTCACGCTCTGACCGGATAGGCGTGGGACACCTGACCTGGGCCGAAGTTTGATCGCCCCTCTACCGGGCATCTCGGTGCAGATCTTCAGGAGGTACGGCACATGACCGCTCAAGGCACGCGCATCAAAGCCACCGGTCGCCAGGTGTCATCGAGCACCCCGTTCCGGATGCTGGCCCGATCCGGTCTGGCCGCGCGTGGCGCCACCTATATTCTCATCGGCTTCCTGGCGACTCAGATCGCGTTCGGCAAGGGCGGCAAGGACGCCGACCGGCAGGGCGCCCTGCAGACCGTCGCCAAGACCCCGGGCGGCACGGTGCTGCTGTGGCTGCTGGCCATCGGGCTCGCGGGGATGGCCCTCTGGCGTCTCAGCGAGGCCGTCTACGGCCAGACGGGACCCGACGGGCACACGGCGACCAAGCGCCTGTCCTCGCTCGGCCGGGCGATCTTCTACGCCGTCGTCTGCTCCAGCACGGTGGCGTTCATCATCGGCTCGGGCGGCCCCGGCTCCAGCGACAAGAAGTCCAAGGACCTGACCGCGAAGGCGATGCACGACATCCCGGGCGGCCGCTGGCTCGTCCTGCTCGTCGGGCTCGGCTTCATCGCCGGCGGCATCGGCATCGCCGTCCAGGCCCTGCGGACGAAGTTCGAGAAGAAGCTCAACACCCACCAGATGAGCCCGCAGGTCCGCAAGGCGGTGAAGGCGATCGGCACGGTGGGCCTGTCCACCCGCGCGCTGATCTACGCCGCGGCCGGAGTCTTCCTCGCGTACGCCGCGATCACCTACGATCCGGGCAAGGCCAAGGGCGTGGACGGCACGCTGCGTCAGTTCGCCACGACGTCGGCGGGCCCCTGGCTGCTGGTCCTCATCGCGCTCGGTCTCATCGTGTTCGGCATCTACTCCTTCTGCGAGGCGCGCTGGCGTCGCATCTGAGCACCGAACCCGGCCGCTGGTTCGCGCTCAGGCGGCCAGCTCGCGCCACCGCCGCTGTGCGCCGTCCGCCCATTCGGCGTGCCGGACGGCGAACAGCTCCCGCGCGCGGTCACCGACCCACGCCGACGGCAGCAGCTCGGCCGGAAGCCGGGGGTCCAGGAACGGGAAGCGCCGCCATTCGTGCACAAGGCGCGTCTGCGCCAGCATCACCGCGTCGGGCGACGCCGGCCTCAGGTCCGCGAAGGCGTCGACGAAGTCGTCGTACCGCGCGGCGACCGCGTCCAGGTCCCATGCCCTCCGCACCATCGCCTGTTCGCTGCCGACCCCGGCGAACCGTGCGGTGAACGACATGGCGCCGGCGTCCAGGCCGAGCCCCTCGATGACCGCGCGCACCTCGGCCTCCGGCGCCGACGACGGCGAGATCCACATGCCCGGGCCCGGTGAACCGAAGCCCGCCCAGGTCAGCTTGGTGCGGAGCTTGTGACGGAGTCTGCGCTTGGATTCGGGCACCGAGACGTACAGGATCAGCCACACGCCGTCCCACCTCGGAGCGGGCGTGCCGAACGCGTAGATGCGCTCCGCGCCCTCGGTGAGCAGCCGGCGCCCGGGAGGCGTGAGCGACCACCGCACGCTCCGCCCGACCCGCTCGGATGTCAGCCAGCCGTCGGCGGCGGTCCGTGCCAGAGCCTGCCGGGCGGACTTCTCCTCGACGTGGAGACTGTCGAGGACCTCGACGATCGTCGACGTCCACACCGGCCCATCCTGAGGAAGGACGAACTCCCCGAGTAGCGTCAGAAGGAGGGAACGCGCGCTCGTCTCGCCCAAGGCGTGCCGACGGCTCAGCGTGGGTCGCGGGGCGGTCATCTGATCACTCTACAGATGGCTAGTGCATCATTGTTTTGAAGTAGAACATTATTCCGAGGATTTGGACGGCTTCGTGCTCGATGGTCATCTGCTCGTCGACGCGCACACGCACCCCGCCCGGCTGCCGACGCTCAAGTCCGCCTGGCACCGCTGGGCCGCGGACTTCGGTGATGCCGCCGCGATCGGCCGGGTGTACGACCCGGACGGCACGCCGATCCCGCGAAGGTTCGCCGAACTGCTCGACGACGAGGGCGTCGACATCGCGCTGATGCTGGCCGAGTACAGCCCGAAGGCGACCGGCATCCAGCCCATCGAGGATCTGCTGCCGCTCGCCGCGTACGCCCCGGAGCGCATGCGCCCGGTCGCGAACCTCAACCCGCACCTGCACTTCCCCGTCGCCGACGAGGTCGAACGCCAGCTCGGCCTGGGCGCCGTCGCACTGAAGATCCATCCGGTGCACGGCGGGTTCGCGGCCAACGACCGCGCGCTGTACCCCGCGTACGAGGTATGCCGGTCCCGCGGAGTACCGGTGGTCGTGCACTGCGGCACCAGCAGCTTCCCCGGATCCATGAACGGCTACGCCGACCCGGTCCTGCTGGATGAGGTACTGCGCGACTTCCCGACCCTGAACGTCGTGCTCGCGCACGGGGGACGCGGCTGGTGGTATGACGCAGCCGCGTTCCTGGCGCTCTCCCGCGAGACGGTCTGGATCGAACTGTCCGGGCTGCCGCCGCGGCGGCTGCCGGAGTACTACGCGAGGCACGACTTCGCCCGGCTCTGCCGCAGGTTCATCTTCGGTACCGACTGGCCGGGCGTACCCGGCATCGCGGCCAACGCCCGCGCCGTCGCGAAGCTGTGCCCGGACGAGGAGACCGCGGGCCTCGCCCTCGGCGGCAACGCACTGGGCGTCTACCGCCTCGGCGACGGCCCAAGCCCGCGTTGACGCGGAGACGGTCAGGGCGCGGGTGCCGCGGTCGGCCGCGCGACGGTGAGCAGTTTGCCGGGGTCGCCCAGCACGCGCTCCACGACGAGCGCCGCCGCGCCCAGCGCGGCGGCGTCGCCGCCGAGACGCGACACCGTCATCCGGGGAGGTGAGCCGCGCACCACGCCCGCGCCGCCCGCGAGCGCGGCCTCGGCCGCGGGGCGCGCCCACGGCGCGAGGGTGGAGAAGACCCCGCCGAGGACGATCGTGTCCGGGTCGAGCAGGTTCACCGCCGCCGCGAGAGCCTGCCCCAGGGACTCACCCGCGCGCCGCACGGCGGTGAGGGCACGCTCGTCGCCCCGCTCCAGCAGGGCGACGAGCGCGGACAGCGGACCGTCCGGACTGGCCGGCGACGTGGCGGTCGCATCGGCGATGCCGGCGGCGCGCAGGATCGCCTCCTGCCCGGCGACCTGTTCGAGGCAGCCCCGGCCACCGCAGGCGCAGGGCGCTCCGCCCGGATCGACCACGACGTGGCCGAGTTCGCCCGCGAACCCGTGCGCGCCGCGGAACACCCGGCCGTCCACGACGATGCCCGCGCCGATGCCGATCTCCCCCGACACGTGCACGTACGCTCCGAGCTCGGGCCCGTCACCGAACCAGAGCTCGCCGAGCGCTGCGAGGTTGGCCTCGTTGTCATAGTCGGCCGGCAGCGGCAGCGGCGGCAGGCCGGCCTCCAGCAACTCCCCCGCCGCGACGTCGCTCCAGCCCAGGTTGGGCGCGGTGCGCAGCCGTCCGCGCATCCGGTCGAGGGCTCCGGGCAGCGCGACGACCGCACCGGCCACCGACAGCCCCTGGTCTGCCGCCGCGGCGATCGCCTGCTCGGCGAGACGGGTCAGCGCGGCGATGACGCGCTCGGGATCGCGGCCCTGGTTGGCGGCGGCCACGATGTGCCGGTGCCGGATCCGGCGGCCGAGGTCGAGCACACACGCGGCCAGGTAGTCGACGTTGACCTCCAGGCCCAGGCCCGCGACGCGGTCACCGTTGACCGAGACCGCCGTGGCGGGACGGCCCCGCTCGCCGCCGCGGACCGGCCCGTCCTCCTTGACCAGGCCCGCGTCCTTCAGCGTCGCGACCAGGCTGGACACCGTGGTCTTGGTGAAGCCGGTCACCTGGGCGAGCCGGGCACGGCTCACCGGCTGCCGGCGGGTGACCTCGCCCAGCACGACGGCCAGGTTGCGTTCCCGCATGGTGCCGTGGCGGACCGGCGCGACCTCATTGCGCATCGTCTTAGATTAATCATCTGGTCCCTGCCCTGTTGACACTCTGAGCCTGCACGTTTTAATTAGTCCAGGTCATGTACAAATTGAGGAGCAGGTAATGTTCGAACCGACGCGCGCGGACAAGTTCAGCTTCGGCCTGTGGACGGTCGGCTGGCAGGCGCGCGATCCCTTCGGCGACGCCACCCGTGCGCCGCTGGACCCCGTCGAAGCCGTGCACCGCCTCTCGGAGCTGGGCGCCTACGGCGTGACCTTCCACGACGACGACCTCCTCGCCGTCGAGCCCGACCGCGACCGGGCCGTCGCCGCGTTCCGCAAGGTTCTCGACGAGACCGGTCTCGTCGTGCCGATGGCGACCACCAACCTGTTCACCCACCCGGTGTTCAAGGACGGCGCCTTCACCTCCAACGACCGCGACGTCCGCAGGTCCGCCATCCGCAAGGGGATGCGCAACCTCGACCTGGCCGCCGAGCTGGGCGCGGAGACGTACGTCTTC
>JAOPYL010000044.1 GCA_025964625.1 Actinoallomurus sp. | reverse complement strand
GCCGCCGCGGTGGTGGCCGCGACCGCGCGCCGCGCCGGGGGACGCGTTCCGAACCTTCCGGAGAGATCGGTGCGCGGCTACCCAAAGTAGCCGATTATCGCCCGTCCTCGTTGGTCGGCCGGCGGTGATCGGCCGGTCATCTTCGGCCGTGTTCTTACGCGTTAAGCGAAATCCGGCCGGGTCATCGGATCCGCGTACCAGGTGGGCGCGCGGGGCACGACACGCCGGAACCTCAATGGTTTCCGGCCTCACCCGCCCGGCAGGACGGCCCGAAACCGGGCCGGTCAATGACTATCCGTGGTTTTTCTCTGCTTCTCCACCTGACATTCGTGGCGTTAGGGGTTAGCGTTCCTGACATGACACCCGCCCGGGTCCGTGGTTGCGCCGAGTCTCAACCGGCCCGGCAAGCCGATGCCAGCCGCAGGCGAAACGGCCCACGTAAGGCGACTTCTCGTCGACCGATCACGGTGCGGCTTAGAAGTAAGTCCTGCCCCGCCGGAGGATCAGATGTCCTCCGGACCGGGAGAAGAGCAGTAGTGGCGAAAGCGCCGCGAGACTCTCAGCAGGCGGATGTGGGGACGAAGACCAGGTCGGCCGGGCGGGTGTTTCCCCTGGGTTTCCGCCGACCGAATGCTGGTTCAGGGAGTGTCGAGCCCGGCTGCTCCGTGCCGGATGCTCTTAAATAACCGGGAGGAGGGGGGTCCCCCGTGGACATCATCGTGAAGGGCCGCCACACGGACGTCAACGATCGTTTCCGCCGTCACGTGGGCATGAAGGTCGCGAAGATCGAAAAGCTGGATCCCAAGGTCATCCGGGTCGACGTAGAGGTTTCTGAGGAGCACAACCCCCGCCAGTCCGACACTCGTGAGCGCATCGAGCTCACCATCGTCTCGCGCGGTCCCGTGATCAGGGCGGAGGCCTCCGCCGAAGACCGGTACGCGGCCCTCGACGTGGCCTTCGGCAAGCTGGAGTCCCGGTTGCGGCGGATGTGCGATCGGCGCAAGGTCCACCATGGAAACCACGGTCGCGCCCGGCTCGCGATGGCGCTGGCCGAGACGGACGGCGCGACGGCCTCGCCGGTCGTCGAGGCGGAGGAGGCCCTCGAGACTCCCGTTCGCCCGCAGGGCTGGGACGAGGACTCTTCCACTCCGCCGGAAGCCGCCGGCGACATCGTCCCCATCGCGATGGAGGGCGACGGCCCCGTGGTCCTGCGGGAGAAGTCCCACAAGGCCGAACCCATGACACTCGACCAGGCCCTCTTCGAGATGGAGCTGGTCGGCCATGACTTCTACCTGTTCCGCGACAAGGAGAACGGGCGGCCGAGCGTCGTCTACCGGCGTCGTGGCTGGGACTATGGAGTGATCCGTCTCGTCGAGGAGTGACGCTGCGCTTGCGCCGCGCCATCACCTCGACCAGTCTGGTCCCAGGAGCGTCCCGCAGTGGGGCGCCGAAGAACCACACGGTGGTTGATCTCACCCCCGCGACACGCCCAGCGTCCTCGACATGGGCAGGCGCACCGTTTGGAGGAGGAGTTGAGCGAGACCCCCGAGACTCGTGGCACGGTGCCCGGCGATCCCATTCGCGTCCTGATCGTCGATGATCACGCACTGTTCCGCCGTGGTCTGGAGATGGTGCTCGAGGAGGAGGACGGCGTCGATGTCGTCGGCCAGTGCGGCGACGGCCAGGAGGCGGTGGAGCAGGTGGGCGACCTGCTGCCGGATGTGGTCCTCATGGACATCCGGATGCCGCGCCGCGGTGGCATCGAGGCGTGCACGGCCATCAAGGACGAGGTGCCCAGCGCCAAGATCGTGATGCTGACGATCAGCGACGAGGAGGAGGACCTCTTCGAGGCGATCAAGGCGGGCGCCACCGGCTATCTGCTGAAGGACGTGTCGATCGACGAGGTCGCCGACGTCGTGCGCGCCGTGCACGACGGTCAGTCGTTCATCAGTCCGTCGATGGCGTCCAAGCTCATCACGGAGTTCGCCGTCCTGGCCAAGCGCGGCGAGGAGCGCCAGCAGCAGGTGCCCGCGCCCAGGCTCACCGACCGCGAGATGGAGGTCCTCCGCCTCGTCGCCAGGGGCCTGGGCAACCGCGAGATCGCCAAAGAGCTGTTCATCTCCGAGAACACCGTCAAGAACCACATCCGCAACATCCTCGAGAAGCTCCAGTTGCACTCGCGGATGGAGGCCGTGGTGTACGCGGTCCGCGAGAAGCTACTCGAGATCAGCTGAGCGCGGCGCGCAGTGGTGCGGCGAGCTCGGGTGGGTCGAGCCGCTCGACGCGGACCGCGTCGCAGCCGACCCATCCGGCAGCCTCACGCAGGGCTTGGGCCAGGTGCGTGACGGCCCGTGCCGCCTTGGCGGGCGTGCTCAGCGCCGCCGGCTCCAAAGAGGCCTTCCGCGCGATGAGCGTGCCGCCCTCGCGGGCGGGATCGACGCGCCCGATGAGGCGTCCGCCGGCCAGGAGCGGCATGGTGAAGTAGCCGTGCACGCGCTTTTCGCGCGGGACGTACGCCTCCAGCCGGTGGTCGAAGCCGAACGTGCGCTGCGTGCGCCGGCGGTCCCAGACGAGCGAGTCGAACGGCGAGAGCAGCGTCGTGCGGTGCCGTCCGCGCGGTGGTGCCGCGAGTGCCTCCGGATGTGCCCACGCGGTGCCGTTGCCCCAGCCCGTGACGGTCACCGGCACCAGGCCGGCCGCCTCGACCACGGTGTCGACCTGGTCGCCCCTGACCCGGACGTAGTCGGCCAGGTCGGCTCTGGTGGCCACGCCCATCGCCCGCCCGGCCCGGCGGACCAACGTGGTGACACACTCGGTGTCATCCGGATCCCGGTCCCGCAGGACCGCCGGGATCGCCCGCTCGGCCAGGTCGTACACGCGCCGCCAGCCGGTGCGCCGGGTGCACACGACCTCGCCGGTGGCCAGCAGGAACTCCGCGGCGATCTTGTGGTCGGTGCGGTCGAACCACTCGCCGCCCTTCTTGGCGCCGCCGAGCCCGGTGGCGGTGAGCGGGCCGTCGGCGCGCAACCGTGCCAGGACGTCCGCGCACGCCTGCTCGGGCGCGCGATGCCAGTGGTAGCCCCGGCGGCGGTAGGCACGGCGGCGGAAGGCGTAGAGCGGCCAGTCCTCGATCGGCAGCACGCAGGCCGCATGCGACCAGTACTCGAACGCGGCCGTGCCGTCCCAGTACGCCCTCTCCACACTCGAGCGCCCGACGGCCCCGAGGCGGGCGTAGGCGACCAGCTCGTGTGAGCGGGCGAGCACCGAGATGGTGTCGAGCTGCACGGCCCCGAGATGGCGCAGCGCGCCGAGCGCGCGCCGGGCGCCCGGATCGCCGCGCAGACCGTTGCCCTGGGCGGTCACGACACGCCCGAGGAGGCCCTGGGCGCGAAGTTGAAGCCGGCGGGCCTCGCCGGCGGTCAGCTCGTCGGTCGGCATGGCCCGATGGTAGGGGCCACCACCGGCAGAAGGCCTTGCGCCGGTGGAGTGCGCGCGCTCAGCCGTGCGGCTTGGTCGTGGCCGGGTCGGTGGCGATCGCGGGGCCGCCGGCCTCGCTGTGCGCACCCCGGGCCAGCTCGGAATGGTGCCGCTCTTCGGGGACCGTCCGAGGCCCGTCGATGATGACGTCGTCGAAGATGTGGATGGACATGGCGATGATCCCGCCGATCGCGACGATGCCGACGCCGGTCCAGAACATCCACCACTTGGGCGACGGCACCATCGCGGCGCCACCGACGCCGAACCCGATCCAGATCACGACGACCGCCAGCCATGAACTTGGGCGGCCGGCGTGCGAGTTCTGGGCCATGGGTTCCTCCCCGCGGGTTACGCGTTTGCTGTATGGCGCGTGTTTACGCGCTCATTGTGCCACTTTGTACACGATTTCTCGGCGTGACCACCGTAAACGCCGCCGGCGTGGCCGGCATCCTTGGTCACGTGATAGTGACCCTGTCCCGCGATACGGTCGGACTCGCCTACGATGACACCGTACGGGTCGTGCATGCGCAGCCAGACATGACCCCCGGCGATTCCACGAACGGTTCGAGGAGCTCCCGAGAGTGCCAGTAGTCATCGACAAGATCCTTCGCGCTGGCGAGGGCAAAGTTCTGCGTAAGCTCAAGCGGATCGCCGACCAGGTCAACTCGATCGAGGAAGACTTCGTCGACATGAGCGACGCGGAGTTGCGCGCGCTCACCGATACTTACAAGGAGCGTCTCGCCGACGGCGAGACCCTTGACGATCTGCTTCCCGAGGCGTTCGCCACCGCCCGCGAGGCGGCCAAGCGCACGCTGGGCCAACGCCACTTCGACGTACAGGTCATGGGCGGTGCCACCCTGCACATGGGCAACATCGCCGAGATGCGCACCGGCGAGGGCAAGACCCTGACCTGTGTGCTCCCCGCGTACCTCAACGCCCTGGCCGGCGGTGGCGTGCACGTCGTCACGGTCAACGACTACCTGGCCAAGCGCGACGCCGAGTGGATGGGCCGGGTGCACCAGTTCCTCGGCCTCGAGGTCGGCGTGATCCTGGCCGACATGACGCCGGAGGAGCGCCGCAAGGCGTACGAGGCCGACATCACCTACGGCACCAACAACGAGTTCGGCTTCGACTACCTGCGCGACAACATGGCCTGGAGCCTCGAGGAGTGCGTCCAGCGCGGCCACAACTTCGCGATCGTGGACGAGGTCGACTCGATCCTCATCGACGAGGCGCGGACCCCGCTGATCATCTCGGGCCCGGCCGAGCAGAACTCCAAGTGGTACCTCGAGTTCGCCAAGATCGTGCCCCGGCTGCGCCGCGCGTCCGACGGCCCGGAGGGCGAGGACGGCGACTACCAGGTCGACGAGAAGAAGCGCACGGTCGGCATCCTGGAGTCCGGCGTCGAGAAGGTCGAGGACTGGCTCGGCATCGAGAACCTCTACGAGTCGATCAACACCTCGCTCGTGGGCTACCTCAACAACGCGCTCAAGGCGCGCGAGCTCTACCGCAAGGACAAGGACTACATCGTCAACGCGGGCGAGGTCCTGATCGTCGACGAGTTCACCGGGCGCATCCTCCACGGCCGGCGCTACAACGAGGGCATGCACCAGGCCATCGAGGCCAAGGAAAGCGTGACGATCAAGGACGAGAACCAGACTCTCGCCACGATCACTCTGCAGAACTTCTTCCGCCTCTACGACAAGCTCGGCGGCATGACCGGCACCGCGCAGACCGAGGCGGCCGAGTTCAACAAGATCTACAAGCTCGGCGTCATCCCGATCCCGACGAACAAGCCGATGATCCGCCGGGACGTCTCCGACGTCGTCTACAAGACCGAGCAGGCCAAGTTCGAGGCCGTGGTCGAGGACATCAAGGAGAGGCACGACAACGGCCAGCCGGTGCTGGTCGGCACCACGTCGGTGGAGAAGTCCGAGAAGCTGTCCCGGATGCTCAAGCGGCGCGGAGTCCCGCACGAGGTGCTCAACGCGAAGTACCACGAGAGAGAGGCGATGATCGTCGCCGAGGCGGGCCGCAAGGGCGCCGTCACGGTCGCCACCAACATGGCCGGCCGCGGTACCGACATCACGCTCGGCGGCAACCCGGACCACATCGCCGACAAGGAGCTGCACACGCGCGGCCTCTCCCCGCTCGAGACTCCAGAGGAGTACGAGAAGGCCTGGCCCGATGCGGTCGACAAGGCCAAGAAGGCGGTCAAGGAGGAGCACGAGGACGTCGTCGGGGCCGGCGGCCTCTACGTCCTCGCCACCGAGCGTCACGAGTCGCGGGGCTTCGACAACCAGCTGCGCGGCCGGTCCGGCCGCCAGGGCGACCCGGGCGAGTCGCGGTTCTACCTCTCGCTCGAGGACGACCTGATGCGGCTGTTCAACTCGGCCCGGGTCGAGGCGATCATGACCCGGCTCAACATCCCGGACGACGTGCCGATCGAGTCGAAGATCGTCTCCAACGCCATCCGGTCGGCGCAGCACCAGGTCGAGCAGCAGAACTTCGAGATCCGTAAGAACGTCCTGAAGTACGACGAGGTCCTCAACCGCCAGCGCAAGGTCATCTACGCCGAGCGCCGCCGGGTCCTGGAGGGCGCCGACCTGCACGAGCAGATCGAGCGCATGATCGACGAGGTCGTCGCCGGCTACGTCACCGCGGCCACCGCCGAGGGCTTCCCCGAGGAGTGGGACCTCGACAAGCTGTGGAAGGCGTTCAAGCAGCTCTACCCCATCTCGATCGACTCCGCGGAGCTGGTCGACGAGGCGGGCGGCCAGGCCGGCCTGACCGCCGAGCTGCTCACCGAGCAGATCACCGCCGACGCCCAGGCCGCCTACGCCAGCCGCGAGGAGGAGCTGGGCGCGGAGGTGCTGCGCGAGCTCGAGCGCCGCGTCATCCTGTCGGTCCTCGACCGCAAGTGGCGCGAGCACCTCTACGAGATGGACTACCTCCAGGAGGGCATCGGCCTGCGGGCCATGGCGCAGCGCGACCCGCTGGTCGAGTACCAGCGTGAGGGCTTCGACATGTTCAACGCGATGCTCGAGGGCATCAAGGAGGAGTCGGTCGGCTACCTCTTCAACCTCGAGGTCGAGATCGCCGACGACGAGCAGCCCGCCGTGGCGGGCGTCGGCCAGGCGCCCGTCGAGGTCTCCGCGAGCGCCGACGAGGCACCGGAGATCGTCGCCAAGGGGCTGGAGCAGACCGGCCGGCGGCAGACCCTCAGCTACACCGCACCCACCGTCGACGGCGAGGGTGGTGTCGAGACCCACAGCGAGAAGTCCGACGACCAGTTCGTCGGTGTGTCCCGCAACGACCCCTGCCCGTGCGGGTCGGGCAAGAAGTACAAGCGCTGCCACGGCGGCGCGCGCGGCAACGACTGACCGGCTTGACGCGGAACGGCCCGGACGACCTCGTCCGGGTCGTTCCGCGTCCTGCCTCAGAGCGACCGGCAACAGGACTGCCGGGCTCGGGGTCCAGCGCCCTGTCGCCGGACGCTCTTACGTGACCGGCATGCGTCGTCTACCCGGGCGGGACGGTCGTCTCGATGGCGGCGCAGCGCCACCGGCCGCGATCGTGCTCCAGCCGCAGCGCCAGCGCCTGGACGCGTGACCCCACGGCCGCGACCGCCGCGACCTCGGCGATCCCGGGCGCGGGTTCGCAGACCCGGACCGCCCTCAGCCTCGGCACGGACCGTCCGGGCATCCGGGCGGCGAGTGAGTCCAGCAGCTCGAAGACCCGTGGCGTCGTACGTCCGGCCAGGTGGTGGTAGGGACGCACGCCGGCCAGCACGTCGATCACCAGCTGGGCGATGAGCCGCGCCTCCGTGCGCACGCCCGGCCGCCCGTCGCGTACGACGCCGAGCACCGGGCGCGGCACCCGTTGCGGCGGTGGGCCGGAGTCCAGGGCCACGGCGAGGGACCCGTGCACCGCGGTTCCGAACGACGCGCGGCCTCCGTACGGGACGAGCCGGATCGGCGCCGACCGGCGTGAGGGTGAGCGTCTGCGCATGTGAGCCTCCAAGGGTTCGGCCGCCACGCGGCGGCAGACACAAAGAGGCGCGAACGCGCTCGCTGATACATCCTGGCCGGATCCGGTCATCCGGGCGACATGGTGCTACTGCCGCGGCACCACGCGATTCCGCCTCGGTATCTCCAGGGCGCTGTGCAGCTGGTACCGGTCCGCTCGATAGGTCGACACGGCAAGCTCGACGCAGGTCCCGTTCATGAACGACCTGCGCTGCAACAGGAGTACGGCGCTGCCGCGGGCCAGGTCAAGCAGTCGCGCGTCGGCGCTGTCGGCGATCCCCGCCTCGATGGTCTGCTCGCCGGCGTCGAACACCACCCCGAAGCGTTTCTCCAGGACGTCGTACAGCGAGACGTCGCTCAGCGGAGTGTCCAGCAGGCCGGGCGCGACGGTGGCCGGGATGTGCGACCGCTCGACCGCCATCGGCTCGCTGTCGGCGGTCCGCAGCCGCTCGATGACGTGCACGCCGGTGCCCGGCGGGATGTCGAAGACCCGGGCGAGGTGGGCGTTGGCCGGCATGGTGCGGCGGTCGAGGTCGCGTGCGCCCGGCTCCAGGCCGCGGGCGCGCATATCCTCGGTGAACGACACGAGGCGCAGCGGCATCTCGATCTTCGGGCGGGCCACGAACGTGCCCTTGCCCGGCACACGGTACAACCGCCCCTCGGACACCAGGTGGTCGACGGCCTGCCGCACGGTCATGCGCGACAGCCCGAACCGCTGGCACAGTTCCCGCTCAGAGGGGATCGGAGCGTCGACCGGCAGTTCGGCGTCCTCCATCAGGTCGAGGAGGATCTCCCGGAGCTGGAAGTACTTGGGTACGGGGCTGGTCGGATCGATCTTGCCCATTGGGTACCTCTGGCAGCAGAGTCAGGGGAGTGAAGTATGGTTCATACTGGTCTAGTCCGGACTAGACCACACGCCCGAAGAGCATGTCAATGCAGGTCAGGGCTACGAAGACGTAACGACGCGATCACAGGCGCAGAGATGGGAAACCCAGTGACCACATCCCGCATGCGGACCGAGATCGGCGAACAGGCCACCGCCCTGCGCGCCACCCTCGACGCGCTGCTGCCCCGCGTGGCCGAGGTCGGACTGCTGGGCCGCGAGACCCGGCAGGTGCTGTTCATCGCCCGGGGTTCCTCCGACAACGCCGCCGTCTACGGCAGCTATCTCGTGCAGACGCACGCCGGCAGGCTGGCGACGCTCGCCTCGCCCTCGATCGCGACCACCTACAAGAAGAAGATCGACCTCTCCGGTGTGCTCGCGGTGGCGATCAGCCAGTCGGGCAAGACCGAGGAGATCGTCGAGACGCTCGACTGGGCGGCCGGGTGCGGAGCGCGCACCGTCGCGGTCACCAACGGTGAGGGGTCGCCGCTCGCCAAGGCCGCGCAGGTCGCGCTGGTCACCAAGGCCGGTGACGAACTGGCCGTGCCGGCGACCAAGACGTACACCACCCAGCTCGCGGCGCTCGCCGTGCTCGGCATCGGCCTCGGCGCCGACGTGGACATCGCCGACCTGCGCCGTGCGCCCGAGGAGATCGACCGGCTGATCGCGGCGACGGAGGCCTCGGCCGCCCTGCCGGAGATCGTCGAGGGACTGGCGGGCGTACCGGGGGCGGTGGTGTCCGGACGCGGCATCGCGTACGGCACCGCGCTGGAGCTGGCGATCAAGCTCAAGGAGGCGTGCTACCTGCACGCGATGGGCCTGTCGTACGCCGACCTGCTGCACGGCCCGATCGCCGTCGTCGATGAGGACACCCCGGCGATCCTGGTCGCCGCCGACTCCGGTCCGACCCTGCCGGGCACCGTGGCGCTCGCTCAGCGGGTGACCGCGGCCGGTGCGAAGGCGTACGGCATCGGCGGAGGCCGTACCCTTGCTGAGGCGTCCACGTGCGCGCTGCCCGGCACGGACCTGCCAGAGTGGGTCGCACCGCTCCCTCTGATCGTGCCCGGCCAGCTGCTCACGGAGGCGCTGGCCCGCCGGCTCGGGATCGATCCCGATGTCCCGCGCGGCCTCGGCAAGGTGACTCAGACGGATCAATGATGGGGAGTTCTCAGATGGCCGAGCGTCGTGTCAAGGTCGAGACCGAGGTGGGTCTGCACGCTCGGCCCGCCGCACTGTTCGTCCAGGCCGCCACGAAGGCGCCCATGGAGGTGACGGTGGCCAAGTCCGGTGACGACCCGGTCGACGCCAAGAGCATCCTGTCCGTCATCGGGCTGGACGTCCGGCAGGGGGACGAGATCCTGATCACCGCCGAGGGCGACGGCGCGGACACCGTACTCGACGAGCTCGTGGCGATGGTGACCGGCAGCGGTGCCTGAGGGCCTGCGCGGCCTCGGGGTCAGCCCCGGTACCGGGAGCGGTCCGGTGCGGACGATCGCCGGCGCGGTCCCCGAGCCGCCCGCCGGTGAACGCCACCAGGGCGATACCGGCAAGGAGACGCACCGCGCGCTGAGCGCCCTGGACGCGGTGGGCGCCGACTTGGAGGAACGCGGGGCGAAGGCGGGCGGCGAGGCGCAGGACGTCCTGGCCGCCCAGGCGATGATGGCCCGCGACCCGAGCCTCGCCGAGCTGGCCGGGAAGAAGATCGCCGCAGGGATCTCGGCGCCGCGCGCGGTCTACGAGGCGTTCGGGACGTTCCGGGCCATGCTGGCCGTAGCTGGGGAGTACATGGCCGCCCGGGTGGCCGACCTCGACGACATCCGGGACCGGGCCGTCGCCGTGCTCCTGGGGCTGCCGATGCCGGGCCTCCCGGACTCCGACGAGCCGTTCGTGCTGGTCGCACGGGATCTGGCGCCTGCTGACACCGCCCTGCTGGACCCCGCGAAGGTCGTCGGCTTCGTCACGGAAGAGGGCGGCCCGACCAGCCACACCGCGATCCTCGCCCGCGCGATGGGCGTGCCCGCGGTGGTCGCCTGTCCCGGCTGCACGGCTCTCGCCGATGGCACAGTGGTGCTGGTCGACGGGGTCTCCGGTGACGTACGCCCCGATCCGTCCGATGACGAGGTGGCACGCGCACGGGCCGCGGCCGGGGCGCGGGCGGCGGCGCTGAAGACGGAGACCGGGCCGGGCGTGACGGCAGACGGGCACGCGGTGCCGCTGCTGGCCAACGTCGGCGGTCCGCAGGACGTGGCGTCCGCGCTGGCGTACGGCGCGGAGGGCGTGGGTCTCTATCGCACCGAGTTCCTCTTCCTCGGGCGTACGACGCCGCCGACCGAGGAGGAACAGGAGTCCGCGTACCGGGCCGTGCTGGAGGCGTTCCCGCGGGTCATCGTGCGGATCCTCGACGCCGGCGCGGACAAGCCCCTCGCGTTCCTCCCCGCCCTGTCGGAGGAGCCCAACCCGGCGCTCGGCGAGCGCGGCCTGCGCATGCTGCGCCGGCGCCCGGAGGTGCTCGCGGGACAGCTGCGGGCACTGGCGCGCGCGGCGTCGGGACTGCCCGTGGAGCTGCGGGTCATGGCGCCGATGGTGGCCGACGCGGCCGAGGCCCGCTGTTTCGCGGAGGCGTGCCGCGCGGCGGGCATCGCGCGGGCGGGAGTCATGATCGAGATCCCCGCCGCGGCGGTGCGGGCCCGTGACCTGGCGGCCGAGGCCGACTTCTTCAGCGTGGGCACCAACGACCTCGCCCAGTACGCCTTCGCCGCCGATCGGCAGGTGGGCGCGCTGACCCGGTTGCAGGACCCCTGGCAGCCCGCGCTGCTCGACCTGGTGGCGCTCGCGGCCGAGGGCGCGGCCGCGGCGGGCAAGGGCTGTGGCGTCTGCGGCGAGGCGGCCGGCGATCCGGCGCTGGCCTGCGTGCTGACCGGTCTCGGCGTCACCTCCCTGTCGATGAGCCCTCCCTCGCTGCCCGCCGTGCGCGCCACGCTGGCCGCGCACACCGCC
>JAOPYL010000339.1 GCA_025964625.1 Actinoallomurus sp. | reverse complement strand
TGCGGGACGGAATGCTCGTCGGTTTCGTACCCGTGATCGAGGGGTCCGAGGACTTCGACGAGCAGCAGGTCGTCGACGCGATCGCGCGAACCGACTACGACCAGCCCGTGGCCCGGCAACGCCCGGTCGCACCGCCACCGGCCGCGCCTCTGCCTCGTGAGGGTGGCCTCTTCCGCCGTTTCCTCGACGGCTTCCGCTATCGGTAGATGCAGTTCAGAAACCGGTCCGCGCCGCCTTGTAAGGTGTCCTCCGGTGCTGAGATGACCAGCGCCTCGTCGCCCGGATCGCCTACCGGCCTTTTCGCGTCATCGGTCTTCCCTGTCACATGACGGCGGAGGACGTGCTCAGTTCCGGCTCGACCGCGGCCTGTCCCGCCGTCGTCGCCTCCTGCTTGCCGGGCATGCCTATGAACGCATATGCCGCGCCGACCAACACCGCGCCACCGACGAGGTTGCCCAGCCCGACGAACAGCAGGTTCCGGCCGAAGGCCCCGGCCGTCGCCCCGGGAACGTGGTCGAACATGCCCAGCGAGAACGTGGTCATGTTCGCAACGACGTGCTCGAAGCCAGAGGAGACGAACGCCAGCAGACACCAGAAGATCAGCGCGAGCTTGGCCCCGTCCGACTTGGTGCGAACCCCCATCCACACGGCCAGGCAGACGAGGAAGTTGCAGAGGACGCCACGGAAGAACAGTGCCGTGTCGGTCTCGCCTGTCTTCGCCTTGATGAGCGCCGCCAGCAGCTTCTCCCCCGCTGCCGGCTTACCCGGCGCCGCGGCCACGGCAAGCACACCGCTCTCGTGGACGAGCCAGGCGAAAACGACCGAGCCGACGAGGTTACCGACGAAGGAGAACAGGATCACGACGATGGCGGCCACCACGCCATTGCGGCGGGTGAGGACGCCCTGCGGCATGGTCATCATGTTGCCGGTCGACAGCTCCGCCCCAGCGAAGATCACTAGCGTCAACGCGACACCGAACACCAGCCCCTGGATCAGCTTGACCCAAGGCGACGAGCTTGCCTGCAACGGACCGGTGACCGCGATCATCAGCACGACCGCGACCCCTACATAGGCACCCGCCAGCATCGCGCTGACGAGATATCGGCCTGGGCGTCTAGTGTCTGCGGCCTTGGCCTGAGCAGTCGTACCCTGTTCCTGCAACGTATCGGTGAGGGATACCGGCACGGTGCCTCCTTGCGATGGGGGTCGCAGCGTCATTACGTCCGCGAGTGCGTGACATGTTATCGGTCAGTACCTATGTCCTTAACAGGCCATTCGCACTTGGGAACGCCGATATTTTCTGAGGTGCGGAAACTCGGCGAAGGCCCTGGTATCTCCGGCCGAGAAGTAGCCGGGACAGTCCTCGCCCAGGAGGCCGATCGGCCCTGGCACGGCAGAGGAGGCCAGGCATACGGGCAGCCAAGTGCCTCGGAGACCACGTTCGCGCCCCTGGGCCTGTGTCATCCGAATCCGATAGTGGCGATAGAGGGAGGAGGAACTCGGCTCAGTCGCCGTCTCCGATCTACGGATTGACCATCGGCCCCGGGTCTAACTGCCACCGTGGCACATGCCGTGTCGCCGCCCCCTCGCGGCGGAGGCGTTCAGGTCATCGGGCGCAGGCGGGAACAGCACCGTGCCGACAAGCACGAGCGCGAGGCCCAGCAACGCGCTCGGCACGATGTAGGGCACCGGCCCGTGCGTCACCGCCGAGCGGAGCCATGCATCACCGAGCCGGATGGGGATCCCGGGCAGGGAGCCGATGGTGGCGACTAGAGCCCGGGCGAGCTGCACCCAGTCCAGCCGGGTCGCCGGAGACAGTGCGACCAGCGGAAAGACCAGCGCCTCGTACCACGGGTAGTAGACCGGAGTGGTGACGACCCATGCGAGGCAGATCGCCAGCGTGGGTCTCAGCCAGCCCGGGCCATCGGGAGAGGCACGGAGGAGAAGTACCGCGACGGCGGTCGCGAGTCCGAGCGACGCCGATGAAAGCCACGGCGGAAGCGCGCCCGTGAAGGGGACGAGCAACTGCCACGGTGTGTTCCAAGAAGGCGACTGGGTCCGTCGGGCCACGGCGGCGATCGCCTCGCGGCCTATCGTCGCATAGCCGGCGACCAGTACCGTGGCGGCACCAGCAGCAAGCGCCGTCAGCGCCCGGGGCGAGCGCCGTACCGCCCAGGCCATTCCGGCCCCGACCAGCACATACGGGGCCTTCACCGCTGCCGCGGCGCCGAGCAGGATCCCTGCCACCCCGCTTCGCCGCGCCGTAGGGCCCACTACCGCCAGTCCGGCCACCGCGAGTCCTGCCGCCAGCCCGTCGACGTGTGCGCCGCCGATCAGCGCCCACAGCATGAGCGGGTTGAGCGTCCAGAGAAGGTGCACCCGGGTCCGGCGCGCAGGATCTCTGCCCGCCATCCGGTTCAGGGCGAGTGCCGCTGCGAGGAAGGCCAGTGCGTTCCAGATCTTGAGCCAGAACACCGTCCAGCTCGCTGAGCCGCCCGCCATCGCCGACGCCGCCCACTGCGCGGCCGTGGCCAACGGACCGTACACCGACGGGACGTTCTCCCACTCCTGCGGCGCCACCGCGCCCACCGGGTCGCCGGTCGCACGAAACTCCCGCGGCGTCATCACGTGCGGGTTGTAGCCGAGCACGGCCATCCGGCCGTACACCGCGTAGTCCATGCTGTCCGTCGTCCCCATCGGCGGGGCGGCGACCAGGACCGCGATCGCCAGTGCGCCGCCCGCCAGGAGCCGCCGTCGCCGCGGCCGCCACCCGTGCCGCACCGCCGCCAGCCCGGCGGCGAGGCCGGCCGTCCCGGCAATCATTGCGGCCCATAGCAGGGCCGTGACCTCCAGGTCCGTGACGGACGTCCAAGCGATGCGCGGGAAAGTGCCGTCGCGTTCCATGTGCGGTACGGCTGCGGGCCATCGGCAGAGTCCTACCAGGGTCATCAGCGTCAGGCTGACCGTGATCCCGGTAAGCGCGGTGGACGCCAGAACCCGCCTGCGTCGTGGCGTCTCCGGATCACTCATCAGTGCAGAACAGTAGGAGCCTGACATGAAAGAACGATGAACGCGCGACCGCGACTGAAAGGCCGGTGGTCTAACCACAGCAGCCGGTACGCCGGCGATCCTCCTTCGCGGGCTCGATCAACCGGTACCTGCCGGCACCAAGAGAATCGTGACTCGCGCCGTTCCCCAACGACCCACTGTGCCCTCAGCGGATCAGGCTCCAACAGGAGGATGTCCTGTTCGACCTGGTCGGCCACGTTGCAGAGGCGCCCGGCCGGTCCGGCGGCCTCTGCCGGGCCCTCCACCTACCACGAGGAGTGCCGCCAGCGACACGGCGATGCCCGCCCCCCATTGGCATGGCGGGCCTGCAACGCTGCGCCATGGAAGGCACGGCGCGCGGCGGCCTGTAGTGCTCGGAACCGGCTCCACAGTCCCGCTGAGCCGGGCGGGCCCAGCTCCTTAGCGGTACTTTTCATTCACTTGTTCCGACAACGCCTTTTCAGCCAGGAAGAGGCGACCTATCCCCGTTCCTTCTCCTCCACAAGAGAGTTCCGTGTGCTGATCCGACTCCTGCGCGCCTATCTGCGCCCCTACCGCAAGCCGCTGACGCTCGTCGTGGTGCTGCAGCTGGTGCAGACCCTGGCGACGCTGTACCTGCCGACCCTGAACGCCGACATCATCGACAAAGGCGTGGTCAAGGGCGACACCGGTTACATCATGAGCACCGGCGGCATCATGATCGCTGTCGCCCTCGTACAGATCGTCTGTTCCGTGGGTGCCGTCTACTTCGGTGCTCGTACCGCGATGGCGCTCGGCCGCGACGTGCGGTCGGGGGTGTTCACCCGGGTGCAGGAGTTCTCGGCCCGCGAGGTGGGCAGGTTCGGCACACCGTCGCTGATCACCCGGACGACCAACGACGTGCAGCAGGTCCAGATGCTGGCCCTGATGACCTTCACCATGATGGTGGCGGCCCCCATCATGTGCGTCGGCGGCATCGCGATGGCGCTCAACCAGGATGTGAAGCTGTCCTCGCTGCTGCTGATCATCGTGCCGGTGCTGGGTGTGATCATCAGCCTGATCATCGTCCGGATGCGGTCGCTGTTCCGGCGGATGCAGGAACGCATCGACACGATCAACCGGGTGCTCCGCGAGCAGATCACCGGGGTACGGGTCATCCGGGCCTTCGTCCGCGACAGCCGTGAACAGCAGCGGTTCGCCGGCTCCAACACCGAGCTGCTGGACGTGTCGCTCGGTACCGGCCGGCTGATGGCCCTGATGTTCCCGACCGTGATGCTGGTGGTCAACGTCTCCAGCGTCGCCGTGCTCTGGTTCGGCGGACACCTGATCAACAGTGGCTCGATGCAGGTCGGTGCGCTGACCGCGTTCCTGAGCTACCTCATGCAGATCCTGATGTCGGTGATGATGGCGACCTTCATGTTCATGATGGTGCCGCGCGCCGAAGTATGCGCCGAGCGCATCCAGGAGGTCCTGGACACCGAGTCCAGCGTCGTCCCGCCGGCCGACCCGGTGCACACCCTGGCCGTGCACGGCCACTTGGAGCTACGGGACGCCGAATTCCGCTACCCCGGCGCCGAGGAGCCCGTGCTGTGCGGCGTTGGCCTGGTCGCCCGGCCCGGTGAGATCACCGCGGTGATCGGGTCGACTGGCAGTGGCAAGACCACCCTGCTCAATCTGGTCCCCCGTCTCATGGATGTCACCGGCGGCACCGTGCTCGTCGACGGCGTCGACGTCCGCGAGCTGGACCCGGCAGTGCTGTCGGACGCGGTCGCGTTCGTCCCGCAAAAGCCATACCTCTTCTCCGGAACGGTCGCCTCCAACCTGCGCTACGGCAAACCCGACGCCACCGACGAGGAACTCTGGCACGCGCTGGAGACCGCTCAGGCCCGCGGCTTCGTGGAACGGATGGAGGGCGGCCTGGACGCCAAGATCGACCAGGGCGGCACCAACGTCTCCGGTGGGCAGCGCCAGCGGCTGGCCATCGCCCGCGCGCTGGTGCGCCGGCCCGAGATCTACCTCTTCGACGACTCGTTCTCTGCCCTGGACTACGCCACCGACGCGGCCCTGCGAGCGGCGCTGTCCGCCGAGACCGCCGAGGCGACCGTCGTCATCGTCGCCCAGCGCGTCGCCACCATCCGGCATGCCGACCGCATCATCGTCCTCGACGAGGGCCGGGTCGTCGGAACCGGCACCCACCACGAACTGATGGACACCAACGACACCTACCGGGAGATCGTCCTGTCACAGCTCACCGAGCAGGAGGCTGCATGAGTTCCCCGGCCTCTCCCGGTTCCGGCGAACGGCCGGTCCCGGGCCGCGGTCCGAGACCGGCCGGGCCCGCCCGCGGGCCGGCCGCGTTCATGGCCGGGCGGTCGACCGAGAAGTCACTGGACTTCGGCGGGTCGAGCCGCCGGTTGCTGCGCATGCTGCGTCCCGAGCGGCCGCTCATCGCGGGCACCCTGGCGCTGGCCGTCGGCAGCGTCTCCATGTCCGTGCTCGGCCCGAAGATCCTCGGCCATGCCACCGACCTGATCTTTTCCGGGGTCGTCAGTCGCACGATCCCGGCCGGCACCACCAAGGCCGAGGTGGTCGCCCATCTCCGGCAGACCCACCAGGGCACTCTCGCGGACATGCTCAACTCGATGAACATCGTGCCCGGGCACGGCATCGACTTCGGCAAGGTCGGCGGAGTGCTGCTGACCGTCCTGGCGCTCTTCGCGGTGGCGTCGGTCTTCAGCCTCCTGCAGGGCCGGCTGACCACCATTATCGTGCAGCGATCCATGTTCCGGCTTCGCGAGCAGGCGGAGACCAAGCTGGCCCGGCTGCCCCTGGGCTACTTCGACCGCCAGCCGCACGGTGAGCTGCTCAGCCGGGTCACCAACGACATCGACAACCTGTCCCAGACGCTGCAGCAGACGCTCAGCCAGATCCTGACCTCGCTGCTCACCATCGTCGGCGTACTGACCATGATGATCGTCATCTCACCACTGCTGGCGGTCATCGCCCTGGTGACCGTGCCCGTCTCGGTGCTGGTCGCGGCCCGGATCGGGAAGAAGGCACAGCCTCAGTTCGTCAAGCAGTGGTCCACGACGGGCCGCCTCAACGGGCACATCGAGGAGATGTACACCGGACACTCGCTGGTCAAGGTCTTCGGCCGCCAGGAAGAGTCGCTGGAGATCTTCCAGAAGCACAATGACACCCTGTACGTCTCCAGCTTCAAGGCCCAGTTCATCTCCGGCCTGATGCAGCCGGCGATGATGTTCATCGGCAACCTCAACTACGTCCTTGTCGCGGTCGTCGGAGGTCTGCGGGTGGCCTCGGGATCACTCTCCCTGGGAGACGTGCAGGCGTTCATCCAGTACTCCCGGCAGTTCACCCAGCCCATCACCCAGGTGGCCAGCATGGCCAACCTGCTGCAGTCCGGTGTCGCCTCCGCCGAACGCGTCTTCGCGCTGCTGGACGCCCAGGAGCAGGACCCCGACCCGGTCACGCCGGTCCGGCCAGAGCAGGTACACGGGCGGGTGGGGTTCGAGCACGTCTCGTTCCGGTACACCCCCGACACCCCGCTGATCGAGGACCTGTCCCTGGCCGTCGCGCCGGGTCAGACCGTCGCCATCGTCGGTCCGACCGGTGCCGGCAAGACCACCCTGGTCAACCTGCTGATGCGGTTCTATGAGGTTACGGGCGGCCGGATCACCCTCGACGGGATCGACATCGCCGACATGACCCGCGAGGACCTGCGGGCCAGGACCGGCATGGTTCTGCAGGACGCCTGGCTGTTCGGCGGCACCATCGCCGAGAACATCGCCTACGGCGCCGCCGACGCCACCCACGACCAGATCATGGAAGCGGCCCGCGCCACCCATGTCGACAGGTTCGTCCGCACCCTGCCCGACGGCTACGACACCATCATCGACGATGAGGGAACCAACGTCAGTACGGGCGAGAAGCAGCTGATCACCATCGCCCGCGCATTCCTCGCCAGGCCCGCGATCCTCATCCTGGACGAGGCGACCAGCTCGCTCGACACCCGCACCGAGGTCCTCAACCAGCGCGCGATGAACTCACAGCGCGAAGCCCGGACCAGCTTCGTCAACGCCCACCGGCTGTCCACCATCCGCGACGCCGACCTCATCCTGGTCATGGAATCGGGAAGCATCGTCGAGCAGGGCACCCATGACGAGCTCCTCGAGGCCGACGGCGCCTACGCCCGGCTTTACAAGGCCCAGTTCGCCCAGGCCATCGTCGAGGTCGACTGACATTGACCCGTGGCGCGTCCCGCATCCCGGCAAGGGCTGGGATGCGGGATCCGCCACGAGATCGATGAGAGGGCCGTCACGAGACACGGAACTTCTGCCCCCCCATCGGGCGTCCAGCCTTACAGGGGAGGTGGCCCGGCTGCTCCCGGAGGCGGCACCCCGTCGCGGACACGTCGGCGGCGGTCCGTGTCAGTCCCCGCATCGGCGGTACGCGAACGGAGCACTCGATGATCATCGGCCTCGTGACCGCCGTCTCCGCATCGGCTTGTTATGGCACCGGGTCGGTACTGCAAGCCGTGGGATCCCGCAGGTCCGCCCGCCGGGAGGCTGCCGCGGCATCTGCGACCGTCACCACCCAGCATGGCGGCCCCAGCCTCTTGTCGACCGCGAAGGCCGCCGTGACCTGGGAGTTCATGGCGGGAAGCGTGCTGGACCTCGTCGGCTTCGGGCTCGGCGCGCTGGCCGCCAGGCTGCTGCCGTTGTTCCTGTCGCAGACCGTGATCAGCGCCAACCTGGTGATCACCGCGGTGCTGGGTATCAAGCTGCTGGGCATCAGGCTGAACCGGCCGGAGTGGGTCTCCATCGCCGTGGTCTGCTCGGCCCTGGTACTGCTGGCCGGCGCCGCAGGTCCCGAAGGCGGCGGCCGCACCCCTATCTCCACCCACTGGTGGCTGCTGGCGGCCTCCGTGCTGCTGATCGGCTGCGGCACCCTGGCAGTGCGCTGGATGGGATCGAAGGCCGCGATCCTGGCCGGCCTGCTGTCCGGCCTGGGCTTCGGAGTGGTCGGCATCGGGGTGCGAGTGCTGAACGGCGCAGACCCGCTCGCCCCGGGCGCACTGCTGACCGACCCGGCCCTGTACGCCATCCTGCTCGCCGGCGTCGGCGGCATGTACCTCCACACCGTCGCCCTGCAGATCGGCTCGGTCAACGGCGCCACGGCGGCCCTGGTCGTGGGTGAAACGGTGGTCCCCGGCATCCTCGGCGTGATCTGGCTCGGCGACGCCTCGCGCCCGGGCTACACCTGGGTGGCCATCTTCGGCTTCGCGCTGGCCGTAGCGGGCGCCGTCGCGGTCGCATGGCTCGGCGAGCCGGAGGATGCCCCGGCCCAGGGGCGGCAGCCGGAGGAACTCACCGCCTCGGGCTGACGTACCTGTGCCGCCTGAAAATACGATCGGAGCGTTGACCTGCGGGTCAGCAACCGAAGCCGAGTTCGCGCACCCCACACGGCACCTCGGCACGGAAGGCGGTGGCCGCACGATGGTTCGGATCGCGGGCGAGTACGGCCGCGATCCCGGTCAGCACGTCGTCCCACTGACCCCGCAGCGCGGCGGCCTGTACGGCGAGAAACGTCGCGGTCGTCTCGCGCCGGGCCTGGAGGTCGTCGGCGAACAGCAGCATCGTGGGCAGGGACGTGGCGAAGTAGTCGATCCGGGCCGGGGAGCCCTTCAGCTCGGCCACGTACGCCTCCAGGCCCTCGATGAGCCGTCCGGCCTGGTCCTCGCGTCCCAGCCGGCGCCAGGCCAAAGCGGAAAAGTAGGTCATCTCGCTGTACGGCCGGGTGCTCATCTCCTGGAAGTCCCCGTCCGCGGTGGCCGCCTGCGTCCAGGCCCCCCGGGCGGCGTCGGCCTCGCCGGCAGCGGCGTGCGCGTCGCCGAGCACGAGGAGCAGGTCCGCGCAGTTCGCCAGCGGGTGGCGGGCCTCCCCCAGGATCTCGGGCGGGTCGAGCGCGGCGCGGGCGTGCGCCTCGGCCTCGGCGGCGCGTCCGGCCGCCAGCGCGACGCGGGCCAAGGCCAGCCGGGTCTGTTCCCACGTGAAGAGGACCTGTCCCTCCCCGCCCTCCCAGGGCTGGAAGCGGCGGCCGGTCAGGACGTCCAGGCCGCGGTCGGCCTGGCCGGTGGCCACCAGCAGGAGCACGTACTCGATGGTCAGGTCGTCGCGGGCCGCCACGACATCGGGACGGCGCTCCAGCCGGCGCAGTCGCTCCTCCGGCGGCGTCGCGGTGCGTTTGGCCAGCTGATCCGACTCATACCAGAGCTTGGCGTCGTTCGGCGCGAGGGCGAGGGCCCGCTCATAGCAGGCCGTGGCCTCGGCCGGGTCGCCCTGGATATTGAACGCGGCGACCCCGAGGTTCCGCCAGGCCACGACGTCGGACGGATCGTTCTCGACGGCCAGCCGCCAGCAGGCGATGGCGTCGGCGTACCGGCGGTGGTGATACAGCCAGTGGCCCAGCAGCGACGCCGCCCGCCCGTCAGCGGGGTCGCGGTCGAGCGCCCGGGACAGCACCATCGCGTCCTCCGGCCGGCTCGGGAAGCAGTAACGCGCGTCGGCCGCGCGCGCCTGTTCCGTCGCGGCGGCCACGCCGTCCTCGTCACCGAGGACGGCCAGCAGGTCGGCCCTGTGGTAGGCGAGCAGCGGCCCGAGCCCCGAGCGGGGCCGCCTCCAGGTGGGGACGCCGCCCGCGGGAGCCGCGTCGTCGCGAGCCTCCACGCGTTCCGGCTCTCGATGTTCGGGCCCATGGCGTTCCTGGCCGCCGGCCGGCCGGGTCCCGCCGAGGCCCTCGTCGGCGAGGCGCTGCTCGGCCCGGTCCAGGACGCGCAGCGCCTCGGTCACCAAACCCGCGGCGGCGTAGTCGAGGGCGACGTCGAGGCAGGTCTGCGCGTCGCAGTCCAGGGAAAGGCCGGCCAGGTCACGAGCCCACCAGTCGAGCGGGTCAAGCCGCCGGGCCGCCTCCAGTCGCGCGTCCGCCTCCGTGGTACGGCCGAGCCGCCGGAGTACCAGGACCCGCAGATCACGTGCCTGCAGCAGGCCTGCCTCGGCGGACAGGGCCGCGTCGAGATGCTCCAGCGCGGCGGCCCACCGCGCCTCCCGGCAGTCCAGCCGGGCGAGCGCCCAGTGCGCCGGCGCTCGCCAGGCGGCGTTCCAGGACGCCTTGGCCAGGGCGTCGTACGCCTCATCGAAACGGCTCAGCCGGATGAGGGCCAGCCCAAGCCGGTAGTACGCCTCGCCGTCACAGGGGTTGGGATTGCGCAGGGTCTGGCGGGCCACCGCTCGCCGCAGCAGCCGCTCGGCCTCGTCGTAGTCCGCCTCGCGGTAGCGGCGCGCGGCGAGCGCGATGCCGCACCGGGCATCGCCCGGATCACGGCGCAGCGCCTCCTGCCAGTACGGCTCCGGAGACCGCGTCGCGTGCCGATACTGCTCCAGGTGCAGACCGGTGACGTACAGTTCGTCCGCGGACGCGATCTCCTCGGGCGCCGGCGGCTCGGTCGCCGGCTCGGGCGGCGTGACCTCGGCAGGGCCGGGCCGGGGCCGCCACGACATCAGCGTCGCGTCCTCGTGCCCGACGGTCAGCTCCAGGTCGGCCGGGGCATACCGGCCGGTCAGCACGACCTCCCTCACCAGCGGTGATCCCGGCGCGAGGTCCGACCGCGCGCTCCATACGGTGCCTCCGGCGGCATCGCACAGCCGCAGCAGACAGCCGGGGCGTACGGCGGTGACCGCGACGCCGACGCGTACCCGGGTCACGTCGGCGGCGGAGTCGAGGTTCAAGCTGACCGCGGCGTCCAGATTGGCCTGATGCGCCGGGCCGATCCGCTGGATCGGGTACCAGTACTGGCTGAAGGTCTTCGTCTCACCCGGAGCGAGGAACGAGAAGTCCGGCTGGTTGTCGGTGAAGACACCGGCCATCAGCTCGACGTACGGGCCGTCGCCGTCGGTGAGGTTGCGGTCCCACGCCCAGCCGAATGGCGCGTTTCCCCACGTCCACTGCTTCTTGCCCGGTGCGATGCGGTGGTCGGCCCAGTGCACGAAGCCCGCCTCCGCGGCGTGGTCGTACCCGCCGAAGAAGTCGCCCGTGCTGCCCAGGCACATGTACGAGGTGGGGACCGGGATGTTGCGGTACCAGTCCAGCCGGTCGGCGCCGGTGTCCCCCGCGCCGGCGCGCGCCGGATAGTCGACCCCGTAGTAGCGGCCCGAGGCGCGCGGGAAGGTGGCCATCGCCCGCTTGGCGTGATCGGCCACGAATCGGACGTCCGTCGGGAAGAACGACTGGTAGTCGTCGTTCGCGTGGGCCGCGGCGTTGGCCCACCACAGGAAGGTCTGCACGTCCTCGGTTCGGTTGTACAGCCGTACCCGCAGCTCCACGACGGCGCGATCGGGGCGCAGCCGCACGCCGTGCATGCCCTTCATCCGCGTGAGCGGGTCGTGGTCGGAGCACCACACCGTCACCGCGCCGTCCGGCTCGTGCTCGATCTCCACGTCGACCGGAAGGAACGTGCCCGGCCGGTGGTGCTGCGGCCAGTTGAACTCGACCCCGCCGGAGACCCAGGGGCCGGCCAGCCCGACCAGCGCCGGTTTGATCACATTGTTGCGGTAGAAGAAGTCATGCCCGGCGGCCTTGTCGTACCCGACGTGGATACGGCCGCCGAGCGCGGGTAGCACCATCAGGCGCAGCCAGTGGTTCTCCAGATGCACCGCGTCCCACCGCATCGGTGCCTTGGTCTCGGAGATCCGCTCATAGAACGGCAGCGGGTAGACCCGGCCGGACGACCCTTGGTACACCCGGGCCTCCAGGAAGGCGGGGTAGGCGTCCGGGGCGGCGGGCTCGTACGTGTCGATCAGCACGTCCTCGCGCCAGACCGCCACCGCGTCGTCGCGCCGGTCCTCGGGTACGGGTGGCAGCTCCAGCCTGCTGCGGTCGGTCGGCATGGTCCGAGCGTAGAAAGGTGCCCGGACGCGCCGGAATGTGCGAAGGAACGGTTTCCCTGGACGAAACGACGATGGACCGCCACCATGGCGCCATGCCACGGATGCGCGGCTTCGCCGGCGAACGGATCAGCGTGCTCGCTCGCCCGCTGCTGCGCGAGGCGCTGGGTCTCCCGCTCACCTCCCGGCTCCTGGTGACCGACTGCGGCTACTTCCCGGACGCCGCTGACCACCGTCGAAGCCGTACGGAGGGCAGTCCGCAGGCCATCGTGATCGTGTGCGTCGACGGCGCGGGGTGGTGCCGGCTGCCGTCCGGACGGTCCGAGGTGGCGGCCGGTCAGGCCCTGGTGATTCCGCCCGGCGTCCCGCATTCCTACGGTGCCGCGGCCGACGATCCCTGGACGATCTGGTGGTTGCATGTGGGCGGCGAGGACGTCGCGGAACTCGTCGGCGCGACGCTGGCTGACCCCGAACGGCCGGTGGTCCCGGTCGGGGACGTCTACCAGGCGGTCGCGCTGATCGACGACGTCCTCACCCGCATGGAGCGCGACGACTCGGTCCGCAGCCGCCAGGCCGCGGCCGGAGCGGCCTGGCACCTGCTCGCCCTGCTGGCCGCCGGCCAGACCGGCGCGCCCGCGAGCCGGAACGAGGCCATTCAGCAGGCGGAGCAGTATCTCCGCGACCACCTCGGCGCGCGGACCAGCGTGGCCGAACTCGCCGCCCTCGCCCGGCTCAGCCCGTCGCACTTCGCGGCCCTGTTCCGCCGGGCGACCGGAACCGGCGTCCTGCAGTACCAGACCCGGCTGCGCATGTCCCGCGCCCGCGAACTCCTGGACACCACCGCCCTGGCCGTCGCGGAGATCGCCCGCACCCTCGGCTACGCCGACCCGTTCTACTTCTCCCGCCAGTTCCGGTCGGTGCACGGCACAAGCCCCACCGCCTACCGCGTCCAGCGCAAGGGCTGAGGCCGCGAGCGAGGAGCCCCGAGGGCGGCGGGCGGCGGCGGGCCGTCGTGTCGGGCTGTGGGGGTGCCCCTCACCATGCTCAGGCCGGTTGAGGGGCACCCTCACACAGGGGCGGCCCCACACAGAGGCGGCCCGGGTCAGCCGGACTCGCGGATGCGGATCTCTGCGGCGGAGGCGTAGCCGCCGCTGCCGGCGGTCGCGGTCAGACGTACGTACCTTGCCTGGGTCGGGGCGAAGGCGGCCTGCTTCAGCGTCTTGTCATCGGGCCACTGACCCTCCGCGACCTGGGTGAACGTCGAGCCGTCGGAACCGACCTCGATCCGGTAGCCGGTGATGGTGCCGGTCGTGCCGGCGTCCAGGCGTGGCTGATAGGTCAGCCCGTCGATGGCCCGTACCCGGCCGAGGTCGACGGTGATCGACTGGGGCAGCGGT
>JAOPYL010000331.1 GCA_025964625.1 Actinoallomurus sp. | reverse complement strand
TTTGCCCGGTAAAACCTGCGTCGCGCGATGTTTGGTGGCAGGATCCGGTGAACCCAAGTTCCGAATGGGGCGTTCGAGACCCCGTGTGACGCCCAGTTCAGCAGGAGGACCACGTGGCCGGCTGGCCAAGTATCGACAGGGCCAACGACCAGCGGCTCGCACAGTCGCTGCGCGCGGGTGACGGAACCGCTCTGGCACAGATCTACGACGCCCACGCATCCCGGTTGTTCGACTACTGCCATGTGCTGCTCCGCGATCAGGAGGCGGCCGCCCTCGCCCTGCACGACTCCTTCATCACCGTGCAGGAGCGCATCGGCCGCCTGCCCGACCCGCGGCTCTTCCGCGGCTGGCTGTACACCGTGACCCGCGCCGAGTGCCTGCGCCGCCGCGCGCACGCCGAGTTGCCCGCGGTGCGCCAGCGGGCGCCGGAGGCCCAGGGGGTGGAGGCCGACGCGGCGACCCGGCAGCTCGTGCACACCGCACTACTGATCCTCAGCGGCCAGCAGCGCGAGATCCTCGACCTCGCCCTCCGGCACGAGCTGGATCCCCACGAGCTCGCGGAGGTCCTCGGCACGACGCCACAGGAGGTGTCGACGCGGGTCTCGCAGGCCCGCCATGACCTCGACGACGCCTTCGCCGCCGTGGTCGTGGCGGCGACCGGCCGCGAGGACTGCCCGAGCGTCCCCGCGCTGGCCGGCCCCGCCGGCGGGCCGCTGAACGCGGAGATCTGCGGGAAGCTCGCCCGGCACATCACGAACTGCCCGATCTGCAGCACGCGGGGCAACCGCAAGGTCGCCACGGCCCGGCTGCTGAACGCCATGCCCATCGCCGCCATTCCGGCCGCCCTGCGGGACCGCGTCCTCATGACGGCGGCCGCGCCCGAGCTCACCGACCTCCGGTCGACGATCGCGATGCGCACCGAGACGCCCGCCGAGCCGGAACCCGAGCCCGAACGGCGTAGGACTCCGCGTCTGTGGCCGGCCCTCACCGCGATCGCCTGCGGCCTCCTGGTCATCGGCGGGATCTTCCTGCTGCTGCCCGGCTCGGGCCAGCAGAAGACGAGCGGGACCGACGCCATCGCCGCGACCCCCGGTGACTCGCCGTCCGATGGAGCGTCTCCGTCGAACTCCGCCGGGATGCCCAGCCCGAGCCAGAGGGACGGCTCCCCCACACCCACACCGACCAATTCCAGCAAGACGCCCACACCGACGCCCAGCGTCACGCCCTCCAAGCGGCCGGGCCACTCCCAGCCGCCGCCTCCCCACCCGCCGGCGTCGGGCACGCTCGCCGTCTCGGATTGCCAGATCAGGCGCAACCAATGCTCGATCAGGGTGACCGCGCAGGGCGGCCCGGTGAGCTGGAGCGTGACCGGCACGAGCGGCAACGTCAGCGCGGGCGGCAGCGGCAGCCTCCCGGCGGGCGGGGTGGCCTACGTCACGGCCTCCCACGACCAGGGCGGCATCTTCTGCAGCGGCGGTAGCGGCTCGGTGTCGTTCTCCTCGGGCGCGACGGCCACCGTCACCTGGAACTGCTGACCTTCCGCCGGCCCGCACGGTGCCGCATCGGGCGCCGGCGCGGCGGGGACTAGACGGCGCCCTCGTCCAGGACGTGGTGGGCGCGGTCGATGAGCACCGGAACGGACTCGCCGATCTGCTCGAAACCCTCGCCGACGGTCGCCTTCTGCAGGAACCTCGCGTGGATCCCCTCCAGGATGACCGCGAGTTTGTAACAGCCGAACGCCACATAGAAGTCGAGGTCCGCGAGGTCGTACCCGGTGAGGGTGGCGTACCGGTCGGCGAATTCACGGCCGGTGAGGAAGCCGGGCGCGCTCGTGACGGTCGAGCCGACCGGGATGGCCTGCCGCTCGGCGTCACCGCGGTCGGTCCAGTACACGAGCGTCAGCCCCAGATCGGACAGCGGGTCGCCCAGCGTGGACATCTCCCAGTCGACGACCGCGGCGATCTCCGGCTCGGGCCGGAGTCGTACGAGCGCGTTGTCAAGCCGGAAGTCGCCGTGCACCAGACCGGTGAGCCCGTCGCCGGGCAGGCGCTCACCCAGCCGCTTGACCAGCCGGTCGTAGGACGCCTCCGTCGCGTCGGAGGCGCCCGTGTCGGCGGAGCGCGAAGCCTCCCACTGCCGGCCCCAGCGCTTCAACTGCCGTGCCATGTACCCGTGCGGGCGGCCGAAGTCGCCGAGCCCGGCCCGCTCGACGTCGAGCAGGTGGATGGCGGCGAGCGCGTCCGCGAGAAGTTCGCTGAGTGCGCGCGCCTCCTCCGGCGTGACGTCCGCCGCGTCCTCGACCGTGCGCAGCACACGGCCCTCGACGTGGTCCATCAGGTAGAACGGCGCGCCGATGACCTCCTCGTCCGGGCACAGCGCGAGCGGCACCGGCACCGGGACGTCACTGCCGGCCAGCGCCGACAGCACGGTGTACTCACGTCGCATGTCGTGCGCGGTGGGCAGCACGTGCCCGAGCGGCGGGCGGCGCAGCACGACGCGGCGGTCGCCGAGCCGGACGAGGTACGTCAGGTTGGACCGGCCTCCGGCGAGCAGCTCGATGCCGGTGATCCGCCCGTACCCGGGCAACGTCGCCGCCACCCAGGACGACAGGCGGGGAACGTCGATGCCGGGCACCCCGGCGACCTCATCAGTCATGCGATCTCCTCGCTCCGCTCACGCGCCTATTAGAACGCGACTCGGGTTCCGGGCGCGACCCCGCCCCCGATCGGCCGGATCCGGCCCCGAGGGGGTGACCGGGAATCACCGGGGGTACGCATTCGAACCGTCGAGGCATCAGACCGGGACCAACTGGGGAGGGCTGCTCCTAAGTTCGCGAACTTCGCGCCCATCGACCGACCGGCCGGCTCAACCGGGCCGGCCGAACAGACGACAGGACCATTCGGGGGCAAGAGACTCGACCCGACTGGGGGGAACTCACCGTGGCCGATGCGTGGCTGCCCGGAGCCGGACGACTGCGTTCCAAGCACGACGGCGGTTCATTGAGGGGCGGCGCACCCCGTGCCGTCTGGCATACCAGCGAGCACAACCCGTACACGATCTCCGCGCGCTCGATCGCCGAGCGCCTCGAGCAGCAGGGAAGCAATGCCCACCTGGTGTGGAACCCCTGGAGCGGCGAGATCGTGCAGATGGTGCCGGCCACCAACGCGGCCTGCCTGCTCCCCGACGGCGTCGGCCGCGAAGGGCGGCGATGCTTCCAGATCGTCGTCGTCGGGTTCGCGCGGGAGCCGTTCACCGGCGGGGCACTCGAAGGACTCGAGAAGATCGTCGGCTGGCTCGACGCCTGGCAGGTGCCACGCCGCTGGCCGGCCGGCGATCCGCTGCCGTCGCCGGAGGCCTACAACGCCGACCGCGACCGGCGACGGTGGGCACGCGGCGGCCATTTCGGCGCCTCCCAGGTGCCGCACGCGAACAGCCCCGGCCCCGGGGCCATCGACATACGGAAGATCACCGGGCCGGAGCCGCCGGTGGAGGTGCCCCGGCCCCGGATCGCGTCCGGTGAGGGGGCACCGCTCTGCGACCCGGACGGTCTGCTCGGCCGGCGGCCGCAGACGCCGGACAGGGCGCCGGCTCCGGCGCAACCGCACCGACCAGCTCACGTACAAGCGAGCAGCCGACCTTGATCTGGGGCACCGTCGCCCCGCCATAGCCGATGATGAGGCCGTGCATGCGCGGCGGCCCGGCGTAGCGGCTCGCCAGCGGGACGAGCAGCACGCCGCGCTCGGCCGCCCCTTCGAGGACCCGGCAGGTCGTCTCGGAGGGCAGCTCGACGACGAGGTGGAGCCCGGCGGTACCGCCCAGCAGCGGCAGATGCCCGAGCGCCTCGACGGCGGCGGCGCGGCGGCTGCCGTACTCGGTGCGCATGCGGCGGATGTGGCGGTCCAGATCTCCGCGTTCGAGCAGGATGCGGACGGCCTCCTGCGGCACCACGGCGGTCCGGTCGTTGAACCGCTCGCGCGTGTCGGCCATCGCCTCGACCAGGTCCGGGCGGGCCACCAGCCAGCCGACGCCGACGTCGGGCGCGAGCGTCTTCGTGGTGGTGCCGAGGTAGACCGTGACGTCCGGGGCCAGGCCGTACAGCGCGGGCAGCGGCGCGACGTCGTAGCGGAACTCGCTGTCATAGTCGTCCTCGGCGATCAGCGCGCCGTTCCGCCGCGCCCAGGCGAGCAGCGCCTGGCGGCGCGGCACCGGCAGCCGCCCGCCGAGGGGGTACTGGTGCGACGGCGTCGTGTAGACGATGCGCAGATCGTCCGGGAGGGAGTCCACGATCAGCCCGTCGTCGTCGACCGGGCAGGGCACCACCTCCGCACCCCGGGCCGCCAGCACCGACCTCGCATCGGCGTAGCCGGGCTCCTCCACACCGACCCGGTCGCCGGGCCGCAGGACCGTCGCCGCGAGCAGGTCGAGGCCGTTCGTGGCGCCGCGGGTGACGAGCACGCGTTCGACCGGGCAGGCCACGCCGCGGCTGCGGCGCAGGTAGTCGACGAGGGCGATGCGCAGTCCGGGCAGGCCACGCGGGTCCGGCCGCGCCGCCGGAGG
>JAOPYL010000323.1 GCA_025964625.1 Actinoallomurus sp. | reverse complement strand
TGTCGGCCGGCGTGCCGACCGCCAGCCGCGTCGCGCCGGCCGGGTCGTGTTCCAGCGGGCGTCCCCCCGGATCCGCGGTGAGCACCGTGGCGGTCCCGGGCCCGGGCTCGACCCCGGGCGGCGGAGTGCTCTCGACGGCGGCGGTCACCGCGCGGTCGCCGACGTGCCACGCGACGAGGAGGCGGTCGCTCGGGTCCCCGGCGTTCAGCTCGTCCGGCATGTCGCCGTAGAAGTCCTCCAGGTATTCCTCTGCCCGGGCTGCCAGCTTTCCCAGGTTGAAGTACGCGTTCCGCCGCACCAGCGGATCGAAGGTCCAGGTGATCGTGGCCATGCCACGGGCGAGCGCCCACTCGCGCTGGTGGAGCTTGATCGCGTAGCCCACGCCCTTTCCCTGGGCCGTGACGCCGGTGATGTGGGAGTGCAGGCCGCCGCCTGCCGTCGGGAAGGCCGCGCAGGTGCCGATCATCGTGTCCGCGTCGTAGGCGCCGGAGATGTATCCGCCGATGTGCCGGAGCACGCGCAGCATCTCGTACGGCATCGGGTCGGTCGGCCGCCAGATCCGCGCGAGCAGCACCGAGGCCTCGCGTAGTTCCTCCGTCGTGGTCAGCTCGCGTACGTCCATACCCCGATCGTCCCGCTATCCGCGGCCTGGTGCTGCACCGGGCATGCGCCAGTCACTTGATGACGGGCAGCGGGTTGCCGTTCTGCGGGCTCTGCTTCGGGGCCGTCTGCTGCGTGCCACCGCCGAGGGTGCTCGGCGGAGCGACCGAGGCGGGCAGCGGGACGAGGTTCTGCAGGTAGACGTCGAGCCACCGGCCGTTGCCGGTGAAGTCGGCCACCTCGGACGTGAAGGGGCCCATCGCCTGGAGTGACTTCTCCAGATTGCCCTGGTTGCGCTGCAGGATGTCCACGACCTGGTGGAGGTTCTTCAGCGCGGGCGTCAGCGTCGCCTGGTTCTCGTTGATCGTCCCGGTGATCTGCTGGGAGAGCGAGACCGTGCCGGTCAGGAGCTGGCTGATCACCGTCCGGCGGGCGTTGATCTCCTGCAGGAGCTGGCTGCCGTCGTTGACCAGCACGGCGAGGTCGCCGCTGCGGTCGGCCAGCAGCTTCGTCACGTTGCTGGAGTGCTGGAGAAGCTCGTTCAGCTGGTCGTCGCGCGAGGCGACCGCCCTGGAGATCTTCTGCAGCCCGTCCAGGGTGTTGCGGACGTTCTCCGACGACCCCTGCATGGTCTGCGTCAGCGTGTCGAAGGACTTCGCCATTTGCTTGGTGTCGATCTTGCCGAGCTGTGCGCTGGCGTCCTGGAGCGCGGGCACCACGTCATAGGGCGCCATGGTGCGCGAGACCGGGATCTCCCGATGCGTCGGCTGACGGCCTGGACCCTTCGGGTCGAGCGCCAGGTAGTGCGAGCCCAGGAGCGTCTTGATCTTGATTTGGGCGCGGGTCTCGGTGCCGAAGGCGGTGCTGCTGGTGAACGTCACCTTCACGTGGTCACCCTCGAGGCCGACGCCGTTGACCTTGCCGACCTTCACGCCCGCGATCCGCACCTCCTCGCCGGGTTTGAGGCCGGCGGCCTCGCTGAACGCCGCGGAGTACGCCGTGCCGCCGGCGAAGTGCTGCAGGTTGAACGCGAGCAGTGTCACCAGGCCGACGGTCGCCAGGCCGGCGATGCCGATCGGCAGCGGGTTGCGCTCCCTGAATGGACGCATCAGCGGGGGTACCTCGCGTCAGATCTTGGGGGGGTGTGCGATGCGCTGAGGCTCCGCACCAGCGCCGTGAGAGTTCACGCCGCGGGGTCATTATGGGTCTCATCGCGTCCGTGCACCCTACTGACGCGTATTTTGGCCCGACAAGGACACGCGCCCAGAAAGCGGGCGAGGCCAATGACACGGTGCGGCGTTCGCCCAGGTCAGCAAGGTCTTACTGGCGGCGACGAGTGACGCACATCACGTTACCGCGATGATCGCCGAACCGTGTCCGAACAGTCCCTGGTTCACCGCGATCCCGGCCCGGGCGCCCATGACCTGGCGTTCTCCGGCCTGACCGCGTAGCTGCCAGGTCAGCTCGCACACCTGCGCGATGGCCTGTGCGGGGATCGCCTCCCCGAAAGAGGCCAGCCCCCCGCTCGGGTTGACCGGGACCCTGCCGCCGAGCGAGGTGACGCCGTCACGCAGCAGTCTCTCCGCCTCGCCGGGCTCGCACAGCCCGATGTCCTCGTACCAGTCGAGTTCCAGCGCGGTGGACAGGTCGTACACCTCGGCGAGGGACAGGTCCTCCGGGCCCAGCCCGGCCTCCTCGTACGCCGCCGCGGCGATGGCCGCGCGGAACGGCCGCGCGGGCGGCTCGACGGCGACACTCGAGTCGGTGGCGAAGTTCGGCATCTCGAGGACCGTGTTGGGGAACGTCGGCGTCACCGTGGAGATCGCCGGGATGCGCACGGGGGTGCCCGCGCCGTTACGGCGCGCGAAGTCCAGACTGGACAGCACCACCGCCGCGCCTCCGTCGCTGGTCGCGCAGATGTCCAGGAGCCGCAGCGGGTCGGCGACCACCGGAGAGGCGGCGACGTCGGCGGCGGTGACCTCCTTGCGGTACCGGGCGTTCGGGTTGTGCAGGCCATGCCGGGCGTTCTTGATCTTCACGGCGGCGAAGTCGTCGCGCGTGGCGCCGTGCAGGGCCATGCGGCGGCGGGCGTACAGCGCGAAGTAGATCGGGTTCGTGGCGCCGAGCAGACGGAACCGGAGCCAGTCGGGGTCGTCGGGGCGGTCGCCGCCGACGGGCGTGAAGAAGCCCTTGGGCGCGGCCTCGGCGCCGACCACGAGGGCCACGTCGGCGAGCCCGGCGAGGATCTGTGCCCGTGCGATGTTCATGGCCTGCGCGCCGGAGGCGCACGCCGCGTAGCAACTCGACACGCGCGCTCCGGACCACCCCAGGGCCTGCGCGAACGTCGCTCCCGCGACGAACCCCGGATAGCCGCTCCTGATGGTGTCGGCGCCGGCGACGAACTGGATGTCGGTCCAGGCGAGCCCGGCGTCGCGCAGCGCGGCGCGCGCGGCCGCGAGGCCGTACTCGACGAAGTCGCGCCCCCACTTGCCCCACGGGTGCATGCCTGCCCCGAGCACGGCGACGTCGGCGCTCATCACGCACCGTCCTGCCTGTGGTCGGACCGCCCCGGCCCGGCTCCGGCCGGGGGAGCACCGCCCTCGCCGGCGAGCGGCCGCCACTTCCAGACGACGTGACCGGGGTCGAGGTGCTCGACGACGAGCTCGACCTCCATGCCGACGTGGAGGTCGTCGACGCCGACGCCCCTCACCACCTGGCCGAGGACGACGAGCCGCTCCGACGGCAACTCCACGGCGGCGACGGCGTACGGCTCGAACTCCTCTCCCGAGACGTACGGCGGCGGCGGCCGGTAGCGCGCGTCGGCGTAGGACCAGATCCGGCCCCGGTTCGAGAGCCGTTCTTCCACCAGCTCGTCGTTCTCGCAGGCGGGATTGCGGCAGGTCAGTGTCTGCGGCGGGAAGCAGACCGTGCCGCAGGCGGTGCAGCGGGTGCCGATGAGACGCGGAGGATCGACGGTGAACCAGCCGTCCACGACGCGCGCCGGGGACACCGTTCCGCCGTCCCCGGCTCCGGACGCCTCCCCGGTGACCTGCGCGCTCGCCGGGTCGGAAGCGTTCCGTGGGCGGCGTTCCGGCACAAGATCCCCCTAGTTGACCAAGCGACCGCTCAAATCTATAACACGTTCTACCCCAGGGGGAAGGTGGACGTGGCCCGCCGCGCACCGGCCCGGGTTCTCAGTCCCTCGAAGGACCGGCGGTGACGCGCTCGCGCAGGCCGGCCGCGGCCACCAGGGCCGCGGTGACGAGGACCAGGGCGTAGGCCACCGTCGCGGGCCAGCGGCCATGCTCGTAGGCGAGGCCGCCGGCCGACCCGCCGACGCTGCTGCCGAGGTAGTAGCAGAACAGGTACAGGGCGGACGCCTGGGCCTTCCCGGCGGACGCGCGCCGCCCCACCCAGCCGCTGGCGACCGAGTGCGCGGCGAAGAAGCCGGCCGTCATGACCAGGAGCCCGGCGCCCACCACCGGCAGCGAGTTCGGCAGGGTGAGCAGCAGCCCGGCGGCGGTCACCAGGCAGGCGCCCAGCATCACCGGCCGGCGGCCGATCCGGTCGGCGAGCGACCCGGCGGCGGGCGAGCTGAAGGTGCCCGCCAGGTACATCACGAACACCAGCGCGGCGAGCGACTGCGGCAGGCCGAACGGCGCCGCGATCAAGCGGTAGCCGAGGTAGTTGTAGACGGTGACGAACGCGCCCATCAGCACGAGGCCGACCAGGTAGAGCCGTCGCATGCCGGGGTCGGCCAGGTGCCGCGGGAGGTGCCCGCCACCCGCCGCCGACCGCCGGAAGAAACGCGAGCGCGGCAGCAGTGCCCAGAACGCCAGAGTGAGCAGGAGCGACAGGAGGGCGGTGACCCCGAGGGCCCAGCGCCAGCCCGCCAGATCGGTCACGAAGCCGGGAACGAGCCGCCCGAGCAGGCCGCCCACCGTGTTCCCGGCGATATACCTGCCCATGGCGCCCCCGAGGGCCTCCGGGTGCACCTCGTCGGCGAGATAGGCCATGGCCACAGCGGGCACCCCCGCGAGCGCGATGCCCTGCACCGCGCGGATCGCGGCGAGTGCCGGGAACGACGGGCTCAGCGGCATGAGCAGGCCGAGCGCGGCGGCGGTCACCGACGAGACCAGCATGACGCGGGTCCGGCCGAAGCGTTCCGACAGGGAGCTCACCGGCACCACCGCGAGGGCCAGCGTCCCGGTGGCCAGCGAGACGAGCAGGCTGGACGTCGCCGGAGAGACGCCGAACACGTGCGACAGGGCCGGCAGCAGGGCCTGCGTGCAGTACAGCGACATGAACGTGGTCAGGCCCGCGGCGAACAGCGCCAGGTTCACCCGGCGAAGCCCGGGCGAGCCACGCCGGTGCGGTTCTTGGAGGTCAGGGGTGGAAACGGGGGCCTGGAGCACGTCACCAAGCCTGCGCCACAGGTCCCTGATGCGTCCAATGAAAGTTTCTCCTTGAACCTATGCTTGGGGAGCATGGATCTCATCACGGTTCGCTGGTTTCTCGTCGTCGCCGGGCACGGCCACGTCACGCGGGCGGCGACCGAGCTCCGGATCTCCCAGCCCGGACTCTCCCGCGCCATCGCCCGCCTGGAGCGCGAGCTGGACGCGCCGCTGTTCGACCGGGAGGGGCGCACGCTCCGGCTGAGCCGGTACGGCGAGATCTTCCGCGGGCACGCCGAGCGGCTGATCGCCGCGGAGGAGGCGGCCCGGCGGGCGCTGGCCCAGGCCGCCGACCCCGACCACGGCGAGGTCGGCCTCGCCTTCCTGCACACGCAGGGCACCGTGTTCGTCCCGGAGCTGCTCCGGAGCTACCGGCGGGACCACTCGCAGGTGACATTCCGCCTCAGCCAGGGCAGCGCCGAGCGTATCGAGGCGGCCGTCTCCGACGGGCGTGCCGATATGGCGATCACCAGTCCGCGCCCGGACGGGCTGGCCTGGCACGCGCTCACCACCGAACGCCTGTGCCTCGCCGTGCCCGCCGACCACCGGCTCGCCGGGCGCGAGCAGGTCCGCCTGTCCGACGCCTCGGCCGAGCCGTTCATCGTGATGCGCCACGGGTACGGCCTTCGCTCCATCACCGAGGAGCTGTTCCGGAGCGAGGGGATCCGGCCCGAGATCGCGTTCGAGGGCGAGGAGGCCGCGACGCTCCGCGGCCTCGTCGCCGCCGGGCTGGGCGTGGCGGTCGTGCCGCCCGGCGAGCGGACCGCCGGGGTGTCGGACGTGGTCATCGCGGGCGCCCGGCGCACGATCGGCCTCGCCTGGGTGGCCGAGCGTACGCGCCCGCCCGCCGTGGAGGACTTCAGGCGGTTCGTCATCGGCCGCGCCGCCCACTGACCCGGCCGGGCGGCGGTGCCCGCTACCGCGTGAAGTACCGCCGGGGGTTGTCCACGAGCATCGCGTCGAGGTCCTTGCCGCTCACGCCCGCCGCGCGGAGGGCGGGCAGCACGTCGTCGTGGATGTGCTCGTAATGCCAGTTCGGCAGGGCCTGGGGCCGCATCTCGTCGAAGCTCTCACCGAACCAGTCGATCCAGCACATCGCGTCATGGCTGAGCACCATCCGGTCGGCGTACCCGCGCTCGCAGAGCGCGGCGATCGTCTCGACCCGCTCCGGCGTCGAACGGAACAGGTCGATGCCGAAGCGGTCCATGCCGAGGATCGCCCCCGAGTCGGCCAGCCAGGTCAGGTAGTCCAGGTCGCCCGTGTCGCCGCTGTGCCCGACCACGACCTTGGTGAGGTCGACGTTCTCGGTGCGGAAGAGGTCGAGCACCCAGCGCCCGGTCTGCTCGGCGGCGTTGGTGTGCACCGTGATCGGGGCCCCCGTCTCACGGTGGGCGTACGCCACCGCGCGGCACACCCGCTCGACGCCCGGGGCCGGGTCCGGGTGCTCGACGGCGCACTTGAGGAACGCCGCCTTCACCCCCGTGTCCGCGATGCCCTCGGCGATATCGCGGACGAACTCCTGGCCCAGCGGGTCCGGCGTCTCGTCGAACATAAGTCCGGGGCCGCGGTTCAGGAATGGAAGCGGCGCGTCGGTGTAGTGGTAGTAGCCGGAGGCGACGATGATGTTCAGCTCCGGGACCTGCTCGTTGATCCGCTGGATGCGGGGGATGTACCGGCCCCCGCCCCACACCGTCGGGTCGACAAAAGTTCGCACGCCTCGGGCCGCCAGCGAGCGCAGCCTCTCGATCGCGTCGGCGACCCGATGCTCCTCGTCCCACCAGCGCCCGATCCCGTAGTTCTGCAGGTACTCCGTGTTCACGAAGAAGACGTGCTCGTGCATCAGGGTGGGACCGAGGTCGGCGACGTCGACGGCTCCGCGTACGCTCTCGACCGTGGGCATTGGCGGCCTCCCTAGAAACAGGACGAGTTTCTAATTCTGGACCCCGGCGATCATTCTGCGAAGGCCCGAAAGCCACCGATCCCGGTCGCCGGCCTTCCGGCGCACGAACTCGGCCACCTCCGGGTGAGGGAGGATCAGGAAGCTCTCGGCGCCGAGCCCGGCGACGACCGCGCCGGCCACATCCTCGGGCTCCAGGATCTCACCCGCGGCCGCGACGGCCTTGCCGGCGAGGCCCTCCATGCCCCCGGTGAGCAGCGGCGTGCGAACGCCCTGCGGGCAGAGCGCGCTCACCTTGATGCCCTGGTCGCCGTAGGTCAGCGCCAGCCATTCGGCGAACGCCACCGCGGCGTGCTTGGTCACGGCGTACGGCGCGTCGCCCGGCTGGGTGAGCAGCCCCGCCGCCGAGCAGGTGTGCAGGAGATATCCCTGGCCGCGTTCGAGCATCCCGGGCAGCACCGTCCGGGCGGCGTACACGTGGGCCTGGACGTTGACCGCCCACGCGGACGCCCACTGCTCAGGCGTCGCCTCCAGCCCGGCACCCGTGCCGATGCCGGCGTTGGAGCACATCAGGTCGATCGGGCCGAGCTGCGACGCCGCCTCGACCATCGCCCGGACCTGGGCCTCGTCGCCGACGTCGGTGCGGACCACGACCGTACGGCAGTCCAGCCCGGCGGCGACCCGCGCCGCGGCCTCGCCGTCGATGTCGGAGAGGCAGAGGCCGGCGGCGCCCTCGGCGGCGAATCGGCGGGCCATCGCGGCGCCGATACCGCTGCCCGCACCGGTGATCGCGATGTTCTTCCCAGTCACGTGCATGGCAGGAACGTAACATCTGTCACTAGGCTGAACCCGATTCGGATGTCAGCGTGAAAGGTGTGAGCATGGGACTCGAGACCGGGCTGGCGGGCAAGACCGCCCTCATCACCGGAGCATCGCGTGGCATCGGCAAGGCGACCGCGAAGGCGCTCGCCGCGCAGGGTTGCAACGTGGTCCTGTCCTCCCGGAAGCAGGAGGCCCTGGACGAGGTCGCGGCGGAGATCCGCGCGGCGCACCCGGGCGCAGGCGTGCTGCCGAAGGCCGCCCACGTCGCCGACGAGGAGGCCGCGCGTGCCTGCGTGGAGGCCGCCGTCGCCGAGTTCGGCGGGGTCGACGTACTGGTCAACAACGCCGCCACGAGCCCCTACTTCGGCCCCATGGTCGATCTCGACGCCGCACGGGCGGAGAAGACCGTGCAGGTCAACCAGTTCGCCGTGGTCCTCTGGACACAGCTCGCCTGGAAGCTCTCGATGGCCGGCCGCGGTGGGACGATCATCAACATCGCGTCGGTCGGCGGCATGGTGACCGAGTACGGCATCGGCTACTACAACGCCACGAAGGCCGCAGTCATCCACCTCACCCGGCAGTTCGCCATGGAGCTGGCACCGTCCGTGCGCGTCAACGCCGTCGCCCCCGGCCTGGTGAAGACGCACCTCGCCAAGGCGCTGTGGGAGGAGAACGAGGAACAGATCGCCACGTTCGTGCCGCTCGGCCGGCTCGGCGAGCCGGAGGACATCGCCAAGGCCGTGGTCTTCCTGTCCGGTGACACGTCGAGCTGGATGACCGGTCAGACCATGGTCGTCGACGGCGGCGCCACCATCCGCCCGAGCATCGCCTGAGGAGATTCCAGATGACTCGATGGGGACTGACCATTCCGCTGACCGGGGTTCCGCTCGCCCGGCACCGGGAGATAGTCGAAGGGCTCGAAGGCCTCGGCTACACCGACGTGTGGTCGGCGGAGACCAACGGCACCGACGCGTTCACCCCTCTCGCGCTCGCCTCCCAGTGGGCTCCCGGGCTGCGGCTCGGGCCCGCCATCGTGCCCGTCTACACGCGTGGCCCCGGGCTGCTCGCCCAGCAGGCCGCCACGCTCGCCGACCTCGCGCCGGGCCGGTTCGTGCTCGGGATCGGCACGTCGTCACCGGCGATCGTGGAGCGCTGGAACGGCATCCCGTTCACCGAGCCGTACCAGCGGGTCCGTGACACGCTGCGGTTCCTGCGCCGCGCGCTCGCCGGTGAGAAGGTCACCGAGGAGGCCCTCGGCGTGACCGGCTTCAAGCTGGACAGGGCCCCGGACTCCCCGCCGCCGATCGTGCTCGCCGCGCTGCGCCCGGGCATGTTGCGCCTGGCCGCGCGCGAGGCCGACGGCGCGATCACCAACTGGCTCGCTCCGCACGACGTCCGCCAGGTCCGCGCCGAACTCGGCGCCGAGAAGGAGCTGATCGCGCGCATCTTCGTCTGCCCGACCGGCGACGCCGACGAGGCGCGGGCGCTGGGCCGCTGGATGATCGCCGCGTACATGACCGTGCCCGTCTATGCCGCCTTCCACGAGTGGCTCGGCCGCGGCAAGCAGCTCGCCGCCATGAATGAGGCGTGGGCGGCCGGCGACCGCAAGGCCGCCCTCGATGCCATTCCCGATCAGGTCGTCGACGACCTGATCGTGCACGGGCCGCCGGAGGCCTGCCGGGAACGCGTCCGTGAGTACGCCGGCAACGGCCTGGACACCCCGGTTCTCGCGGTGCTGCCGGCCAAGGACATTTCGTTCCCGGAGGCCGTGCGCGCTCTCGCGCCGGAGTCGTGATCGGTCTCGGGAAATGCCGCGGATCTCGGATGTTTGCAGGTCGTCAGGCCGGGCATGGCAGGCCGCATGCGCGGACCAGTCCGTGCTGATTCTGGAATCAACCGAAGGAGCTGTTGACAGTGCTCACGCTGACCGACTCGGCGGTCCAGGTGATTCGTACCGTCACAAGCCAACCCGAGCTTTCTCCGCAGACAGGACTGAGGATCGCTACGCAGTCCCAGCCCGATGACGCGGGCACGCTCGCGCTCGCCGTCGCCGAAGGCCCGCAGGCCGGAGACGAGATCGTCGAGGAGCAGGGCGCCCGGGTCTACCTCGAGCCGGACGCGGCGTCGATCCTGGATGAGATGACGCTGGACGCCAGCGTCGACGAGCAGGGTGATGTCACCTTCCGACTTGCCGAACGGGCCGGATAGCCCGTCTGCGACGTATGTGGCCCCGGGCGAGCGCGCCCGGGGCCACTCGCGTGATCAGGCCGCCGGCAGGCGCTCCAGAATCACGTCCAGCTTCGAGTTCATCCCGCCGAGGTCTGTCTTGACCTGGCCGAGTTCGGTTTTGAGTCCGCCGAGGTTTGTCTTGACCTGGCCGAGTTCGGTTTTGAGTCCGCCGAGGTTTGTCTTGACCTCGCCGAGTTCGGTTTTGAGTCCGCCGAGGTTTGTCTTGACCTCGCCGAGTTCGGTCTTGAGTCCCCCGAGCTCCGTTCTGAGCGTGGCGAGCTCGGCTTCGACGCCGGAGAGGCGCGTCTCCAGCGCGCTGAAGCGCTCATCGTGCCGGGCGAGCGTTTCCCGGATCGCGGTGGTATCTCGATAGAGCAGCGTCAGCATCTCACCCGCTGCACCCGCCTTGCGGTCTGCGCTCACGGCGAACTCCGCCCATCCTCTCGTCTGTGCACGCAGGCCCCGGACGTCGTCCTCCAGCGTGCTGACGCGCTGTTCCAAGCTCGGCACGGTCACGACCGTAACACCCCTCTTCCTCGCCCATCACTGCAATGGGCAACGAGGTGATTACAGTGCGTGGGTACGACAAAAACGGGGTCAAGGCCGCCGCGTTCGCCGCGAGACCATGAGCCCGCCGGACCAGGCGATGAGCACGGGTGCGTTCCAGCCGGGCGGGTAAGGCGTATGAGGATCGTCAGAGTCCCAGAGAGGTGAGAGAAATGCGGCTGACCAAACTCGGACACGCCTGCGTGCGGGTACGGAAGGATGATCGCATTCTCGTCATCGACCCGGGCGGGCTCACGCCGGAGACCGACGCCATGGCCGGCGCCGAGGCCGTGCTCATCACGCACGAGCACTTCGACCATCTGGAGGCCGAGCGGCTCCGCAGGGCGCTGGCCGAAGATCCGCGGCTCACGGTCTACAGCTGCCGTGCCGTCGCCGAGATCCTGGGTGACCTGGGCGACCGGATCCACGCGGTCGGCGACGGCGACGCGCTGACCATCGCCGGCTTCGACGTCGCGGTGGTCGGGGAGAAGCACGAGATCGTGCACCCCGACGTGCCGCCGGTGGACAACGTGGGCTTTTTCATCGACGGTGAGGTCTTCCACCCAGGTGACGCGTTCACCGTGCTGAGCGCACCCACGCTGCTCGTTCCTGGCCAGGCCCCGTGGATGAAGAACCCGGAGATGATCCAGTATCTGCGGGCGGTGACGCCACGCCGCGCGTACGCCGTCCACGACGGCCTGCTCAACGACTTCGGTCTCGCGCTGATGGAGAGCCAGCTCACGGGGGAGGGAAAGCGACAGGAGGCAGACTTCCGCCGCCTCAAGTCCGGCGAGTCCGTCGAGCTCTGATCCGGGGCCTCACGCCGCCTCGCGGCCGGCGGGTTCCGCGGGTGACGGGGCACGGACGACCACCCGCCGCAGTACGCCCGCGTGTCCCGCCGTTTCGCGCCGGCGGGGCGCCCGCCAGGTCAGCGTCGCCGTCGCCGTGGCGGCCAGGCCGTACGCGATGACCGTGGCGAGCCAGCCGCCCGTCAGGACGAGGAGAGCGGCAAGTGAGCAGGCGAGCGCCGACCGTGCCGGGACGGTGAGCGCCGGATCGGCGGCGGCCCGGCGGACGGGCGGGTCGCTCGGTCCCCAGGGGTCCGCCCGGAGGGTGCGGGTCAGCCCGCGCAGCGGTGGCAGCGACGACCGCAGGGCTGCCAGCGTGGGCATGACCAGGAGCGGTGCCGCGAGTAGCGCCCGCGGTACGGACACCGCGGCGGTGGCGGCGACCGCGGCCGGGGCCGTGACCGCTCCGGCGATCAGCGCGGCTCGGGCGTGCAGCGCGCTCCCGCGCACGGCCATCCGGCTCCGGCGGACGGCGAGCAGGTAGGTCTGGACGGCGGCGACGGCCCAGACGGCGGCGACGGCGGCGACGGCCCACACGGCCCCGAGCAGCGGAATCATCGAGATCACGCTTCGAGGATGCGGACCCCGGGCGCCGAGGGGAAGACGGATGCGCTCATATCAGGGAAAGCTACGGGCTGGACCCTGAGAAAACGCTGGGGGCGGCCCCCGGGCGGGGGGTGTGGCTACCTCCACCAGGACCGGGAGCGTGAGTCCTCCGCCTCTGCGGTTCAGTCGCGGGCCGGCAGGCGCCAGACCTCCGGGAGGCCCTTGCCGGCATCCGAGTAGTCGTGGACCACGTCCAGGTATCCGGCCATCCGGGCCTGCCAGGCCACGTTGACCGGCAGGTCCTCCAGCGCGGCCAGCAGCGCGGCGTAGTCGTCGCAGTCGATGACGTGGAAGAGGTCGAGCCCGCTGCGCCAGATCGTCCACTCATGCGCGCCCGCGTCCCTGATGGCCCGCACCAGGCCGGCGGGCACCTCACGGTGGGCCCGTTCGTACTCCTCCTCGCGGCCGGGCGCCAGCCGGGTGTGCAGTGCGACACGCATTCTCACTCCTCCTCGCCCGCCTGGCGGCGGGCCCAGTCCTCGACCGCGCCGATGTGCACGGCGGCGGCGATGCGCGCTCCGTCGGGATCGCGTTCGACCAGCGCGCGGTAGATCTGGTCGTGCTCGCGGAAGGTGCGGGGGAAGACGCCCTCCTCGCGGTAGCCGCGCCAGACGCGGGCCCGGAACGTACGGCTGTTGAGCCCGTCGAGGATCGCGGCGAGCACGGGGTTGGCCGCGGCGTCGGTGATGATGCGGTGGAACTCCAGGTCGTGTCCGACGATCTCCTCGGCGGCCGTGCCGCGCTCCATCGCGTCCATCTCGGCGCGCAGCCGGGCGAGCCCCTCGTCGTCGATGCGCGCGGCCGCGGCCGCGGCGGCGGCGGGTTCGAGGATCTTGCGCACCTGGACGAGATACATGAGTGTCGAACCACGGGAGATCTCCGCCACGACGCCGAACGTCTCGAGCAGGTCGCCAGGCTCCAGCTGGGTCACGTAGATGCCCGCGCCGTGCCGGGCCTCGAGCACGCCCATGACGGTGAGCGCCCGGATCGCCTCGCGCATCGAGCTCCGGGACAGGCCGAGGTCGGCGGCGAGGTCCCGTTCGGTCGGCAGCCGCTGCCCGGGCTCCAGCTCGCCAGTGGCGATCTTGGCCTTGATCTCCTCGATCGCCCGCTGAGTGACGGTGGTCCTGGCGGTGGTCTGGTCCGGCACGCGGTCTCTCCCTTCGGAGGCTGCGAAGACTCATTGTGTCCGACCCCGATTGGTCGTACCAATCTTCAGAAGTAACAAATTGGCAACGAGGTATTGCCAGCACATCGCCCTGTAGTGATCTCATGTCCACGTGAGTGGTCCGATGAATGACTGGCAGGGCGGACCAGTGTGCGACGTGAGGGGACGGCTCCGTGAAGCTGCTGCGTGTCGGACCGGAGGGGGCCGAGCGGCCTGCGGTCCTGGCCGAGGACGATACGCTCCTCGATCTGTCCGGCGTGACCCGTGACATCGACGCCGACTTCCTCGCCACGGGCCTGGACCGATCCAGAGCGGCGTACGCGGCCGGCGAGCTGCCACCGATCCAGAACACGAAACGAGTCGGCGCCCCCCTGACGCGTCCCGGCAAGGTCGTCTGCGTCGGCCTGAACTACCGTGACCATGCCGAGGAGACGGACGCCGAGATCCCGGCCGAGCCGATCATCTTCATGAAGGCCCCCAACACGGTCGTCGGTCCCGGCGACGACGTGCTCATCCCGCGGGGCAGCGAGAAGACCGACTACGAGGTGGAGCTCGCCGTGGTGCTGGGCGGCGCCGCCCGCTACCTGGACTCGCCCGCCGAGGCACGGGACCTCGTCGCCGGCTACGCGATCAGCAACGACGTCTCCGAGCGGGAGTTCCAGCTCGAACGCGGCGGCACCTGGGACAAGGGCAAGTCGTGTGAGACGTTCAACCCCATGGGGCCGTACCTGGTGACCGCCGACGAGATTCCCGACCCGCAGGACCTCGGCCTCCGGCTCTGGGTCAACGGTGAGCTCCGCCAGGACGGCAGCACCAAGAACATGATCTTCGGCGTGGACCACCTGATCTGGTACCTCAGCCAGTTCATGGTGCTGGAGCCCGGCGACGTCATCAACACCGGGACGCCCGCCGGGGTCGCGCTCGGCCGCCCCGGAACGCCGTTCCTGCGCGTGGGCGACGTCGTCGAGATCGAGATCGACGGACTCGGCCGGCAGCGGCAGAGGCTGGCATGAAGGTCATCTCGCTCGACGTGCACGACATCCGGTTCCCCACCTCGCGGCAGCTGGACGGCTCGGACGCGATGAACCCCGACCCCGACTACTCCGCCGCGTACGCCGTGCTGCGCACCGACACCGGGGCGGAGGGCCACGGCTTCTGCTTCACCATCGGGCGCGGCACCGAGGTGTGCGTCGCCGCCATCCAGGCGTACGCGCCGCTCATCGTCGGTCACGACCTCGACGTCGCCGATCTCGGCGGGTTCGCGCGGCGGCTGGTGCACGACTCGCAGCTGCGCTGGCTCGGCCCGGAGAAGGGGGCGGTGCACATGGCCGCCGCCGCCCTCGTCAACGCCGCGTTCGACCTGGCCGGCCGCGTCGCCGGGGTGCCGGTCTGGCGGTTGCTGTCCGACATGACGCCCGACCAGGTCGTGGACCTCGCCGACTGGCGGTACCTGACCGACGCGCTCCGCCCGGCCGAGGCCGTCGACCTGCTCACGGCGGCCAGGAGCGGGCGCGCCGAGCGGGAGGCCACCCTGCTCACCACCGGGTTCCCCGCGTACACGACGACGCCCGGCTGGCTCGGCTACACCGACGACAAGCTCGTGCGGCTGGCGCGCGACGCCGTCGAGGACGGTTTCACGCAGATCAAGCTGAAGGTCGGGGACGACCTCGACGCCGACATGCGCCGCATGCGCCTCGCCCGCGAAGCGGTCGGGCCGGACGTCCGGATCGCGATCGACGCCAACCAGCGCTGGGACGTCGGGCAGGCGATCGACTGGGTCGAGGCGCTGAAACCGTACGACCCGTGGTGGATCGAGGAGCCGACCAGCCCCGACGACGTGCTGGGGCACGCCGCCATCCGCAGGGCTGTGCGGCCGGTCCGCGTGGCGACCGGCGAGCACGTCGCCAACCGCGTGATGTTCAAGCAGCTGCTGCAGGCCGAGGCCATCGACGTGCTGCAGATCGACGCCTGCCGCGTCGGGGGCGTGACGGAGAACGTCGCGATCCTGCTGCTCGCCGCCAAGTACGGCGTGCCGGTCTGCCCGCACGCCGGCGGCGTAGGGCTGTGCGAGGTCGTACAGCACCTGTCGATGTTCGACTACCTCGCGGTCAGCGGCGCCGTCGAGGACCGAGTGATCGAGTATGTCGACCACCTGCACGAGCACTTCACCGACCCGGTCCGCGTCCGCGGCGGCCACTACCTGGCGCCGAGCGCACCCGGCATGTCGGCGGAGATCCGAGCCGAGAGCCTCACCGAGTACGCCTACCCCGACGGCCCTGCCTGGAGGTCTTGACATGGAGTTCACCGGCATCAGGGCGCTTGTCACCGGAGGGGCGTCCGGCATCGGGCTCGCCACCGCACAGGTGCTCACCGGCCGCGGCGCGACCGTCGTCTGCCTCGACGTGAACGACCCGCCCGAGCCGCTGTACGGCGTCCGCGCCGACGTGCGGGACGACGCGTCGGTACGCTCCGCGGTCGCGCGTGCGGTGGAGCACCTCGGCGGACTGGACGTGCTCGTCAACAACGCGGGCATCGGCGCGCAGGGCACCGTCGAGGACAACGACGACGACGAGTGGCGGAACGCCTTCGAGGTCAACGTGTTCGGGATGGTGCGGATAAGCCGCGCGGCCCTGCCGCACCTGCGCCGATCCGAGCACGCCGCGATCGTCAACACCTGCTCGATCGCGGCCACCGCCGGCCTGCCCAGCCGGGCGCTGTACTCCGCGACAAAGGGCGCCGTGCTGTCGCTCACCATGGCGATGGCGGCGGACCACGTCCGGGAGGGGATCCGCGTCACCTGCGTGAACCCCGGAACGGCCGACACGCCCTGGATCGGCCGGCTGCTCGCGGCGGCCGGCGACCCGGAGGCGGAGCGGGCCGCGCTGGCGGCCCGCCAGCCGAGTGGCCGGCTGGTCAGCGCGGAGGAGGTCGCCGCGGCGATCGCCTACCTGGCCAGCCCGCTCGCCTCGGCGACCACAGGAACGGCGCTGGCGGTCGACGGGGGCATGGACGGCCTGCGACTTCGCCCCGAGAAATCCTGAGAGGATCGCGATGAAGCGAAAGACGGTCGTGGCCGGAGCCGCGTTCGCGGCGGCCGCATTGCTGGTGACCGGGTGCAACAGCACGACGAGCACCGCCGCGGGCGGCAAGGTCGTCGGAGTCGACTACCCCCGGTCCGACACCGACTTCTGGAACTCCTACATCAGGTACGTCCCGCAGTACGGCAAGCAGCTCGGGCTGGACCTGAAGACCACCAACTCCGAGAACGACATCGCCAAGCTGACCGCCAACGTGCAGACGCTCATCGGCGAGGGGATCAAGGGCGTCGTGCTGGCCCCCCAGGACACCGCCGCCGTCGCCCCGACACTCGGCCAGCTCAAGCAGAAGAAGATCCCGGTCGTCTCCGTCGACACCCGCCCCGACACCGGCGACGTCTACATGGTCGTCCGCGCCGACAACCGGGCGTACGGCGAGAGGGCCTGCAAGTTCCTCGGCGACACCCTGAAGGGCAAGGGCAAGGTCGCGATGCTCGAGGGTGACCTGGCCTCGATCAACGGCCGCGACCGTACTGACGCCTTCAACCAGTGCATGGCGCAGAACTACAAGAACATCAAGGTCGTCGGCCTGCCCACCGAGTGGAAGGGCGACGTCGCGGCGAACAAGCTGCAGACCGCGTTCGCCGCCAACCCGGACATCAACGGGATCTACATGCAGGCCGGCGGGGTCTTCCTCGCCCCGACGCTGAACGTGCTCAAGCAGAAGGGCCTGCTGGTCCCGGCCGGCAACCCGAAGCACATCACGATCATCTCCAACGACGGGATCCCGCAGGAACTGAAGGCGATCGAGGCCGGCCAGATCGACGCGACCCTGTCTCAGCCCGCCGATCTGTACGCCAAGTACGCGCTCTTCTACATCAAGGCGGCCATGGCGGGGCAGAAGTTCGCGCCCGGCAAGACCGACCACGGCTCGACGATCGTCGCGCCCCGGCCGGGCCTGCTCGAGGACCAGCTGCCCGCGCCCCTGGTCACCAAGGACGGGACGTACCCGGGCTCGGTGAAGGCCACCGACCCGCAGCTCTGGGGCAACCAGGTCCGATGAGCGCTCCCGCCGGCGCCGCGACCGGCCCCCGGCCGGTCGCGGCGGCACACACGGTCAGTAAGCGGTTCGGCGTCACGGTCGCGCTGGACGAGGTGTCCCTGGAGGTGAGCGACGGGCACGTGCACGCGCTCGTGGGCCGCAACGGCGCCGGCAAGTCGACGCTCGTGTCGGTCCTCACCGGCCTGCAGGCCCCGGATTCGGGGTCGGTGGAGTTCGCCGGCGAGCCGGCGCCCGCCCTCGCGGACCGCGAGGCGTGGCGGACCAAGGTCGCCTGCGTCTACCAGAAGTCGACGGTCATCCCCTCGCTGTCGGTCGCCGAGAACCTGTTCCTGAACAGGCAGGGCTCCGGCCTGATCTCGTGGAGGGCGCTGCGCCGCCGCGCGCAGGAGCTGCTGGCCGCCTGGGAGGTCGACGTCGACGTCCGGGCGCCGGCCGAGCGGCTCGGCGTCGAGCAGCGTCAGCTCGTGGAGATCGCTCGGGCCCTGTCGCACGGCTCGCGGTTCATCGTCCTGGACGAGCCGACGGCGCAGCTCGACGGGAACGCCATCGAGCGGCTGTTCGCCCGGATGCGGTCCCTGCGCGAGTCCGGGGTGACGTTCCTGTTCATCAGCCACCACCTCGACGAGGTGTACGAGGTGTGCGACACCGTGACGGTGCTGCGCGACGCCCGGCACATCGTGACCTCGCCGGTCGCGGAGCTGGACAAGACGGCTCTCGTCTCGGCGATGACCGGCGAGGCGACCGGCCTGATGGACCTGGGCGCGCAGCGCCCGGCGCCGGCCGGTGAGGAGGTGCCGGCCCTCCGGGTGACCGGGCTGGGCCTGCCGGGGGTCTATGAGGACGTGTCGCTGACGGTCGCGCCCGGCGAGGTCGTCGGGCTGGCCGGGGCCGGCGGCTCAGGGAAGATGGCGGTCGGCGAGTCCATCGTGGGCCTGCGCCGGGCCGCCCGCGGCACGGTCGAGCTCGCGGGCGTACGCCCGAAGCCGGGCAGCGTGCCCGCCGCGCTCCGCGCCGGCGTCGGGTTCGTCCCGCAGGACCGGCACCGCGAGGGCCTGGTGCCCGAGCTGTCGATCGCCGAGAACGCCACGCTCACCGTCCCGGAGCGGCTGGGCCGCTTCGGGTTCGTCGGGTCGCGGCGGCGCGGCGAGCTGGGCGCCGAGGCCATCGAGAACCTGGACATCAAGGCGGCCGGCCCCGAACAGCCCGTGTCGGCGCTGTCCGGCGGCAACCAGCAGAAGGTCGTGATGGCCCGCGCCCTCGCCAACAGGCCGAAGGCGCTCGTGCTGATGCAGCCGACGGCCGGGGTGGATGTGCGCGCCAAGGAGACACTGCTCGCCACCGCGTCCGCGGCGGCCGGCGACGGCGCCGGAGTACTGATCATCTCCGACGACGTCGACGACCTGCGCCCCTGCGACCGGGTGATCGTCCTGTTCAAGGGTGAGGTCGTCATCGAGATGCCGCAGGGCTGGCACGACCACGACCTGATCGCCGCGATGGAGGGCATCCGTGACTGAGACTCATACGGCCGTGGCCGCGCCTGGCGGGCGCCGGATCGCCGCGCCCCGGCTGGCACGCCTGCGCGACCTGGCGCTGGTGCCCGCGATCATCGTGATCGCGATCGTCGGCTATCTGGTCAACCCGGTGTTCCTGCACTGGGACAACCTGGTCAACGTCCTGCAGCAGCAGTCGGAGATCTCGCTGCTGGTACTGGCCGAGGCGCTCGTACTGGTCTGCGGGCGGATGGACCTGTCGCTGGAGTCGACGTTCGGCCTCGCGCCCGGAGTGGCCGCCTGGCTCGTGCTGGCGCCCGGCATCACGAACGGCGTGGGCTGGCTGTCCGGTGCCTGGTCCATCCCGCTGACGCTCGTGGTCGGTCTCGTCATCGGCTGGGTCAACGGCCTGCTGATCGTACGGTTCCGGCTCAACGGCTTCATCGTCACGCTCGGCATGCTGATCGTGCTGCGCGGCCTGCTGACCGGGATCAGCGGCGGCAAGACCTTCTTCAACCTGCCGGACTCTATGATCTATCTCGGCAACGCCGTCTGGCTGGGACTGCCCGCCTCCATCTGGATCTGCCTGGTCCTGTACGCGGCGGCGATCGTGGTGACGGGCTACACCCGCTTCGGGCGGTCGCTGTACGCCATCGGCGGCAACCCCGACGCGGCACGGGCAGCGGGCATCCGGGTGGACCGCATGCTGTGGACGACCCTCGTCATCGGAAGCGTGCTGGCCGCCCTCGGCGGCCTGCTGCTGACGGGCCGTCTGGCCTCCGTCGCCGCCAGCCAGGGCAACGGTGCGATCTTCACCGTGTTCGCGGCGGCGGTGATCGGAGGAGTCTCCCTCAACGGTGGGCGCGGCACGGTCTTCGGCGCCTTCACCGGCATCCTGCTGCTCTACATGATCCAGAACGTGCTCACGCTGGCCGGCGTCCCGGCCCAGTGGATCGGGGCGCTCAACGGCGCGATCATCCTGGTCGCGTTGATCATCAGCCGGATCACCTCGGGACGGGCACAGGACTAGACATGGAACTCCGCAGACTCGGAAGCTCCCCGGTCCAGGTGACCACGCTCGCGTTCGGCGGCGCCGTCATCGGCGGCCTGTACGACCCCGTCTCGGACGCGGACGCCGCCGCGGCCGTACGGCGGGCCCTGGACCGCGGGATCCGCTACTTCGACACCGCTCCCCACTATGGCGCCGGCCGTGGAGAGAGACGCCTTGGCACCGCCCTGACCGCCGACTGCGTGGTCTCCACCAAGGTCGGGCGGTTGCTCGTCCCGCTGCAGCCGGGCGAGCCGCCCGAGCCGGAGGGGTTCGCCGACCCGCCGCCGTATCGACGCGCCTGGGACTGGACCGCCGAGGGCATCCTCCGGTCGCTGTCGGAGTCCCTGGAGCGCCTGGGGACCGACCGCGTGGACATCGTCTACCTGCACGATCCCGACGACCACGAGGCGGAGGTCTACGAGAGCGCGTATCCGGCGCTGTCCGCGCTCCGCGACGAGGGGGTTGTCGGGGCGATCGGCGCCGGCATGAACCAGACCGCCATGCTGACCCGGTTCGTCGAACGCCTCGACCTCGACGTGGTGCTCTGTGCCGGCCGGTACACCCTCCTGGACCGATCGGCGCTGGACGACCTGCTGCCCGCCAGCGCCCGCCGTGGCACCTCGGTGGTGGTCGGCGGCGTGTACAACTCCGGGCTGCTCGCCGGCGGCACCACGTACAACTACGAGCCCGCCCCGCCGGAGCTGCGGACGCGCGTCGCCCGGCTCGAGGAGGTCTGCGCGCGCCATGGTGTGCCGCTGCGCGCCGCGGCCCTGCGGTTCCCGCTCCGGCATCCGGCCGTGGCGAGCGTGCTCGCCGGCTGCCGAACACCCGCCGAGGTGGACGACAACGCGGACCTGCTCGAGCTGGACATTCCCGAGGCCCTGTGGGAGGAGCTGTGAGTGAGGGCGGGCAGACGCTGGTCGACGCGCACCACCACCTCTGGGACACCGGCGTCCGCGACTACGCCTGGATGGACGGCTCGTGGGCGGACCCGATCCGTGGCCGGTTCGACGTCGGCCGGTACGCCTCGGCGGCGACCGGCGTGATCGCCTCGGTCGTCGTGCAGGCACTCCACGACCCCGGCGAGACGTACGACCTGCTGCGCGCGGCGGGCGAGCCGGGGCCGATCCAGGGCGTGGTCGGCTGGGTGGATCTCACCGCGACGGACGTGGCCGACCGGCTCGCCGCGCTGCGGTCGGAGGGGCCGCTCGTCGGCATCCGCCACCAGGTCCAGGACGAACCCGACCCGCGGTGGCTGCTGCGGCCAGAGGCGGTCTGCGGCATCGCGGCGGTAGGAAAGGCCGGACTGGTGTACGACCTTCTGGTCAAACAGCCTCAGGCGGACGCCGCGCTCGACGTCGTGCGCCGGCTGCCCGAGATGACTTTCGTGCTCGACCACGCCGGGAAACCCGGCATCGCGGGCGGGATGTGGGAGCCGTGGGCGACGTGGATCACTGTTCTGGCCGCGCTGCCCAATGTCACCGTGAAGCTGTCCGGCCTGGTCACCGAGGCCGCCACGGAATGGAAGCCGGCCGACCTCCTGCCGTACGCGCGGCACGTGCTGTCCTCCTTCGGCCCCGGCCGGGTGATGTACGGCTCCGACTGGCCGGTCTGCACGCTCGCGGCGTCGTACGACGAGGTCCTCGCGGCCGCCGAGGAGGCGCTGTCGCCCGGCGACCGGGAGGCCGTCTTCGGTGAGACGGCCCGGTCCGTGTACCGGCTAAGTTGACATCATGCGTGTCGCCCTTTTCGTCACCTGCGTGAACGACACGCTCTTCCCCGGCACGGGGAAGGCGGTCGTCCGCCTGCTGGAGCGGCTCGGCTGCACCGTCGACTTCCCGATGGAGCAGACCTGCTGCGGTCAGATGCACTTCAACACCGGCTACCGCGCCGACGCACTGCCGCTGGCCAGGCGCTTCGTCACGGCCTTCGGCGGCCATGACGCGGTGGTGGTGCCGTCCGGATCGTGTGCGGCGATGGTCCGGGAGTGGTATCCGTCGCTGGGCGTCACGCCGCCCGGCGGGGTCTTCGAGCTGTCGGAGTTCCTCGTCGACGTCCTCGGCGTGACCGACGTCGGCGCGTACTTCCCGCACACGGTGACCTACCACCCGACCTGTCACTCCCTGCGCTCGCTGAAGGTCGGGTCACGGCCGCTGGACCTGCTGTCGGCCGTGCGCGGGCTGACGCTGGTGCCGCTGGGCGGCGCGGAGGAGTGCTGCGGCTTCGGCGGCACGTTCTCGCTGAAGAACACCGCCGTCTCGGCCGCGATGTGCGCCGACAAGGTGCGGGGCGTCCTCGACACCGGCGCCGAGGTGCTGTGCGCCGCCGACAACTCCTGCCTGATGCACATCGGCGGGGCGCTGTCGCGGCAGCGTACGGGCGTGCGCGTCATGCACCTGGCGGAAATCCTCGCCTCCACGGAGGAGGATCCCTCATGAGCGGTACGTTCGTCGGGATGCCGGCGTTCCCGGAGGCGTCGTCGTCGGCGGTCTCCGACGCGCAGCTGCGACACAACCTGCGCAAGGCCACGCACACGATCCGCGCGAAGCGCGCCGCCGTCGTCGGGGAGCAGCCGGACTGGGCGGCGCTGCGCGAGGCGGGGGCCGCGGTCAAGGACCGCACACTGCGGCACCTCGACGTCTACCTGGAGCGGCTGGAGGCGGCCGTGGTGGCGGCCGGCGGCCAGGTGCACTGGGCCGGAGACGCCGAGGAGGCGAACCGGATCGTCGTCGACCTCGTGAAGGCCACCGGTGAGACCGAGGTCGTCAAGGTCAAGTCGATGGCCACCCAGGAGATCGACCTGAACGCCGCGCTGGCCTCGGCCGGCATCCGCGCGTACGAGACCGACCTGGCCGAGCTGATCGTGCAGCTCGGCGACGACTGGCCGTCCCACATCCTCGTTCCGGCGATCCATCGCAACCGCTCGGAGATCCGTGAGATCTTCCTGAAGCACATGGCGTCCTGGGGCCGCCCCGCGCCCGCCGACCTGAAGGACGACCCCCGCGCCCTCGCCGAGGCGGCCCGCCTGCACCTACGCGAACGCTTCCTGTCCGCCCGCGTGGGCATCTCGGGCGCCAACTTCGCGGTCGCCGAGACCGGCACACTCGTGGTGCTGGAGTCCGAGGGCAACGGGCGGATGTGCCTCACCCTGCCGGAGACGCTCATCTCGGTGGTGGGCATCGAAAAGCTCGTGCCTACATGGGCTGATCTGGAAGTCTTCATGCAGCTGTTGCCCCGCTCGTCGACCGGCGAGCGGATGAACCCGTACACCTCGATGTGGACCGGAGCGACCGAGGGCCAGACGTTCCATCTCGTGCTGCTCGACAACGGGCGGACCTCCGTGCTGTCGGACGAGGTCGGACGGCAGGCGCTCCGCTGCATCCGCTGCTCGGCCTGCCTGAACGTCTGCCCCGTGTACGAACGCGCGGGCGGCCATTCGTACGGTTCGGTCTATCCAGGCCCGATCGGCGCGATCCTGACACCGCAGCTGCGGGGCCTCGTCGGCCCGCTGGAGGAGTCATTGCCGTACGCCTCGACCCTCTGCGGCGCCTGCTACGAGGTCTGCCCGGTGGCCATCAACATCCCCGAGGTGCTGCTCGACCTGCGGTCCAAGGTGGTCGCCAGGGGGCATCGCGGAGAGCGGCTGGCGATGGGCGCCGCCCGGCGGGTCCTGGACTCCCCGCGGTGGCTGTCGCTGGCCCAGCGCTCCGCCGGCCGGCTGCGACGCTGGACGCCCAGGCGGCTGCCCGGCCCGCTGTCCGCCTGGTCCGACACGCGGGACGTGCCGGTGCCGCCGAAGCAGTCGTTCCGTGACTGGTGGGCGGAACGATGAGCTCGCGTGATCAGATCCTGGCCCGGGTGCGCTCGGCGCTGGCGGACGTGCCCCGCACGGAGGATCCCGAGGATTTCCCGGTGCCCCGGGACTACGAGCGGACACGCTCCGGCCCGGACGTCGTCGAACTCCTGGTGGACCGGCTCGTCGACTACAAGGCCACCGTCCATGAGGCCCCCGAGGTGGCCGCCGCCGTGGCCGAGGCGCTCGTGCGGCATGGAGCGCGCCGGATCGCCGCCCCGTCCGGCATCCCCGCCGAGTGGCTCGGCGAGGCGGAAGCCGTACGCGACGACCCGCCACTGCGGCCCGCCGAACTGGACGCCCTGGACGGCGTCGTCACCGGCTGCGCCGTCGTGATCGCCGAGACCGGCACCATCGTCCTCGACGCCGGCCCCGACCAGGGCCGCCGCGCGTTGACCCTCGTGCCCGACTACCACCTGTGCGTCGTACGGAGAGACCAGATCGTCCGCACGGTGCCCGAGGCGTTGGAGCGTTTGGACCCGGCCCGCCCGTTGACCTGGATCAGCGGCCCGTCGGCAACGAGCGACATCGAACTGAACCGCGTCGAGGGCGTCCACGGTCCGAGAACGCTGGAGGTCCTCATCACCGGCGAGATCGCTTCCACCGGCTGAGGGCGGGGCCTTCTACTCGGCTGACCGGCTCGGCTTGGGAACCCTGGGAGCGAATTCGGACGCGCCGATCGTTGTGATCGCCACTTCGACGCACTGATCGCCTTGTGTCTGGCTGCGGAGGCTCTTCCGCCACATGACGTCGTTGGTGCTGAGGACGGCAGTTGCCATGCGTGGCCTCTCTCGCTTACGAGTACGACTCCGCGACGGCGACGATCAGGTCGACGGAGTCGGCGGCGCCGAGCGCCTTCGCGCGAAGGTGATCGAACCCGATGGTAGCCGTTCGGATGTCGGCCTCGCGCTCAAGGAAGAGATGGCCCGCAAGCGTCTCGACGAACGCCACATCACGATCTCGGAGCTCGGGAAAGGAGTAGATCCCGATGGATCCCGCAAGAGATGCATGCGGTCCGGCGTCGTGCGGGATCACCTGAACCGTGACGTGCGGGCGTCGTGCCTCCTCGGCGAGGTGTAGAAGTTGCTCACGCATGACATTCGGCCCGCCGATCATTCGTCGCAGGGCGGCCTCGTCGAGCACTACCCAAAGTTCGAGTCCGCCTTCGTCGGCGAGGACGGCCTGACGTTCCGTCCGTAACCGGACGCGGCGTTCGACCTCCTCTTCATCCAGATCCAGCGGCCCGCTGCGGGTGATGATCGCTCGGGCGTAGTCGGCGGTCTGGAGCAGTCCGGGTACGGCCAGTGCCTGAAAGATCCGCA
>JAOPYL010000315.1 GCA_025964625.1 Actinoallomurus sp. | reverse complement strand
TAGAACGTGGTGTACGCCGAGGCGAGGTCGAACAGGTACGCGCACAGCCGGTGCGGCTCGGTGGCCTGTGCGGCGACCTCCAGGGCACCGCCGAAGCCCAGCAGGTGGAGCGCCAGGGCGCGTTCGGCGTCGTGGCCGAGCGTGATCGGCCCGGCGGCCTGCTCGGGGGCGGTGCCGCCCTTGCGGAAGATCGAGTGGATCCGGGCCGTGGCGTACTGGAGGTACGGCCCGGTGTTGCCGCGGAAGGAGATCATCCGGTCGAAGTCGAAGACGTACTCGCTGTCGCGCGCCACGGACAGGTCGGCGTACTTGACCGCGCCGATGCCGACCGCCTCGACCACCTGCCGCCGGGTCACCTCGTCGAACGGCTCGTCGTGCGGGACGTCGTCGAACGCCGCGCCGGCCCGCTCGACGGCCTCGTCCAGCAGCTCCGTCAGCTTGATCGACTTTCCGCTGCGGGTTCGGAAGATCTTGCCGTCCGAGCCGAGGACGCTGCCGATCTGGGCGTGCTCAGCGACGACGTGCTCTGGCAGCCAGCCCGCCATCCGCGCCACCGCGAACACCATCTGGAAGTGCAGCGCCTGCTGCGAACCGACCATGTAGATCATGCGGTCGGCGGTCAGCTTGTCGACCCGGTAGCGGATTGTCGCCAGGTCGGAGGTGGAGTAGTTGTAGCCGCCGTCGCTCTTGCGGATGATCACCGGGAGCGGGTCGCCGTCGCGGCCGGTGAACCCGGGCGGGAACGCGCACAGCGCGCCCTCGCTGATGGTCGCGATGCCGCGCGCGGCGAGCTCGTCGGCGGTGTCGGCGAGCATGTCGTTGTAGAAGCTCTCACCGCGGATGTCGTCGTCGGTGAGCGTGACCCCGAGCCGCCCGTAGATCATGTGAAGGTAGACCTTGGACAGGTCGACGAGCCGCTGCCAGTGCCGCATCGTCTCCGGGTCGCCGGCCTGCAGGCTCACCAGCCGCCGCCGCGCCCGCTCGGTGAACTTCTCATCGGAGTCGAACCTGGCGCGCGCCGCCTGGTAGAAGGCGTTCGGGTCGGTTTCGAGCAGCAGCCCTTCGTCGGACTCCTCGCCGACGTCGAGCAGGTGCTCGATGAGCATGCCGTACTGCGTGCCCCAGTCACCGAGGTGGTTGTCGCGTACGACGTGGTGCCCGAGGAACTCCAGCACCCGCGCGACCGCGTCGCCCACGTTCGTCGTCCGCAGGTGCCCGACGTGCATCTCCTTGGCCACGTTGGGCGAGGAGTACTCCACGACCGTGGTCCGCGGGGCCTCGGCCGGCTCGACGGACAGCCGGTCGTCGCCGTGCATGGCCTGCGCCCGCCCGGCGATCCACTCGCTCTTCAGGGTCAGGTTGATGAAGCCGGGACCGCTGATCTCGACCTCCTCGCACATGTCCGAGACGTCGAGGTGCTCCACGATCTCGGCCGCGATGTCGCGAGGCTTGCGGCCCAGCTTCTTGGCCAGTGGCAACGCCACGTTGGCCTGGAAGTCGGCGAACTGCGACGGTCGGATCACCGGATCGGCGTCGGGCTCTCCGAAGGCGGCCCCGAGGGCGGCCTGGACGCGGGAGGCGAGAACGTGTTGCGGGTCGGGCATGAGAATCCTCGTGAGTACGGCTTTCGGCAGCTCACGCTGCGGAGTCCCTCAAGCCTATCGGCGGAAGCGGAGCGACCCGTCCCGATTTTCCGCTCAGCCGGCCGCGCCCACGACGGTGAAGGTGATCCCGGCGCGCCGCAGGCGGGCGAGCAGCGCGTCGCCCATCGCCTCGGCGGTGGTGACCTGGCCGGCGGTCTTCGGCAGGTCGTCGTAGGCCAGGGAGAGCGCCGACTCGGCGAGCATCTTGGCGGTCTCGTCGTAGCCGGGGTCGCCGCCGGAGACCTTCGTGACGACCTTCCGGCCGCCGCCCTCGCCGGCGAAGTGGACGCTGAACCAGCTCTTGGCGCGCTTCTCCGCCGACGGGCCGTCCCCGGGCTTGATCCGGCCGAGCAGCCAGTCGCGTACGGGGGAGAGCTGGGCCGCCGCGACCACGCCGGTCGTCCCGGCGGCCAGGGCCACGGCCGTCGGCAGCCGCCTCACCGCCACGTAGTGGCTGTAGGAGAAGTCCGGCCCGTACGCGTCGAGGGCCGCGGCCGAACGGCGTACGACGTCGGGGTCGATGGTCGGCAGCGGCAACGCCCAGGCACCCAGGCCGGACCGGCGGTGCGGGCGGCCGGGCACCGCACGCGCGCGGCGGCCCTCCAGGGGCGGCTCGGCCTTCCGGCGCTCCCGGTGCGCGCTCATGGCCTCCCCCCCGCGCGACATCGCGGTGATCGCGGAGTGGAAGGTGCCACCGGAGAACGCGGCGTTCGCCCGGACGTACCCCCGCACCCGCAGCGGCACGTTCGCGGGGAGCTGCTGGATCGTGAAGTACACGCCCAGGTCGTGCGGGATCGAGTCGAACCCGCAGGCGTGCACGATCCGCGCCCCGGTCTCCATGGCCCGCGCGTGGTACTTCAGGTACATCCGGTCGACGAACTCCGACTCCCCGGCGAGGTCGGCGTAGTCGGTGCCGGCCTCGGCGCACGCGGCGACGAGCGGCTCGCCGTACGTGAGGTACGGGCCCACCGTCGTGATCACGACCCGCGCCGACGAGGCGACCTCACGCAGCGAACCAGGGTCGGTCACGTCGGCCCGCAGCAGCGGCACGTCCAGGCCGAGCCGGTCGCGCAGCGCTTCGAGCCGGGCCGGGTCGCGTCCGGCGAGGGCCCACTTCGCGGGAGCGTGCGCGGCGAGGTACTCGGCGGTGAGCGCGCCGGTGAAACCGGTGGCGCCGAACAGCACGACGTCGTAGGGCCGGTCCAAGGAGATCCTCCAATACCGCGGGTGTAGGTACTGCTTACCGGCTGCGCTCGCCCGGCGGAACCCCCCGGGCCGCGATTGTGGTGAGATCCATGGCGGCCCCCGGCCGGACGCGGCCGATGCTCAGCAGGGCTCCTCCGCGTCGGAGTCGCCGTGGGACCGCCGGATGAACCAGTGGCTGCGGGTCGCCACGATCCCCTCTCCGATCTGCTCGATGATCCGGCCGTCGGCCAGGTCGCGGGCGAGCACGCACGCCGCGGCGATCCCGGCCGCGCGTGACGCGCCGTGGGCGATCACGACGGTCCCGTTCAGCCCCAGCAGCACGCCACCGCCGTACGTCTCGGGGTTCAGGCGGTCGCGCAGCTGCCGCAGGCGCCGTCGCTGCAGCAGCGCGCCGACCTTGGCGGTGCGGCTGGCGGTGACCGCCTCGCGCATCTCGCCGACCACCAGACGTACCGTGCCCTCGATCGTCTTGAGCGCGACGTTGCCGGTGAAGCCGTCGGTCACCACGACGTCGACCTTGCCGGCCAGCAGGTCGCCGCCCTCGACGTTGCCCGCGAAATCGATGCCCTCCATGTCACCCGCCAGCAGCTCATGTGCCCGGCGGGTCAGCTTGTTCCCCTTGCCGGACTCCTCGCCGATCGTCAGCAGCCCGACGCGGGGCGACTCGACGCCCAGCCGGATCCGGGCGTACGCGGTGCCGAGTGTGGCGAACTGGACGAGCATCTCCGGCTTGGCGTCGGCGGTGGCGCCCGCGTCGAGCAGCACGGTCGGCCGTGGGCGCGTCGGCAGGACCACGGCGATCGCGGGCCGGATCACACCGGGCTGCCCGCGCAGCCGCAGCCGTGACGTCGCCACCACGCCACCGGTCGATCCGGCCGACACCAGTGCCGACGCGTGGCCCCGGCGGATCAGGCGGCAGGCGACCGCCACCGACGAGCGCGGCCGGCGCAGGCCCGCCAGGGCGCCCTCGTCCTTGGTGAGGGCGTCCTCGGCGTGCACGATCGGGATCTCGCCGAGTGCCTCCTGGGCGGCCAGGGCCTCCCGGATCCGGCGCGCCTGCCCGACGAGGATGACGCGGACGCCGTGCTCGCGCGCCGCGGCGACCGCGCCGGCCACCACCTCGTCCGGCGCGTTGTCGCCGCCCATCGCGTCCACCATGATCCGGGTGCCCTCGGCGGGGCCCGGGGGCCGGCTCACGCCGTCGCCTCGCCGGGCGGTTCGACGCTGCATCCGCGAAAGGTACCGCTGCCGCCGGTCCGCCCGCTCATCGGCCGTGGTCCCGGCAGCCCTGGCCGAGGCAGGACGTGCGGACGACCTCACGGCCGCCGACGGTGATCACGAACTCCTGGGTCGGGTGAGCCGAGCCCGCGTTGGACGCCACCCCGTCCACCCGCACGGGTTCATTCCGGGTCGTACGGCCCACGCATCGCACCCGGACGACGGCCATGGTGTCGGCCGACAGTGTCCGGCACCGCATGCCCTTCCTGATGGTGTACCCGAGGCCGCGCATCTCCTCGGTCGCGCCGCGGGCGGTGGCGTTGCGCAGCGAGCTCTCCGACACCTTGCGCGCCGTGTCGGTGCAGGCCGGCGACGCGAGCAGGGTGAGCAGCGAGACGAGCAGCAGGACGTGCTTCACAGGTCCCGCACCGCCTCGGCGACCACGTCGGGCCGGTCGATGTGGACCATGTGCCCCGTGTCGGCCAGCACCATCTGGCGTCCGCGCGGGCTCAGCGCGGCGAGCGTGGCGTGGGTACGCTCCCATCCGTCGCCGCGTACGTCTGCGAGCGCCGTGATGACCCGCAGTGGGATGTCCGGGAACGGCCGGGACCGGCGCAGGGCGAGGAGGTCGGCGGCCATCTGCCGGTATTCGGTCAGCTCGACGAGCAGGGTGCCGAGCACGTGCGCCCGGGTGTAGACGGCCCGTGCGAAGTGCGGTGGCGCCACGTCACCGCGCTCGGTGATCATCCGCATGACCATGCCACGGACCCGAGGCCCGGCCAGCCGCGGGATCCCGGCCAGGCCGACCGCGTTGCCGGCGAGGCGGGCCAGTGGCGCGAGGCGGGTCAGGAGCCTCGCGTGCCGGGGATCGTCCTGCTCGGCGCTCGGGTCGACGAGGACCATCCCGCCGACCAGGCCCGGGTGCAGGCGGGCGAACGCCTCGGCGTGGAACCCGGCGAGCGAATGGGCGACCATGATCACCGGGGAACCCGTCCAGCGGGCCAGCGCCGCCAGCCGGTCCGCCTCCCCGCGCAGCCCATCGGATCTGCGCGCGGGCGGGCTGCCGCCGAGTCCCGGCCGGTCGAAGCTGACCACCCGGTGCCGGTCGCGGAGCCGCTCCGCCACCGGGATCCAGTCGAACCAGGCGCCGCCCAGCCCGGCGCTCAGCAGCACTGGAGGTGCGCCCGTCCCTTCGGACACGACGTGCAGGCGGTCTCCGCCGAGGGTGATGAGCTCGCCGGGCAGGCGACTGTTCACGTGCTGGCGGCCTTCGCCCGCGGGGTCCTGTCCCGTACGGACTTGGTCCGCCTGACGGGCGCGGAGGGCCGGGTCCGGTGCCGCCGGCCGGCGTACAGCTCACCGGCGATGACGAACAGCCACAGCGAGATCACCGCCACCTGGACGCGCTCGATGACGCCGAGCAGCACGCCGAAGTACATCAGCGGCAGTGTCGCCAGGGCCGTGGCCGTCTCCGCCACCATGAGCAGCCAGCTCCAGCGGGCGATCACCGGCCACCCGCGGAACCGGCGGGCGGCGATGGTGAGCGCGAGAAGGCTGACGATGCCCGCCGTGACCACGCATGCGCTCGTCACGGTGTGGAACTGGTGCGCGAAGGACACCTTCCCGGCGCGCTCGCGCAACGCGCAGGTGGTGTCGGAGTTCGGCGCGCAGTCCATCGCGAACAGCGAGTCGCCGATCGAGAACACGCCGAAGACCAGCAGGGCCAGCCAGCCGGCCAGTGCCCAGCCACGTGGCCGCAGCAGCACCAGCACGGCGCCCGTGACGATGATCGTCAGAAGGCCGGAGAGGAAGTCACTGGCCGCGAAGAGGTAGTGAAACGGCTGGTCACTGGCTGACAGCTCGCTGACGTAGCCGTTCACCGGGTCGAGCTGCGGGTTGATGGCGAACTGCAGTATCCATGAGCCGTAGGTGATCCCCGCGACGGCGGCCAGCACCGGCACGAATGCCGGCACCGTGCCCGGATCGCGCGAACCCCTGGACGAGCTCACTTTCACGTTCCTCCGGCTCCCCCCGCCACTGGTCCCAGCATAAGTACTCCGGGGGTGGTCGCAGTCGACTACCTCAAGCCTGTGACCTCGTACAACGCGATGTTCCGCTGTTTCAGAAGGGCTGGAAGATCTTTGAGAACGCGCCGGCGTCCTCGTCCAGGCCGCTGCAGGTGTCGTTCGCGGTGCTGGTGTTGAGGGTGCAGGGCGTGTCGCGGGTGACCGACCACATCGACAGCCGGCCCAGACCGCGGGCCTGCGCCCAGGCGACGAGCTGCTCGGCGTCGGCCGGCCGGAACCCCGTGCCGGCGGCGGCGATGCCGATGACCGGCGTGACGCCCATGCGCTGCCACACCTGGGCGTCGCTCTGGTGGTACAGGTGCTGGAGCTGGCCGTGTGCGGCGGTGGCGGAGGAGATGAGGGACTGCTCATCCCCGTCGGCGGGGATGAGGTTGACGGTTGAGACCCGCAGGCCGCCATCGGCCGCGGAGTGCAGCACATCGAGCGCGTCACCCGACAGGCCGGACCGGTGCAGTGGAAGGGTGATCGACACCCCGAGGTCGGTGTGCTCGCCCTGCAGGCGGGCGAGCGCCTGGGTGCGGCGCTCCACCGACGCGCCGTCGGCCAGCGCGCCCTCGTTCAGGAAGAAATCGATCCCGGCGGGGTCCGTCGCGTCGAGCACGGCCTGGTACTGCTTGGCCAGGTCGTCGACGCTGCCGCAGCTTCGCGCGAGTTCCGTGCCGCGCGGGCCGCCGAAGGAGACGATCAGCTTTCCCGGCACGGCCTTGATCCGGCGTTCCGCGAACGGGTCGTCGAGCGGGGACAGGCCGCCCCAGGCGGCCGAGCATCCACCGCCGGCGGCCACGAATCCCAGGGTGTAGTCCTTGACGTGGGTGGTGCCGGCGGTCTTCGGCAGGTCCAGCGGAGGCCAGGCGAGCACGTCGGCGTAGGGCGCGAACCCGATCCGCGGTCCGGCGGGCGGGGACGCGGGGGTCTGGGTGGCAGGCGCCGGGCCGGCCGGCGTCGGGGAGGCGGCCGGTCTCACGGTCGCGGTCTGCGGGCGCGCACCGGGGTGTGCGGCCGCTGCCGGAGGCCGGGATGTCCCGTGCGATCTGGATGAATGTGCGGCAGGCCGAGCAGCGTCAGTGGTGGCGGCGAATACGACGGCGCCGCCCGTCAGGGGGATGAGCAGACCGGCCGAGACCAGCGCGATCCTGCGGCTCATCCGGTGCGGCGCCCGGCGCCGTTTGCGGTGTCTGCCCACGACCTCTCCTCGTGGGGCGCCAGCGTCATTGCGGGGTGACAGTGACTTCTGTCGCGTAGCGGGATCTGTCCCGCACAGTATGTCGTACGTCCGCTGCCGCGGATGACCAATTTCTCCGCGTGTCGAAGCCGACACTGCTGAGGCCGCTGTGACGTTGAGCGTTCGGCGAGTGCGGCCCTGGGTATCGATAACTGCCCTGGCGGGTATCAGATTCGTAAGAAACGTTTGGTTAAGGGTTCAATGGGGGCGGGGAGCGTGACGTGCTGCCCCGTGCAGCGCGGCCGATTGTGAAGGAGGACACGACCCCGACAGCGAGTGCCCGCCCCGGCAGGTCACGCCGTGACCGGGTGCGGCGCAGCGCACGCCTTCCCTCGATTCCAAGGAGTAACACCAACGTGACTTTGGTCAACGACGCGGCGTCGGCCGCTGTGCGAACCACCGGCCGCCGATTTCGCGCCTTCACGGCGAAGCACCTGGACGAGCTGACCGCACGCGCCGGGTTGACCGCCGAGCAACGTCTGGGCACCCGGGCCGTTGCCGCGGTCCTGCCGTTCCGTACGAACAGCTATGTCCTCGACGAGCTGATCGACTGGTCGGCGGCGCCGGACGACCCGATGTACCGGCTCGTCTTCCCGCAGGAGGACATGCTCCCCTCCGAGGACGTCGCGCGCCTCTCCGAACTGCTGCGCCGCGAGGCGCCCAAGGCGGAGGTCGAGGCGCTCGCCCACCAGGTGCGGATGAAGCTCAACCCGCATCCGGCGGGCCAGCTGCAGCTCAACATTCCGAGCTTCCGCGAGGAGCCGATGCCGGGCGTGCAGCACAAGTACGACGAGACGGTGCTCTTCTTCCCGAAGCAGGGTCAGACCTGTCACGCCTACTGCACGTACTGCTTCCGCTGGGCGCAGTTCGTGGGCGAGCCCGATCTCAAGATGGCCGCCGACGACATCGAAGGCCTCAAGCGCTATCTGTCCGCGCACCCCGAGGTGACCAGCATCCTCCTCACCGGCGGCGACCCCATGATCATGGGTGAGCCGGTGCTGCGGCGCTACATCGAGCCGCTGCTCGAGGTCGAGCAGCTGGAGTCCATCCGGATCGGCACGAAGGCCCTCGCGTACTGGCCGCAACGGTGGGTCACCGACCCGGACGCCGACGACACTCTGCGCCTGTTCGAGCGGGTCGGCCAGGCGGGCAAGACCCTCGCCTTCATGGCCCACTTCACCCATCCGCGCGAACTCGAGCCCGCGATGGTGTCCGAGGCGGTCCGCCGCATCCGCGACACCGGCGCGATCGTCCGCACGCAGGCGCCGCTGATCCGCACGATCAACGACACGCCGGAGACCTGGGAGACCATGTGGCGGCGCCAGCTGCGCATGGGCATGGTCCCCTACTACATGTTCGTCGAGCGTGACACGGGCCCGCAGGACTACTTCGCGGTGCCGCTGGCGCGCGCCTACGAGGTGTTCCGCGACGCCTACAAGAACGTCTCCGGGCTCTGCCGTACGGTCCGCGGGCCTTCCATGTCGGCGACGCCGGGCAAGGTGTGCGTCGACGGAGTCGTCGAGATCGGCGGCGAGAAACTCTTCGTGCTGCACTTCATCCAGTGCCGGGACCCGGAGTTCGTGAACAAGCCGTTCTTCGCCAAGTACGACCCGGAGGCGGTGTGGCTGACCGACCTCAAGCCGGCCTTCGGCGACCGGTTCCCCTTCCAGGGCATCGTCATGGGTGGGGACACCTCCGCGCACGACGTCGTGGCGGCCGACCCGTCGGTCTGACCCCGCACCGGACGCACCGATAGCGGACTCGAAGCGAAACGATGGCGGCACGGACCATCATGAAGTGACCCGGGCTGAAACCGTGTGAACGGCGGCCCGGTCCGTGACGTGGCGGCGGCCGGCGTCCCCGGGGGTCCAGGACGTGACCAACGGGGCCGGGGTCGGCGGTCCGTGCGTCACATGTCCCGCGGGGTGCGCTGGCGGGGCTTGGTTCCGGGGTCGTGCCTGTGCGGGTGCGGCCCCGGCAACGTTTCCGGGTGCGTCGCCCCTTCGCCACCGGCGGAGGGGGCCCACGCACGGGCCCCCTCCGGCCGTCGGAGAGCCACGGTCAGCTGGCGTACTCCGGCACGATCTGCGCACGGCCCAGCGTGTGGGCCGTGATGTTGAAGCCGACGACGGCCGGCGCGGTGTCGTCGGACAGGCCGAGACTGTCGGTGTCGAGGGCGTGCACGGTGAAGACGTACCGGTGCGGGTCGCCGGGCGGCGGCGCGGCGCCGCCGAACTCCTTGCTGCCGTAGTCGTTGCGAGCGTGCACCGCGCCCTCCGGCAGGCCCGCGAAGTCGCCGCCGCCCGCCCCGGCCGGCAGTTCGGTGACCGACGCCGGAATGTCGAACAGCACCCAGTGCCAGAAGCCGCTCCCAGTGGGCGCGTCGGGGTCATAGCAGGTGACCGCGAAGCTCTTCGTCTCTGGCGGGAAACCCTCCCAGCGGAGGTGGGGCGACACGTTCCCGCCGCTGAAACCCCAGTCATTGAAGACCTGGGCGTCGGACAGGCGCTCCCCGTCCGTGACGTCGTCGCTGGTCACCGTGAACGGCTCGACCTTGGGGAGAAACTCGTGGGGAAGCGGCGGCCTGCCCACCATGGCAACCTCCTGGGATCGCGGGTTGTTCTGGAGCGCCCGGCGGCGGCACGCCGGACCGGCGGCCGGCCGCGGACGCTCCTACAGTCCTATCAGGACGGGGCGCGCGGCACCCGCCTGAGGTCGCCGCCGGGACGCCACGCGCGCACGCTGTGCCAGCCCCCCGGCGGTTGCGGCTCAGCGGTGCGGCGTGACGCCGGCGACGAACCGATCCAGGAAGAGGTTGGCCGCCATCGCGAGCGGGACCGCCACGAACACCGCCCCGCCCTGCATCGACTGCCACAGCAACGGGTCGCCGTTCCCCAGCCGCGCGGGCATCCCGGTGCTCACCGGCATCCGCGCGTTCGACCACACGAACGTCAGCGCGTACGCGAACTCCCCGGCGGACAGCGTGAACGCCAGCACGACGACCGCCACGACCCCCGGGAACACGAGCGGCGCGACCACCCGCGCGAACGCGCCGAGGCGGCTGTGGCCGTCCACCATCGCCTGCTCCTCGATGTCCACCGGGACCGCCTTCAGGAACCCGGTGAGCAGCCAGACCGACACCGGCACGGTGACCGTCGGGTAGACCAGGACCAGCGCCCAGAAGGAGTCCGCCAGCCCCAGCGTCGCCACGATCCGTGAGAACGACAGGAACAGCAGCGACGGCGGCACCAGGTACACCAGCAGGATCGCCATCCTCGCCGGCGTGCCCCAGGACCGGTTGAGCCGGGCCAGCGCATATGCCGCCGGCAGCGCCAGCGCCAGGGTGACGACCGCGACGAGGGAGCCGACGATCAGCGTGTTCACCACGAACGCCGGGAACGGCGTGGAGCGGAACAGGAAACGCACATGTTCCGCCGTCGGCGCCCGGCCGGTCCTGATCGGCCCGCCGCTCGCGCCCGGGCCGCCGCGGTCGTGCACGAACGCGGTGACCAGACCCCACAGGAAGGGCGCCGCGCACACCAGCGCCGCGCCCGCCGCCACGGCGTAGACCGCCGCTCGCGCCACGACGTGGCGTACCACGGACCACCGGCGCTGCCGGTCCAGCTCCCGCGCCCTGGTCCGCGCGGCCACGCCGTTCACGGTTCCTCCCCATCCGCTTCGCCGTCGTTGGCGTCCTCCGGGCGTCGTACGGCGCGGAGCACGCCGATCACCCCGGCGAGCAGCAGCGGGAACAGGAACAGCGCGATCGCGGCGCCCTGCCCCATGTCGCCGTCCTCGACGCCTCGGTGGTACGCCAGCGCGGGCAGCACCTGGGTGGACGCTCCGGGCCCGCCGCCGGTCAGCACGCGCACCACGGCCATGTCGGCGAACGTGACGGCCGCCCCGAACACCGCGGCCACCACGATCACCGGCAGCGTCAGCGGGATCGTGACGCCGAACAGGCGCCGCCAAAAGCCCGCTCCGTCGAGGCGGGCGGCCTCGCCGACGTCGCGCGGGATGGCGGCCAGCCCGGCCATCAGGATGACGGCGGCGAGCGGCGTCAGTCGCCAGACGTGCACCGCGACGACCGAGGCCGTCGCCAGAGGCGGCCGCCCGAGCAACGACGCGCCGCCGTGCAGCACGCCGGCGTCCCGCAGGATGGGGTCCACCGGCGAGTACGCCGAGTCGAGCAGCCACCGCCAGGAGATCGCCGACAGCGCCACGGGTGTCGTCCACGGCAGCAGCACGAGGAGGCGCACCGGCCACTTGCCGCGGAAGTCGGCGAGTAGGACGTTCGCGAGGATCATGCCGAAGAACACGACCAGCGCCATCGACAGGCCGGTGAGGGCCAGCGTGTCGCCGAGGGCGCGCCAGAAGACGTCGTCGCGGAAGATCGCCCGGAAGTTGCGCAGCCCGGCGAAGCGGTACGACGGAGCGGCGCTGTTCGCGTCCGAGAACGCGAACGCGACCGTCAGGCAGAACGGCGCCGCGACCAGCGCCGTCAGGTAGACGACCGAAGGCAGCAGGAAGGCCCAGGCCAGGAACCCCTCGCGGTCCGTGAGCCGCGCCTTCTCCCCGGCGCGCGGGCGGCCGCGCGCCGGCACGCCCCTCACCCCCCGATCCGGACGGGCGCCGTGCGGGTCCCGTACTCGGCGTCGAAGAAGCGCAGCCGGTCGGCCGGCACCGCGAACTCGTGCGTCTCGCCGACGGTGAGGGGGGTGATGACGGTCGCGGGCAGCCGGGCGATCACCCGTGTCTCCAGGCCGATCCGGGTGACGGAGCCGTACACGTGCCGGTCGCCGGAGAGGTACTCGATCCGGTCGATCCGCAGCGGCATCGTGACGCGCGAGTCGTACGCGACGTTCTCGGCGGGCAGCAGGTGCTCCGGCCGGAAACCGACGAGCCGGTCCCCGCGCGACACCAGGTTCATCGGCGGCGACCCGACGAAGGTGGCGACGAACGTGTCGGCCGGCTCGTCGTAGATGTCGCGCGGGGTGCCGACCTGACGCAGCCGGCCGGCGTCCAGGACGGCGACGCGGTCGCCCAGCCCCATGGCCTCGTCCTGGTCGTGCGTGACATAGATTGTGGTGGTTCCGATCTCCTGCTGGAAGCGCCTCAGCTCGTCCCGGGTGGTGGCGCGCAGCTTGGCGTCCAGGTTCGACAGCGGCTCGTCGAGTAGGAACACGGCCGGTTCGCGGACCAGCGCGCGGGCCAGGGCGACCCGCTGCCGTTCGCCGCCGGACAGGTGCCGGGGCTTGCGGCCGAGCAGGTGCGGGATGCCGAGCAGGTCGGCCGCCCAGCGGACCTTGCGTTCCCGCATGTGCCGCGGCACGTGCTCGGCCTTCAGCGGGAACTCGATGTTGTGCCGTACGGTCTTGTGCGGATACAGGGCGTAGGACTGGAACACCATCGCGACGCGGCGGAGCCTCGGCGGCAGCCCGTTCGCGAGGTGTCCGCCGATGTGGACCTCGCCCTCGGTCGGCTGCTCCAGGCCCGCGATGGTGCGCAGCAGCGTCGTCTTGCCGCAGCCCGACGGGCCGAGCAGCACGAGGTACTCACCGTGGCCGATCGTCAGGTTGAGGCCGTCGAGCGCGCGGACGCGCTCCTTGCGGGCGCCCTGGTACACCTTGACGAGGCCGCGGGCCTCGACGGCCTTCACGGCCGCCCCCACCCTCTCGCTGCCGGCCGGTTCGCCCCGCATCGCCGCCCGCTCCGCTCGCCCGGCGGCTCCGTGCTCGGTTTCAACCCCCGACCAGCCCCCTCGCCCACTGCACGCCCGCGCAGGAGCGCGGGCCGTCCGGAGCGCGCGCCGGTGCCGGGCCCACCGCGTTCGGGAAGCCGCGTCGGAACGGGGAGCGCTGATCCGTCATGGGGCCTTCCTCGCGATCGGCTTCTCCCTCGAAGGTAGATCGACCTTGGTCGCTCATCCAGAGGCACTTCACCGATCAGGGGTAGCCAACAGTGTTTCTTGGGTTGATGATGTGCTGTACGTGACCGAATCGCTACAGTCCGTGATCGAAGTCGGCCGAGATCCATCCGCGTGCCAGGCCGGCCGTCCCAGTCCGGGTCTCGCAACGGAGGAGAAACGATATGCGCCGAGTCGCCGTCACGGTCAGTGCCGTCGCCATCGCGAGCACGGCGCCCGCCCTCGCGGACGCCCGTGTGGAACCAGGTGCCATGGCCGCACAGGTGGTACGCGCGGCGGGCACGCCTCCCCGCACCGCCCCGGCGCGCCGCGCCGCGCCGTCTTCGGCGGTCTTCAACATCCCGTCAGGCTCGCCGGAGGAGCAGAACGCGATCGGCCACCACGTCAACGAGCTGGCAGCCGGAGCGCCGCGCGGTGCGCTGATCCGGATCGCGGTCTACCAGTTCACCTCATCGGCGTTCGCGCAGACCCTGACCGACGCGAGGAGGCGGGGCGTGCGCGTCCAGCTGGTCATCGACGGGAGCAGCCGCTCCAGCGCGGCGTACCGCCGGGTCGCGAAGGCACTCGGCACCAGCCGCAAACGGTCGTCCTGGGTGGTGGCCTGCGTGAAAGGCTGCATCGGCGACACGATCATGCACAACAAGTTCTTTCTGTACTCGCGCAGCGGGTCGGCCGCCGACGTCGTCGTGCAGGCGTCCGCCAACCTGACCACGACCAACCGCGTGAACGCCTGGAACAACGCCTTCACGATCAGCGACCCGGCTCTCTACCGGGCGTACGGGCGATACTTCTCCGCACTCGCAGCCCGGCGCCACCACGCCGGCTACTACCGCGTCGTCCGGAGCGGCCGCGTCACGGCGTACACCTTCCCGCGGGCCGGTTCGACGACCGGCAGCGACACCCTGTACGGGCTGCTCGGCCACGTCGGCTGCGCACGCGGCACGGCCGTTCATGTGACGACGTTCTCGCTGACCCGCACCCGCGTGGCGCGGCGGCTGTGGTCGCTCGCGCACCAGGGCTGCGACGTGCGGGTGATCTACACGAACCTCGGCGCCCGCGCCCGGAAGCTCCTCGAACGTCCGGGCGGCCCGCCGCTGGTCAGCAGCCACTACAGCTACCTGGACCCGGAGACGGGCGAGCCGGTACAGGCCTACGTCCACTCCAAGTACGTCACGATCGACGGCACCTACTCCGGGCGCCGCCGGCAGCTGGTGATAACGGGCAGCCCGAACTACACGGTGCCCGCGCTCCGGCACAACGACGAGACCATGCTCGTCATCCGGGACGCGGGCGTCTGCGCGGCCTACCGGCAGAACTTCGCTGACCTCTGGACGGCGGCCGACAGCCACGTGCGGCTGGGCGGTCGCGTGCCCGACCCGAGGTGACTACTTGCTGGTGGCCTCGATGTAGGCGTCCACGACCGTGTCGGGGTCACCGTCCATCATCATCTTGCCCTCGTCGATCCAGAGGACGCGGTTGCACATCTCCCTGATCGAGTCGAGCTGATGCGCGACGAGGAAGACCGCGCCCGCCTCCTCGCGCAGTTCGTCGATCTTGGCAGCGCTCTTGCGCCGGAACTTCGCGTCACCGGTGGCCAGCGCTTCGTCGATGAGCAGCACGTCGTGGGACTTGGACGCGGCGATGGCGAACCGCAGCCGCGAGCCCATTCCGGAGGAGTAGGCCCGCATGGGCAGCTGGATGAAGCCCTCCTTGAGACCGGCGAACTTCACGATCTCGTCGTACTTCTCCTTGACCTCATCCGGCGACATGCCCATGGCCAGGCAGCCGAGCACGATGTTCCGTTCACCGGTGAGGTCGTTCATCAGGGCGGCGTTCACGCCGAGCAGCGACGGCTGGCCCGTCGTGTAGACGCCACCGCGGTCCGGCGGCAGCAGGCCGGCGATGGCCTGCAGCAGGGTCGACTTGCCCGAGCCGTTGTTGCCGATCACGCCGATCGCGTCGCCCTGGTAGGCGACGAAGGACATGCCGCGGATCGCGTGCACCTCCTTCATCGACGGGCGGTTCTCCCTGCGCAGGACCCGTCGAAAGGCGGTGACCGCGTTGCCCTTGCCTTCGCTGCCGCCGTATACGCGGTAGACGATGTGCAGGTCGTCGACGACGACGATGGGCTCCCGGTCCGAGTTGACCACCACCGGCGGGGTCGACTGTTCCGGTGCACCGGACACCTTGTCCTTCTCCTTGAGCGCGTCAGCCACGGCCGTACCTTTCTTCAGCGCGGTAGAAGTACCAGAAGCCCAGCACGAACGCGACCACGGCCCAGCCGATGGCGTAGTACCAGACCGTCTGGTTCATCGAGACCAGCGCCTCATGCTGCCTGCAGTAACCGGTGTGAGTCGTGGTCGCCTTCCTCAGCGCCTTGCCCACGAGGCCCTGTTCGACGGGCCGGCTGCACCTTTCTCCATACTTCGTCGTCATGGCCGCGAGGTCTTTGCGGTAGGAGCCCATGAGCGACCGGCGGGCCAGCTCGACGTAGACCGAGCCGGGGTTGGCGTCCAACAGGCGCGTCGCCCAGGTCGGGAGCTTCCCGGCGAGGGTGTACATCGAGAACATGATGCCGGAGAAGTAGAGCCAGGTCCGGAGGATGAACGGCAGGAGCTGGCTGAGGTCGGGCACGAACGCGCCGATGCGCGCGACGACCAGGCTTACGCCGATGTTGAACATCAGCAGCAGCACCAGCACAGGGATGATCAGCAACCAGTGCCAGGTGGGGTACTCGCCGAACGCCAGCATGATTACGAACAGCACGCTCATGGCCGCGAAGAGCTGCTGCAGTTCGACGATCGTGTAGGAGAACGGCAGCGTCGCGCGGGGGAAGTGGAGCGCCCGGATCAGCGACATGTTCCCCTGGACCGCCTTGGCGCCCGAGGTGATCGATCGCTGGGTGAAGTAGAAGAAGAACACCCCGATGACCAGGTACGGGATGTACTTGTGCACATCTCCGCTGCGGCCCAGCAGGAGACCGAAGATCAGGTAGTAGACGGCCGCGTTGAGTAGCGGCGTCAACACCTGCCAGAGTTGTCCGAGCCGAGACTCGGTGTACATGGATACGCTCTTGGCGGTGGCGAACGTCCAGATGAAGTGGCGACGCTGCCAGAGCTGACGGATGTAAGAGCCCAGCGGGGGGCGGGCGGCGCTCTTCTTGAGCCCGTGTCCGGTGGCGAACTCGGCCAGCGAGGGGTGCCCGTTCAGCTGGGGGCGTTCCGCGATCGCGTTGGTCTGTCCGCCACCCGAGGCTCCGAGCCGTTCCGGGTGACTCATGCGGAAGAGCCTATTGCAGACAGCGGTCCCGCATCGACGTTCGGTTAGATGCATGACGAGAATGTGATCTTCTGCGTGATCCGGGTCAGAAGGGGGATAGACCGTCCCATGTCCGTGGTGAAGAGACTTTCAAGGCTCGACCAGCGCGCCTTTGACGCCGTGGCGGCCGCGCGGCTGCCCGGCTTCGAATACGTCCTGCCCCGCCTGTCCCGGATGGCCGATCACTCCCTGCTGTGGGCCGGGATCGCCGCTGGGCTCGCCGTCACCCGCCAGCCGCGGCTGCGCCGGGCGGCGCTGCGCGGAGCGCTCGCGGTGGGCCTGGCCAGCCCGCTCGCGAACATCGCGGGCAAGCAGGCGTTCCGCCGCCCCCGCCCGCTGGTCGACCTGACCGGCTCGTCAACGCTGTTCGGCATGGGCCGCGGCACCCGGATCCCCTCGGTCCGGGTGCGGTCGCGGCTGCCGACCTCGCCGTCCTTCCCGTCCGGGCATTCGGCCTCGGCCGCCGCGTTCGCCACGGCGGTGGCGATGGAGGCGCCGGCGTCCGTCGCCGTGCCTGTGATGGCGGCGGCCGCCGGGGTGGCGTTCTCACGCGTCTACAACGGAGCGCACTATCTCGGTGACGTGCTGGCCGGCCTGGCGCTCGGCTCGGCGACCGCGCTCGCCACACGCGTGATCTGGCCCGCACGGCCCGGCCCCGCGCGAGCCGTATGGTCGATGCCGGCCGAGGCGGTCGCCGGCATCTCCCCGGACGGCGCGGGGGTCGTGGTCGTGGTCAACCAGGACGCGGGCGGCGGCGACGTCTCCGCGACGCTGCGCGCGGAGCTCCCTGCCGCGGAGATCGTCGAGGCGTCCGAGGACCTGGGCAAGGCCCTCGCCGAGGCCGCGAACCGGGCGATCGTGCTGGGCGTGTGCGGCGGCGACGGCACGATCAACGCCGGGGCCGAGGTCGCGATCGCGCGCGGCCTGCCGCTGCTGGTGATCCCCGGAGGCACGCTGAACCACTTCTCGCGGGCGCTCGGCATGGAGACCGTGCGGGATGCGATCCAGGCGTACTGCTCGGGGGGTGTCGTGCGCGTCGACGTGGCCTCCGCGGGCGACCGTCTCTTCCTCAACACGGCCAGCTTCGGCGCGTACACCGAGCTCGTCGGTCTGCGGACGCGTCTCGAGGGCCGGCTGGGCAAGTGGCCCGCGCTCGCGGTGGCCGCCGTGCTGGTGCTGCGGCACTCCGAGCCGACCGAGGTGTACGTCGACGGCCGCCGGTTGCGGGTGTGGTTCGCGTTCATCGGCAACTGCCGGTACGGCTCCCATGGTGTCGCCCCGACCTGGCGCGGTCATCTCGGCGACGGCCTGCTCGACATCCGGCTGATCGGCGCCAAGCGCCACATCAGCAAGTCCCGCGCGGTGGCCGCGCTGCTGGTCGGGCACCTCCACCTGATGCCGGACTACACGACCTGGCGCGCCGGCAGCCTGCGTCTCGCGGGCGGCGACGGCCCCCTGCGACTGGCGTGCGACGGCGAGCTCGGCACCGCGGACGGCATCGTGACGATCACCAAGCGGCGGGCCGCCCTCGCGATCTTCGGGCCCGCCCGGCTGGCCGCCACCAGCCAGTAGCCCGCACACGGCGCGGGCCGGTTACGGCCGAGGACCCCGTGCGGACCGTCGTTTCGCCGATGTCGTGGCCAAGCGCCGGATAGGTGTGCGGGAGGGGCGTAAGGGTTCACCGCAGCCCGGCTCGGGTACGGCGCCTCACAGGGACGGTCGCGCGGAGCGACCGTCCGGCGGAAGGTCGAGTGACGTCGGCGCTCCGTCGAGAGGGAGGTCGATCCGGAACGCCAGCGCGCGGGGGGCGCGCCTGTGAGGGGCTACGCGAAAGGTGAGGTCTATGCACCGCGAGAGCGAGAAGCACAGTCCGGTTCGGGAGGACCACCCGCGCAAGGAGAGCGAGAGCCTGATCGGGGGTGGCGGAGCCACACGCACGGAGGGGGACGGGTCCGGTGGCCGGAGTACTCCGCCGGAACATCCTGGGGCCCCTCGCGGCATGTCGCCCGCTGACGTCGCCCGCCGTGCCGAGCTGACCCGGCATCTGCCGCCGAGCGAGTTCCCCGCCGACCGGGGGCGCCTGCTCGCTCGCCTCCGGACGCGGAGGGCGCCGGACTCGGTCGTCGACGCGATCTCCGGCCTGCCCGAGGGCCGTGAATTCCAGAGCCTCGGTGAGGTCGTCCGCGCCATCGGCGTACGCACTGAGCACTGAGTCGCCGCGGCGGGGCCGGGGGCGCTCCCATCGCCCGCGTGCTGTCGTCGCCCGCGCCATCGAGGCGTACCGTGGCGACCATGGCGCTCACCAAAGGCACGCACAAGCTGGGACCGGACTCCGGGCGGCTCCTGGTCAAGACAGGCCGCACGGGGCTCGGGCGCAAGGCGGGCCACGACCTGACCATCGAGGTCACCCGATGGTCGGGCGAGGCCGTCGTCGACCCGGCGGAGCCGGCGGCGTCATCCCTGACCCTCGAGATGGAGGTCGACTCGTTCGAGGTCAGGGAGGGTGTTGGCGGCGCCAAGCCGCTGTCGGACTCCGACCGGGCCGACATCAAGAAAGTGGTGCGGGAGAAGATCCTGCACACCGCCGAGCATCCAGCGATCACGTTCCGCTCGACCAACGTCGACGGCACGCCGGAGTCGTTCACGATCTGGGGTGACCTGACGATCATGGGTGAGCCCCAGCCCGTCACCGTCCGCGGCCAGGTCACCGGGGACCGGGTGACCGGCGGCGCGACCGTTACCCAGTCGCGCTGGGGCATCAAGCCGTATTCGGCGCTGTTCGGCACGCTCAAGCTCGCCGACCCGGTGGAGATCGAGTTCGACCTGGCGGCGCCCGGCGCCGAGTGAGCCGGGTGGGACCTGCCCGCGGCGGCCCCGGCCGGCGCGGCCGCCCGCGCGCGGGTCAGCGCGGGCGGGCGACGCGGGTCTCGTCCCAGACCGGCTCGGCGGACTCGTAGACCGACCCGTCGCCGCCGAAGACCAGGAAGCGGTCGAAGGACCGCGCGAACCACCGGTCGTGGGTGACGGCCAGCACGGTGCCCTGATAGGCCTCCAGACCCTCCTGCAGCGCCTCCGCGCTGGCCAGGTCCAGGTTGTCGGTGGGTTCGTCGAGCAGGAGCAGCGTGCAGCCGCTCATCTCCAGCAGCAGGATCTGCAGCCGCGCCTGCTGCCCGCCGGACAGCGTCTCGAACGGCTGGTCGCCGCAGTACTGCAGCTCGTATCGGGCCAGCGCGGCCATCGCCTCGTTGCGCAGCCGGGCGTGCTCGGTCATGAGGATCTCGGCCGGCGTGCGGCCGTGCAGCTCCGGCCGCGAGTGAGTCTGCGCGAACAGCCCCGGCACGACCCGCGCGCCCAGCCGGGCCACCCCCGTGTGCGCGACGTCCTCCCCGGCGATGAGCCGCAGGTAGTGACTCTTGCCGGAGCCGTTGGAGCCGAGGACCGCCACCCGCTCTCCGTACCAGACCTCCACGCTGAACGGCCGCATCAGCCCGTGGGAGGGGTCGGGCGTGGCCGAGGGGGTGGACCACCGTAGCTCGAGGTTCTCGCAGATGACGGCCCGTTTGCCGGTGCGGCCTCCGCGCAGGCGCATCTTCAGCTGCTGGTCGCGCGGCGGGATCTCGGGCGGGCCCGCCTCCTCGAACCGCCGCAGCCGGGTCTGCGCCGCCTGGTAGCGGGAGGCCATGTCGGAGTTGTACGCCGCCTTCTGCTTGAACATCTGCACGAGCGCCTTCAGCTTCGCGTGCTCCTCGTCCCAGCGCCGCCGCAGCTCCTCCAGCCGCTCGTTGCGGTCGCCCCGCGCCTGCGCGTACGAGGCGAAGCCGCCGCCGTGCACCCAGACGTTCGCGGCCTCGACGGTGACGATCTGCCGTGCCGCGCGGGCCAGCAGCTCGCGGTCGTGCGACACGAGCAACACCGTCTTCGGCGTCTCGCGCAGCTTCTCCTCCAGCCACAGCTTGCCGGGCACGTCGAGGTAGTTGTCGGGCTCGTCGAGCAGCAGCACCTCGTCCGGTCCGCGGAACAGCGCCTCCAGCACGAGCCGTTTCTGCTCGCCGCCGGACAGCGTCTTCACCTCGCGCCACCGGGTCCGGTCGTACGACGTGGCGAGCGCGGCGACGCAGCAGGCGTCCCAGAGCACCTCGGCGTCGTACCCGCCGGCGTCGCCCCAGTCGGTGAGCGCCTTGGCGTACCGCATCTGGGTGGGTTCGTCGTCGCGCTCCATCATGGCGAGCTCGGCCCGGTCGAGCGTCTCGGCCGCGTCGCGTATCCGCGGCGGAGCCGTCGACAGGAGCAGCTCGTGAACGGTGGACTCGTCGCGGATGTTGCCGATGAACTGCCGCATCACGCCGAGGCCGCCGCTGCGGGCGACCGAGCCGCTCTGCGGCTCGAGGTCGCCGGCCACCAGCCGCAGCAGGGTCGTCTTGCCCGCGCCGTTCGGCCCGACCAGCGCGGCGACCGCGCCGTCGGCCACCCGGAACGAGACGTCCTCGAGCAACACCCGGCCGTCCGGGAGGGCGTGACTGAGATGCGCGACTTCGACGTGGCTCACGTCAGCCCAGTCTGGGCCATGTCCGCAGGCGCCCCAACCGATTTTCGCGGTGCCGCGCGCAGGCGTTCGGCGCGCCACGGCCCGTCGGCCGGTCGACGAGCGCGTCGCGGAGCATCATGATCTCGTATCCGCGCGTTCTTGGAGGGGCGTTGACGGCCGACCAGTTCTCCCGGCGTGACTTCGGCAAGCTCCTGGGGCTCGCCGGGGCGGCCCTCGCCGTACCGGTCACCGCCGAGGCCACCACGGTCACCGCCGAGGCCGCCGCGACCCGTGCCTGGCGGGTCGCCGGCCGCCGCCTCGCCGGCCTCGGTGATTTCGACTCCACGATGGAGAGCTTCATGCGGGCGCGCGACATCACCTGCGGCTCGCTGGCCGTCGCCCGCCAGGGCCGGCTGGTGCTGGCGCGCGGCTACACGTGGAGCGCGGACACCACGCTGAACACCCAGCCGACCTCGCTGTTCCGCACCGCGAGCGTCACCAAGCCGGTCACCGCCACCGTCGTGCTCCGGCTCGTGCAGGACGGCAGGCTCCAGCCGACGGACCGGGTGGCCGACCTCCTCGGCCTGAGCACGTCGGCCGACTCCCGGCTGCAGGACGTCACCGTGCTGCGGTTGCTGCAGCATCTCGGCGGCTGGGACCGTGACGTCTCCTACGATCCGCTGTTCTACGACTCGGCGATCGGGGTCGACCTCGGCAAGCGGCTTCCGATCGGCCGGGACGACATCGCCCGGTACGTCACGGCGCGCCGGCTCGACCACGCCCCCGGCACGACCTACGCCTACAGCAACTACGGCTACCTGCTGCTCGGCGAGATCATCGAGAAGGTCACCGGGACGGCGTACGCCGATCATGTGCAGAGCACGGTGTTCACGCCCCTGGCGATCAAGCGGATGCGACTCGGCCGCACACTCGTCCAGGCCGCGGGCGAAGTGCCCTACTACTCGCAGTACACGGGCACGACCGTCATGGACACGTCGGGCAGCCAGGTCGCCGGGCCGTACGGCTCCTTCAACCACGAGAACAACGCCTTCAACGGCGGCTGGCTGGCCTCGGTGGTGGACCTCACCAGGTTCGCGACGATCTACGACGGCGCGACCACGGTGCTGGCCGAGGACTCCGTCTCCCGTGCCTTCGCGCCTCCGGAGGCCGGCGTCAGGGCGGACGGCTCGTACTACGGTTGCGGCTGGCACGTGCGCCCGGTCACCGAGGGCCGCGACACCTGGCACAACGGGAGCCTGCCCGGCACGTACACGCTGCTCGTCCGCCGCTTCGACGGGCTGACCTGGGCGGTCATGTTCGACCAGCGGGACGACCCGTCCGGCGAGAGCTACGCCGACATCGACCCGGACCTGCACGAGGCCGCGGAGGCCGTCGATACGTGGCCGTCCGGCGACCTCAGCGGCGAGTACTTCTGATTCGAGCGCGGTCAGGGCTTGCCGAGGGTGTTCCAGCGGGAGAACGGCCAGATGATCACGAAGGCCCGGCCGATCACGTTGCCGACCGACACCGTGCCCTTGTAGCCGTCCTCGAGATGGAAGCGGGAGTCCGCCGAGTCCGATCGGTGATCACCCATGACCCACAGCCTTCCGGCCGGAACGGTGACCGGCGCGAACGGCCGATGGTCGTCCTCGAAGACGTACGGCTCGTTGAGTGGGCGGCCATCGACCAGGACCCGCCCCCGCGCGTCGCAGCACTGGACGGTCTGGCCGCCCACCGCGATGACCCGTTTGACCAGGTCCTTCTCGTTCGGCTGGGGAAGGCCGAAGGCTCCGCCGACCCAGCCCAGCGCGCGCCGCACCGGGTTCCCCGGTTGGGTGTACCGCATCTCGGGCTCCCATGACGGCGGAGCGCGGAACACCACGATGTCGCCGGGTTCGGGGCTGTGGAGCCGGTAGCCGACCTTCTCCACGAGGATCCGGTCGCCGGTGCACCCCGCACAGCCGTGCAGGGTCCTCTCCATCGACTCCGACGGGATGAAGAACGCCTGGACCAGGAAGGTTTTGATCAGCAGAGACAGCACGAGCGCGACACCGATGAGGATGGGCAGCTCGCGCAGGAATGACCGCTTCTTCTTCGCTGGTTCTTTCTCCGGCTCGGGCGGCGACTCGTCTGGCACGCCTGTACGGTAAACCGTCGCCTCATGTGGGCGGCGTAAGGGGGGTTCCATGCGCGGGTTGTCCACGCATGGTGCCGAGGCCCGGTAACCTCGGCTGCGTGAGTCGGGAAGGTGTCACTCCTCAGTCTGAAGACTTCTCCGCCTGGTACAACGAGGTCGTCATCCAGGCCGAGCTCGTCGACCGCGGCCCGGTGCGGGGCACGATGGTCATCCGGCCGTACGGCTACCGCATGTGGGAGCTGCTCCAGGCGGACCTCGACGGGCGCATCAAGGAGGCAGGGCACGGCAATGCCTGCTTCCCGATGTTCATCCCGGAGTCCTACTTCAAGCGCGAGGCCGAGCATGTCGAGGGCTTCTCGCCCGAGCTGGCCGTCGTCACGCACGCCGGTGGCAAGGAGCTGGAGGAGCCGCTGGTCGTGCGGCCCACCTCCGAGACCGTCATCGGCGAGTACATGGCCAAGTGGATCGACTCGCACCGCGACCTGCCGTTGCTGCTCAACCAGTGGGCCAACGTCGTGCGCTGGGAGCTGCGGCCGCGCATGTTCCTGCGGACCACCGAGTTCCTCTGGCAGGAGGGCCACACCGCGCACGCCGACGAGGACGACGCGATGCGCGAGACGATGTGGGCGCTGGACGCCTACGCGGGCGTGGCACGCGAGCTGGCGGCCATGCCGGTCGTCCCGGGGGAGAAGACGGCGAGCGAGCGGTTCGCCGGCGCCGAGCGCACCTACACGATCGAGGGCATGATGCGCGACGGCCGCGCCCTGCAGGCCGGCACCTCGCACTACCTCGGCACCAACTTCGCCAAGGTCTTCGACATCCAGTACCAGGACGAAGAAGGCAAGCTCGTCCACGCCCACACCACGTCCTGGGGCATGAGCACCCGCATGATCGGCGGGATCATCATGACCCACGGCGACGACAAGGGGATCGTGCTGCCGCCGCGCATCGCGCCGTACCAGGTCGTGATCGTGCCGATCGGCCGCGGCGACGCCGCCGAGCGGACCATCCCGGCCGCGCGCGAGCTGGCGGCCGAGCTGAAGAAGGCCGGCGTACGGGTGCACGTCGACGACAACCGGCCGCAGCTGTCACCGGGCTTCAAGTTCAACGACTGGGAGATGCGCGGCGTCCCGGTCCGGCTGGAGCTCGGCCCGCGCGACCTCGACGGCGGTGTGGTCACGCTGGCACGCCGCCTCGGCGACCAGGGCAAGGAACAGGTGCCGCTCGACCGCGCGGCCGAGCTGCTCCCCGGCATCCTCGAGGACTTCCAGGCGTTCCTCTACGACCGGGCGGAGCGCTACCGCGAGGAGCACACCGCCACCATCGACACCTGGGACGACTTCCCGGCCCAGGTCGCCGGCGGCTGGGCCCGCGTGTTCCACTGCGGCCGCATCGAGTGCGAGGACGAGATCAAGGCCGACACGGCCGCGACGCCCCGCTGCATCCCGCTCGACGCGCCGGAGGAGACCGGCACGTGCTTCCGCTGTGGCCGGCCCGCCGCGTACGGCAGGCGCATCCTCTTCGGCCGCTCCTACTGACCGTCGCCGGGTGGGCCGTAGCCGGCCTGCGGCACGATGTGCCTTCGTGTCAGCGGCGGCCGGCCGAACCACGCCCACGTGCACAGCACCACGACGCCCGTCGCCGTGACGGCCGCGAGCCAGGAGAAGAATCCCCGGGCCGCGACCGCCACGGCCCTGGTCATTGAGACGGTGAACGCGTTCGCCCCGCAGATCTCACAGCGGTTCGATCGGTGGATCAGCTCGCGACGGCGAGCTCCGGCTTGGACGGCTCGGCTGGCTCGTCTGACGCCGCATCGGCGGTCTCCGGGACGTCCGGGACGGGGAGCAGGGTCTCGTAGACCTTCAGCGTCTCGTCGGCGATCCGTTCCCAGGAGTAACGGGACTGAACCCGGTCCACCCCCGCGATCCCGAGGGCGGCGAGGTGCGTCGGCTCGGCGAGCAGGCCGCGGATGCGGCGGGCCAGCTCCAGGGGCCGCCCGCTCGGCACGTGCATCCCGGTCACCCCGTCGATGACCGTGTCGAGGTGACCGCCCACGGCCGAGACGACGACGGGCGTCCCACAGGCCATGGATTCGACCGGCACCCGGCCGAACGCCTCGTATGAGGGCAGGCTCACGGTCAGGTCCGCCGAGCGCAGCAGGGCGGGCGTGTCGGCGGGGTCCACCTCGCCGAGGAAGGTGACCCGCTCGGCGACACCGGCCTCCTTCGCCAGTATCCGCAGCCGGTAGATGTCCTGGTCGCCGCCGAGTTCGTCGACCGGCGGGCCGCCGGCCACGACGAGCTCGGCGTCCGGAATGCGGGCGAGGGCCTCGATCACTGTGTCCACGCCCTCAAAATCGGCCGATCGCGACAGCGTGAGGAGGCGCGGCGCCTCACTGCGGGGAAGGGCCGGGCGGCCCTGCGGGCTGAACCTGGCGAGATCCACCCCGGAGGGCACCGTCGCGATGCGCGGTCGGCCCACCCTGAGTTGGACGAGCCCCGCTTGCTCGCTTTCGGTGGTGGCGATCAGTGCGCGGACGCTGCGTCCGATGGCCTTCTCCAGCCGCATCCGGGCGGCCGATCCGGGCTGCCCGGGCCGCTGCTCGAGTGAGGCGAGCTCGTGGAAGGTCTGCACGATCGGGATGTCGAGGCCGTCGGCGCCGGAGAGCACGGCGAGGCCGCTCATCCAGTGGTGCGCGTGGATCACGTCGGGACGGTTGGCCGTCCAGCGTCGCGCCAGCTGCTCTGCGAACTCCGGAATGTGCGGCAGCAGGTCGTCTTCGGACATCGGCAGCGCGTCCCCGGCGGAGAGGTGCTCGACGGTCACACCTGGGGCGAACCGCACCCGGTCGCCCGCGCCGTCGCCGTGCGTGTAGACAGTGACGCGATGTCCCTTCCGGCCCAGCCCGCGGGCGAGTTCGGCGACGTGGGTGGAAAGGCTTTCGTGCGGCGGCATTTCCGCGTTCAGGGGGCTGGCGTGCACGGAGACCATGGCTATGTTCATCGGGCAGACTCCTGGAGGACCCGTTGGCGGTATGGGTTGAGGACCGTGGTCGTCCCGGCCCGTGGAGTGCCCCGTCGAGCGGGACGGAGACGGGCGGCGGGACAGCCACGGGGGATATATGCGCTCATGCGTCCGCAGCCGGGAAGAGAACCCGGCACGGTGAAGGAGGAAGAGGCGTGCGTCAGCCCAGCGATGACGACGAGACTGGAAGTACGCATGCACACCCTCCGGAAGTCGAGGGCGGATAACGCCCTCCCGTGGTGTGCCTGCGTCTTAGGCACGGTTACCTGCTTAAGAATTTACCTTGTCGTGTGGCAACTTAAACCAAGGATCGAAAATTCTTCGCCGGACGGACGGTGGCGGTCTACTCGGTGACGCGCAGCACGAGCATGGACACGTCGTCGCGCAGGTCGCCCCCGCAGAACTCCAGTAGCGCCTGTTCGACGGCCTGGGCCAGGTCGGCGACCGGCCGGTCGGCGTGCGCTGCGAGGGTCTCGATGAGCCGTTCGTGGCCGAACCGGACCCGCGCCGGGTCGCACGCCTCGAGCACGCCGTCGGAGTACAGGAACAGCGTGTCGCCCGGATCGAGGTCGAGCGACTCGACCCCGACCTCGAAGTCGTCCTCGAACAGGCCGAGCGGAATGCCACCACCGCTCATCGTGCGGATGAGGCCGTCGCGCCGGATCAGGATGGCGGGCGGGTGCCCGGCACTGCCGAGTGTCATCGACACGCCCTGCGTACGGGGCTCCGCGCAGGCCATGGCGGCGGTGACGAAGCGTTCTTCGTCGATGAGCGCCTCGTTCACCATGGACAGGACCTCGGCGGGTTTGGGGTTCCAGCGGGCGAGCAGCCGGATGCCGTGCCGCGCGGTCGCGGTCACCGCGGCGGTGTCCTCGCCCTTTCCGCACACGTCGCCGAGGACGAGGCCCCATCCCGCACTGGTCGGGAACACCTCATAGAAGTCGCCGCCGAAGCCCGTGTCGTGCGTCGCCGGGTGATGGCGGCCGGCGACCTCGGCACCGGGGATCGCGGGCAGCTCGCGTGGCAGCAGGCCCGCCCGCAGCCGCTCGGCGATCACCGCGCGTCGCCGGTAGCGCCGACCGGCCCGGATGACCAGGGCGAGATTGCGGGCGATCCGCTCGACGAGGCCGAGGTCCATCAGCTCGAACGGCCCCTGCTCACCGGTGACGGTCAGGGTCAGAGTGCCGAGGCACCGCTCGCCGTCGTCCAGCGGCACGCACATGAGCGACGATGCCTCGATCAGCCCGCACACCGGCAGGCCGGTCGGCGCGGTGCCGAGCGCGTCAAGGTCGTCGATGTGAGCCTGCAGCGCCGACCGGCCGGACTCGTGGACGGACGCCGGCAGCGAGCCGGGGAGGGGATGGACCTCCTGGAGCGACCGCGCGACCTCCGCGCTGCGCTGGTCGTCCGGGCCGATCACCACGTGGCGCAGCAGCTCGTCGTCCTGCTCGAGATCGACGATGACCCAGTCGGCCAGCTCGGCGGCGAGCAGCCGGGCGCAGCGGCGTACCGCGACTGACTCCGTGAACGAGCCGTCGTCCAGCAGCATGCCGGTGGCGGTGGCGAGGACGTCCATGCGGTGCACGACCGTGGCCACCGCGTCATCGGTGGCGGTGACGACCCGCGGAAGGTCCTGGGCGGCCGGTTCACGGGTCGAGGGCGCGGTCGCCGCGATCACCAGCGGGTCCGGCTCGCCGCTCACCCAGACCCGCGCGAACGTCACGTCGGCCTGGACCGGGCCGTGCTTGGACAGCAGGCGTATCCGGGCACGGCGCCGTTGCCCCGAATGGAACACCCCGGCCACGTGCGAACCGACCGTGGCCCGCGTCGCCAGATCGCAGAAGACCGGAAACGGCTTTCCCGTGAGGTAGCCCGCCGACGAACCCAGGAGCGCACCCGCCTGACGGTTGACGCGCCGTACGGTGCCGTCCCGCTCGAGCAGGAAGAGCGGCACGGGCGCGTCCTGGAAGACGGTGCGCAACAGCCGGCGCTCGCTGTCGGCCGCCGCCGTCCTGGCCTGAGCGGACGCATGAGCGGCCCCGTCCGCCCGCAGCGCGGTCACCGCCAGCTCAAGCTCGACCAGGGCAGCGTCCAGGAGCGGGCCGCGGTCGGCGTCCGGCAGGAGAGCCGCGCTGCGCAGCTCGGCGGCGCGCGTCTCCAGCGCGGCGGCCTCGAGCCGGAGAGACGTGGGTTCGTGCTGGGCGGGGATGATGCCTCCAGCGTGGCGGGGTCGCGACGGGTGATCGGCGTGGGACGGCTGCTCGTACTCTAATCGCCGTCAGAGCGCCGGGGGAGGCCGGACCTGCGATGATCATCGTCATCGGGCCTGTGCCCGGCCACGATCCGCTGGGCGAGCGCGGTCAGCTTGACGTGACGGGTCTGCGAGATCCGCTTGAGCTCGTCGAACGCGGTGTCCGCGTCGCAGCCCATCGCGTGCATCAAGACGCCCTTTGCCTGGTCGACGACGGCACGCGCCTCGACGGCCTGCCGCAGTTGCACGGCGGTGCGGTGAGCGTCCTCGTAGTGCTTGGTGTTCGACACGGCCGCGCCGCCCTGGGCGGTGAGCAGGGCGCCCAGGTTGAGCTCCGGCCGGTCCAGCGCGCCCGGCGTGACGCCGTACATCGTCAGCGTCAGGATCACCGGCCCGGTCCGGTGGACGGTCGTCACGAAGCACCGCACTCCGCGCTCCAGCGCTCGGGGCGTGTAGTCGGGCCAGCGTGTCTCGGCGAGCGTGTCGTCACAGAAGAGGGGAGTCTCGCTGCGGGCCACGTCGAAGATGGGGCCGGACCGGCGCGCGCATTGGATCTCGACGAGATACGCCAGGTCGGGATGGCTGCCGACCTGATCGAGTGGCTCAGGCGGGTCCCCCGCGCTCCACCGCACCCCGGTGGCGCCGGCGCACCCGTGGACGGCACGGGTGGCCAGCTCGGTCACTCGTCGCAGCGTCGCGGTCTCCGACGCGTCGTGCACCAGGCCGAGACGGGCGATCTCCACCGCGAGATCGCTGCTGATATGCGGTTCGAACGCCACGTGCTCCAAAGTAGCCGCTGCTACGTGGTCGGGGGCACCAGACCGGAGTCGGCGAGAGTCGAGGCATCGTCCTCGTCGGGGTTCAGGTCCCTGATCGATACGATGCCCACCGGCCGGCCGTCCTCGACGACGGGCAGCCGCCGGATCGCGAGTTCACGCATGAGCCGCAGAGCGGCGTCCGCCCCGTCGTCCGGGCTGACCGTCACGATGCCCGCACTGCAGACCTCGGCGAGGCGCGTGCCGGTCAGGTCCCGTCCTTCGGCGACCGCGCGCACGACGATGTCGCGGTCGGTCAGCAACCCGCACAGCCGGTCGCCCTGAGTGACCAGCACACCGCCGATCGCCTCATCGCGCATCAGGCGTGCCGCCTCGGTCAGCGGAGCGTCGAGGGGGAGGGTGACCGGCTCAGGCGTCATGACGTCGCGCACCTTCACGTCTTTCTGCGCCATCGCGGACTCCCTTCGCCCAACCCGCCTACCCCAGCGCGCGGGTCTTATTCAGGGCTTCCGGCCGCAACCGGCTAGAAGTCGAAGACCGAGCCGGTCTTGTCGCGCATCACGCAGGTGTTCGGGAACTGAGCGGTGAACTGCAGGGGCTGGCCGCGCCAGTTGCCCTGTGCGCTCACCGTCACCGGGGCATAGATCATGAAGCAGGCCCGAGGGTTGCTGCTGGCGGGCATCTGCTTGAGATCACCCTGGGACTTGGCGACGTCCGCGCACGCATCCGCCGCCTTCGGGTGAGTGCCACCGGGAGGATCGCAACGCAGTATCACGGAGCGGGCGGCGTTCGTTCCGGCGGTGGTACGGAGTGTGAGCTGTGACGTGCCCGCGGCAGGTTTGGCGGCACGGCCCACCGCGGCGGTCATCCGCCTCGCGCCCTGGTCCCCGTTCATGTCCTGGTCCGGCGTCTGGCCGACCTCCTTGAGGGCCGACACCGCCTCCGGTGGAATGGCCGGGTCGGCGTCCGCGTCGGACGGAATCGAATATCCGGTGTCGGGGCCTGTCCCGGGCCGCGATTGCGGTTGGTTGTTCGCGTTGCCGTTCGCGTCGGACCGGTGCGCCGGCCGGCCGTGCGACTGCTGCGCGTCCTGCGCCTGGTGTCCCTCGTGCGACTCGTGCGAGCCATGGGCCTGGTGTGAGCCCTGCGACTCCTGCCCGCCCTGCGGGCTGCCGCCGTCGTCGTCGGCGGAGACCTGCACGTCGTTCGCGCGAGGGTCTGGTCTGCCGTCTGGTCTGCCGTCTGGTCTGCCGTACGTGTCGTTCGCCGGTGCTGGTGCCGGTCGGCTGTGCATCCCATGCGCGCCGTGCCCGCGCGGAGACCCGGGCTTCGCATGGGCGCCGACCGTGGGCGGAGGCGCCGGCTTGGTACGGGCGTCAGCCATGTGCATAGGAAGCACGGCAGGAATGGCGGCGGCGATGGAAGTGGCCAGTATTCGTCGCATGTCGGTATTTCCCCCCGAAAAAGACCGCCGGTCTCGGCGGAGTCTCAGTCGCATACTGTAGCGCATCCGTTTCGGAGAGTAATCATGGTGGGGGGCTGTTCGGGGAGGCCAGAGGGGTGCGGACGCCGATAGGATCGTGAGGATCGCGTCCCATCAGCCCGCTGCGCGCCGAGAGGAGCACGGTGTCCGAGCACGACTGGCAGGCTGCCGTGCTCGCTGAGCTCGGTATCCCCCCATCCGGGCTGGTCACCCCCGATTCGGGCAGACCGGCCGCGCCCCCGGCGGTCGGGCCGGCCGCGTCGGCCACCGGTGGCCAGGAGACGCCGTCGCGCCAGGTCACGCAGGAGCCGCCGCCGATGGCGGAGCAGCGTGATCTCTGGGCTGAGGAGCAACGGCCCGAACAGGCGCCCGCGTCCCCCGACTCGTGGGACGAGCCGTCGATGTCCCCTGACTCGTGGGACGAGCCGCCGGCGCAGCCGCCGGTCGTGGCGGCCGGCGGCGGACAGGCGGCTCCGTACGACCAGTGGGGCGACCGGCATGCCGGGTCCTCTCGCGACGGGCACGCAGTACCCGGGCCGGTCGCGTGGTCGGCCGATCCGGTGCCCCCCTCCGCGCAGGTGCACTCCGCGCCCGAGCCTCCCGGGCTGTGGGCCGTCGGCCAGGACGAGCAGGTCCAGCCGGCCTCGTCCCAGGCTCCGCGGACGCCGTGGCCCCAGCCCCCGCAGGAGGCGCCCCCGCAGGAGGCGCCCTCGCCGCAGACGGCGCAGGAGCCGCTCGCGGACCGTGCCTTGCAGGAGCCGCCCGCGGATCGTGCCTCGCAGGAAGGCGCCTGGGACCAGGCCTCGCAGGCGTCGTGGGACCAGGCCTCGCAGGGATCCTGGGACCGGCTCGCTCAGTCGCCGCGGGACGGAGAAGTCCCGCCGCAGGCACCGGACACGGCAGCGCCGGAGTGGCGGGAGGCCTGCGAACAGTCCGAGGGCGGCGCCTGGCAGCGGGATGCCGAGCAGCCGCCGGACCGGTCGGCCCCCGCGCCGCCGGCGCCCGGCGGGCAGCCGCCGGCCCCGCAGGATCTCGTACGGCGCACCGCGTACGGTGATCCGCTCGTCCGGCGGATGACCCGTGGCGTGCGGCGGGCCGTGGGCGCCACCGCGGCCAATGAGGTCCGCATGACCGCCGACGTGGAGAGCGTGCTGGGCCGGCCGGTCGCATCGTGCCGGCAGATCGCCGTCACCAGCATCCGTGGCGGGGCGGGCAAGACCACAGTGGCCGGGCTCACCGCCACCGTCATCGCGCAGTACCGCCAGGATCGCGTCCTGGCGGTGGACGCCGATTCCGAGCTCGGGTCGCTGCCGCTGCGGCTCGGCGTCGGGCCGGAGCGATCGCTGCACGACCTGGCTTCGACGCATCCGCGGACCTTTGACGAGGCGGCTCGTTACCTCGCGCGCACCACCGATGGGCTGTGGGTGCTGTCCGGCACCGCGGGCGGCCGGATCTCCCGCGAGCTCGACCTGGCCACCTTCCAGGCCGCCGCGGGCGGGATGACCCGATACTTCGCCGCCGCCGTCATCGACTGCGGCGCCGGTCTGCTGCCCGAGCTGCAGCGCGGCATCCTCGCCGACGCCCATTCCCAGGTGATGGTGACGCCGGGCACGGTCGACGGGGCGCTCAGCGCCAGGGGTGCCCTCGAATGGCAGGCGCGTAGCGGCTACCAGCATCTGCTGACGCGCACAGTCATCGCATTCGTGACGCACACCCCGCACGTCGACGCGGACCTCACCCGCGCCGCGCAGATGCTCAGCGTGGGCGGGATGCCGGTGGTTCACCTGCCCTACGACCGGCACCTGGCCGCCGGAACGGCGGTAGAGTCCGCGCGGATCGGCCAGGAGACCAGGGCGGCGGCGATTCGCGTTGCGATGGAGGCCTTCGCCCGGGCCACGAGTGTGTGAGACCGACCGGCAGTAGGAGGTGAGCGGCCTTGACCAGTGACGTCGTCGCATTGGTGCGCAACGAGCCTGACATTCCGACGGTCGTGGAGGGCATGATCGCCTTTGGTGAGTCGCTCAAGCTGCGCGAGGCCGGTGACGGGGCGTTCCACCTGTACGACCGCGAGGGGCGGCTGGCGGTCTCCGTCGAGGTTCCGGAGCTGGTGCGCGTTCCCGGGGAGGTCGAGCGGCTGCTGGGCCCGGAGATGGCGGCGCGGGTGCGCCTGCCGGCGTGGTGGGTGGAGGTACGTGTCGCGACTGGAGTGCCGGACGCCATGCGTGTCGCCCGCAAGTTCGCCGATGACATCGTGCACTGGCAGGGCGGCGCGGTCTGGGCCGGATCCCCGGGCGGGGAGGCGCCGTGAGCCACCCGGCGGTCGATGCGCTCACGCCGAAGGCGATGGTGGTGCTCCAGGACCGCCCCGTGGTGGGGTTCACGAGGTGGCTCGCCGACGGGCTGCGGATGTGCAGTGAGACGCGGCGCGGGCTGCAGCTCGTGACGCCTGTGGAGTCGCGGATCACGGTGCCGCTGAAGCTGGTCCTCACCGCTCCGAACAGCAGGTGGGTCGTACGCGCGGACGGCGGCTACTACGACGGGCTCACCGGTGTGCCGCTGCGCTGGGACGGCGGGGCGTTCGTCGTCGAGCCCGAGGCGCGGACGTACGCGCCGGCCTACACGATGCCGCCGTCCGAGCCGGTGGGCGCCCAGTTGACCGTGACCTTCCGCGTACGGCACATGCCGGACACGGCGATCGGAGGGGCGGCGGAGCAGATGTGCAGGTCCCTGACCGGCGAGCCGCCGGGTGGCTGGGGGACCGCCGAGCCGGCGACCGGGCTGTGGGAGCTCGAAGACCTGGATGAGCTGTTCGGCTCGCGCGCGTCCGCTGCGACGTGGCTGACGGTCGTGGGCGCCGGCGACGGGCGGCCGGCGGTCGGGACCATACTGCTGTCCCAGGTGGACGATGCCGTGGAGGAGGCGGTCACGCTGGTGATCGGCTACACCGATTCGCACGGGGCTCCCGTGACGGCGCTGCCCACGATCGCCGGAGCGCTTGCCGCGGACTACTCAGTGATGTCGTTCTTCGCCCAGCTCAGCCCGGGCCGCGCCGACCTCACCACCGGTCCGCGCTGGGTCGGGCCGGCCGCTCCGATCGGCATGGCCGTGAGCGGTTCGGCCCCGGGGCCGCCCGGGATCCCGGCCCAGCAGATCGGTGAGGCCCGGTCGCCGACGGCGTGGTACACGCTCGGCGACGGGCGGCAGCAGGACGCCTGGCAGCGCTACGAGCAGCTCACGGGCTATCTTCACGGCCAGGTTCCCTGACCGCCGATCTCACGGTGAGAGTCCTGCCGGGCGGGCAAGGCGGTGGCGCGGACGCCGGCCGGGTCTACGCGGCGCGGGCCACGGGCACGCGCGGGGCGTATGCCTGCAGCTGTTCGCGCAGGTGGCGGCGGCCGCGGTGCAGCCGGGACATCACTGTGCCGATGGGGGTGCCCATCATGGCGGCGATGTCCTTGTAGGGGTATCCCTCGATGTCGGCGAGGTAGACCGCGGTGCGGAACTCGGGGGCGAGTGCGCGCAGCGCCCTGACCACGTCGGAGTCCGGGAGCCGGTCGAGTGCCTCGTGCTCGGCCGAGCGCAGTCCGGTGGAGGTGTGGGATTCGGCGCGGGCGAGCTGCCAGTCCTCGATCTCCTCGGTGGCGGCACGCTGAGGCTCGCGCTGCTTCTTACGGTAGGTGTTGATGAAGTTGTTGGTGAGGATGCGGTGCATCCAGGCCTTGAGGTTCGTGCCTTCCTGGAACTGATGGAAGTTCACATAGGCTTTCGCCAGGGTTTCCTGCACGAGGTCCTCGGCGTCGGTGGGGTTGCGCGTCATCCGCACCGCACTGGCGTACAGCGGGTCGACGAGCGGCATGACGTCACGTTCGTAGCGCTCGTCGTCTTGGCGGCGCGCGGGAGGGGCCAGAGTCGTCATCTTCGCTCCGTAGGGTGCTGACGTGGGCAGAGACCTCCGACCCCGTCAACGCAGGGGTCGGGCTCCCCGGGAAGCGGGGCCGGGTCATGACTCCGGGCACGGAAGGATCTTCCGTGCAGCTTTCGGCTTCGTCGCCCAAAAGGAAAACGGACATGGTCGCCGACCAGGGGCCAAGAGGGCGGGCTGGTGGGCGCAGACGGTCTCACGCGTTTCATGCCACGGCGCTTACCGCGACCAATATCGTAACGCAAACATGCCACGTTGTGAAGTGGCTTTCGTCACAGACTGTACTGACTTCGGTTATATCTACAGGGTAACGCGGAGCGGCGGCACGCCTGCGACCAGGGCAGACATAGGGGGGCGCCCGGCGTGGCCACGCGGCCGACGACCCGCAGCGTGGTCACGCCGTGTAGGCGATCAGCCCAGGAGATGCCTCATGGCGGACCCGTCGGCCTGTTCCGGTCACCGTGCGGGCCAGGGCGTCAGAGATGTCCCGCAGGACGGTGTGTACGACCTCGCGGGCGTACTCGCCCGGATCCGGTGGCAGCCGCGCGATCTCGGCCATCGTGTCCGGCTGGGCGAAGAGGCGTGTTGCGTCTCAGCTGCGATCCCGCCGTCACCGCAATCCGAACGAAACTCAGCGCGCGTGGCTCACGGGATGTAGCGTCATCCTCACAGCGGGTCCGGGGGGCCGTGCAGGATGCCCGCTTGGGAGGTGTCCTTGGTGGTCACTCGTGTACACCCGGGCGCGCGCAGCGCCGCGGCGGGCTCACCCCGGCTGCTGGACGAGCAGCTGCTCGGGGTCGCTCCGATGGCCGTGATCATTCTCAACGACCTCGGCCGGATCAGCCACTGGAACCGCGTGGCCGCCGACATCTTCGGGGTGACGCACGACGAGGCGGTCGGCCGTCCCCTGCGTACGCTCCTGCGGCTGCCCCAGGAGCATCGGGAGGCCTTCGAGCCCGGCGGGCGCACCATCCGGCACGTCTGGGCCGGCGTGTGCCTGGTCCCGCGCGTCGACGACGGCCAGCTGCGCGAGGTCGCCTGGTGGGTGTACCCGCTGACCGGGCCCGATCGGGCCCGGGTGCTCGCGATCGCCGCGGACGCCCACCGGCTGCGCGACGAGGGGCCGGGTCTCGCGCTCGGCGACGCCCTGGTGGCGGCTCCGTCCCAGACCCCGCTGACCGGGGCGAGCGGCGTGCGGGTGCTGCGCGTCGAGCCCACGCTGCTGCCGGCCTCCGGCGCCGACACCGCCATGCTCAGCCGGCGCCTGACCGAGATGCTGCAGCTCATCCAGCCCGACGCGGCCGCGCCGATCGTCGGGCAGGTGCTGGCGCGAGGCTACCCGGCGGTCAACGTCAGCGTCACCGCGCGGCTGCCGTTCGCGGCCTACTGGGGAGCACCGCCACGCCCGGGGAAACGGATACGGGCCGCGGACATCCCGCACCCCGAACCGCGCCCCGCCGGCTCGCTGGAGCAGGCCGCCGCCAAGGAGCGCCTTGACTTCCTCAATGACGCGGGCGCGCGCATCGTCGACACCCTCGACCCCGTGCAGACCGCGGCGGCGCTCTGCGAGGCCCTGGTGCCGCGGTTCGCCGACTTCGCCGACGTCGAGCTGCTCGAGTCCGTCGTCTCCGTCCAGGAGCTGCCGCCCCTGACGCCGGACGAGTCACCCAGCGCCGTGCGCGTGGCCGTCAGCCACGACGACGAGCACGACCGCTGGGACGACGTGATGCCGCTGGGGGAGACGCTGCGGCTGCCGTCGGCCACCCCGTACACGCAGAGTCTGACGACCGGGCGCAGCGTCAACATCCCCCGCGTCAGCGAACGGCTCGGCCGCCGCATCTCCGCCCGGTTCGGCGACCGCGACCTGCGGCCCCTCCTCGAGGGGCGGGCACTCCTCGTCGCTCCGCTCATCGCGCGCGGCACCGTGCTGGGCTACATCGCGCTGCTGCGCAGACCGGACCGGCCATCGTTCGACGAGCCCGACGTGACCATGGTCGAGGAGCTGTGCCGCCGCGCCGCCGTCTGCGTCGACAACGGCCGGCTCTACCTGCGCGAGGCCCGGGCCGCCGCCGAACTGCAGCAGACCATGCTGCCCGACGCGCCCCCCGTCGTGGCGGGCGCCCAGATCTGCTACCGCTACGTCCCGGCGAACGAAGCCGTCCGGGTCGGCGGCGACTGGTTCGACGCGATTCCCCTTCCGGGCGGCAGGCTCGCGCTCGTGGTCGGCGACGTCATGGGACACGGACTGACCTCCGCCGCGATCATGGGGCAGCTGCGCACCGCCGTACGCACTCTCGCCGCGCAGGACCTGCCACCCGGCCAGCTGCTACGCCAGCTCGACGACCTCGCCGGGCGGCTCGGCGACGAATACCTCGCCACCTGCATCTACGCCGTGTACGACCCGGTGGCCCGGCGCTGCGAGGTGGCCAACGCGGGGCATCTGCCGCCCGTGCTGGTCTCACCGTTCGGCGACAGCGAGCTGCTCGAGGTGCCGTCCGGCGCGCCGATCGGCGTCGGCGGCGTGGCGTTCGAGACGGTGGAGTTCCACGTGGAGGACGAGAGCCAGTTCGTGCTCTGCACCGACGGCCTCGTCGAACGCCGCGGCCAGGCCATCGATGTCGGGCTCGCCGCGATGCGGGAATACCTCACCGGGCCGCCGCAGCCTCTGGAGAGCGTCTGTGACACCCTCATCGAGGGGTTCGGTGCGACGGGCCGCCGCGACGACGACATCGCGCTGCTGGCGGTGCGGTTCAAGGGCATCCCCAAGGACGACGTGTGCTCCTGGACGTTCGACTCCGCCCCCGCGATGGTCCGTCAGACCCGGGAACTCGCCCGGGACACCCTGGGCACCTGGGGGCTCAGTGAGCTGACCGACACCGTCGAGCTCCTGGTCAGCGAGCTGGTCACCAATGCCGTGCGGCACGGCGCCGGCGACATCGGGCTGCGGCTCATCCGGGCCAACTCCCTGCTCTGCGAAGTACGCGACGACGGGCACGAGCTGCCGTCCCTGCGCCGGGCCGAGGCCACCGACGAGAACGGCCGCGGCCTGCAGCTCGTCACCGCCCTCGCCGAACGCTGGGGTACCCAGCGCACGCCGACCGGCAAGGTCGTCTGGTTCGAACAGTCGATCTGAGGCTCAGACGGTCTTCTTCGACCGCTCGTTGTAGGTGCCGGTGTACTCCTGGCCGGAGAGCTTCTGGATCTCCCGCATGATCTCGTCGACCAACGCACGCCGCCCCTTCGCCGGAGGCATGTCGGCGAAGGCGGTGTAGTCGATCGGCTTGCCGAACTTCACGCCCGGGCGGAGTACCCGCGGGAACCTGGCGCCGACCGGCATGATGTGCTCGGTATCCCGGACCGCGACCGGCACGATGCTCACCTTGGCGTTCAGGGCGAGCCAGCCCACGCCCGTGTGCCCGCGGTACAGCCGGCCGTCCTCGGACCGGGTGCCCTCCGGGTAGATGGCGAACGCATTGCCCTCGCCGAGCGCCCGCAGGGCGATGTCGAGGGCGGCAACGGCGGCGCGCTGCTCCGTACGCGGGACCGGGATGTGGCCCATGGCGCTCAGGAACGCACCGAGCACGCGGACGGCGCCCCGCCCCTCGAAGTACTCCGCCTTGGCGAGGAACGTGACCCGGCGCGACAGGACGAGCGGAATGAGCACGCTGTCCACGAACGACCGATGGTTGCTCGCAAGGATGACCGGGCCCTCGGCCGGGACGTTGTCCAACCCCGCGACAACCGGCCGGAACACGAGCCGGAGCAGCGGGCGGACCACCCTGTACATGAACCAGTACAGCAATTGCACCTCCCTGAACTCTCCGTAACTGTAGACCGTGCGGCCAGGGAGGGCGCCGCAGCGGTCTAGCGGAGAGTCTCAGGATCGCACTGGTACTGCCGGGTCTGGCGCAGCGGACGGAACCCCAGCCGCTCGTTGACGGCGAGCATGTGCGTGTTGTCCTCGGCGTTGTCGGTCTCGATCTCCTGGACGGCCGGCCACTCCGCGCGCAGCCACTCCAGCATCGCCGCCTTCACCCAGAGCCCCAGCCCGTTCCCGCGATGGCCGGAGACCACGGCGGTGTCGTACTGGATGGCCCGGCTGCCGTCGCCGACCGGGATCACCAGCTCGGTGAAGCCGGCGATCGCGTCGCCGTGCGTCGCCGCGACGGTCAGCAGTGTGTCGCCGCGCTTCTCCACGACCTCGGCCATGTCGCGTACGCGGTCGGTGTCCCAGGTGGTCGTCCCGTAGTCCATCTCCCCGGTGGGCATGTCGCCCATGGCGGACTTGGCGGCGGCGAAGGTCGCCGCCAGGTCGTCCGGTACGACGCCGAGCCAGCGGATCAGGCGGTAGCCGGGATGCTCGGAGTGCACGATCTCGTCGATCCCTCCGGCGTCGGGGACGCTCAGCAGGAGAAGACTGAGGGACAGCACGCAGGTGAAGCCGTTGGCCTCCAGAAAGGGGACGCCCGAGGTCTCCGACGACGCCTCAACCACCAGACTGCGCCGCTTCTCCTCACGCGCCGCCTGCGCGACCGTCTTGAGCAGCCGCGACCCGATGCCCTGGCGCCGGTGGTCCGGGTGGACGTGGATGGCGAACTCGCCGAGGTGGGCGCGCCCGGACCCGTTGAAGAGCCGGAGCCTCGCGACCCCGGCGACCCCGGCGTCGTTCGTGGCCGCCCACAACAGGTGATGGCTGCCGAAGCCCGCCGTGGTCAAGTAGCCATGAATCTGGTCGAGCGTCGGCATCGGCTCACCGGGCAGATCCCGGGCCACCGACGCGGCGAGGACGGCATGCCAGGCGGCGACGTCGGTGTCCGAGATGTCGTGCAGTTGCTGAACCGTGTCCAAGGAGGCTCCTTGATGGTTGGCTCGCCTTCCTAAAGGACCGTACGCGCCGGAGCCCGGACGCGTCTGTCATTCCAGGCAGCCGCCTCGGCGCGGTACGGCGGCTTTGACCGGTATGGCCCGTACTTAGGCCTACCCGGCGAACCGGGTGACCATCCGGGGTGATGATCACCTACTACGTCTCTTGACGGGCGGGATCGGAAAGTACGTGGAGCAGGCCGATGAGAGTCGGCCCGTTGACGATCTCTCCCTCGGAGATCCGCGACCGGATCTCCGCGAGCGGCACCCATTCGACGCGCTCGGCCTCGGTGATGTCGGTCGGCGCCCCGATGTGCTTCGCTCCGTCGGCGCGGTAGAGGTAGTGCCGGCTGTCGACCGAGCCGCTCGACGGCTGCGAGGCGACGATCAGGCGCAGCGGCCCAGGCCGCCAGCCGGTCTCCTCCTCGGTCTCACGAGCCGCCGCCTCCTCAGGTGACTCGCCGGCCTCGACCCGGCCCGCCGGTATCTCCCAGCCCCACGTGTCGGTCACATGCCGATGCCGCCACATCAGCAGCGCACGGTCCTGATCGTCGACGACCACGGCAGCCGCCACCGGACGCGCCATCCGGACGACGTGCTGCTCGAACCGCTGACCGTCGGGCAGCTCCACGTCGACGAGGTCAAGACTGATCCACGGGCTTTCGTAGATCGCCCGCCGTCCGTGCACCGTCCATCGCATGCGGTGTCTCCCAAGGGTCTGTCGTACCTACGTGTGGAGATTACGGGAGTAGTGCCCATACTTCCCCGGTGGTCTCGTGACGGCATGGGCCCGCCGGCGGCCGGACAGATCCCGCCGCGCGGACCTCAGTGGATTCCGCACGGGTCTCAGCGGTTATTCGTCAACGGTGAGGCGTAGCCGCAGGCACGGGGCCTTCCGGGGATCGCGCGATTCATTCCGTGTGATCGGGGATCGGGGATCAGTGTTCGTCAGGGACCCAGCTGCCGTGGAAGCCGGCCGGAACGCGCACCGGAAGATGCACGCGGGCGACCGGAACGCCGGTGAAGTCCTGCGCGGCGAGGACGACGAGGTCGGTGGCGCCGCGTGCGGGGTCGAACACGAGCGTCATGACGTAACCGTCGTCCTCCGCCGCCTCGGGCGTGCGTGGGGCGAAGACCGCCTCGCCCACGTCGGAACCTGCCGGGAACATTCGCGTCTCGGCCTGCCCCGAGGCGTAGTCACGCTTGAGCAGCGCCTCGCCGGACTTCGTGTGGAGAAGCGCCGCCGCGCTCACCGTGTAGCCGTAGCGATGCCGCTTCGAGATCAGCCGCTCGTCGATCCGGGGGAATTCCTGCGGCCGGTCGTCGATGCGCTCCGCGGTGAGCTTTCCGGCGGCGGGGTCGATCGTCCAGCGGTCCAGCGTCGGGGTCGGCACGGTCTCGAGCAGGCCGTCCACCAGCATCTCCGGGAAGCGCGCCAGGTCCACGACGATACGGTCCGCGTCCTCATAGGCGTTGAGCGTGTGGAAGACGAAGCAGGGGTCGATGTCGATCCACCGCACGGTGGCGTCCCCGCCGTCGCGCGGCATGACGCCCACGCGCGCCGGATGTGATTCGTTCCACGAATACGGCAGCTTCGCGCCGACCGCCGCGAGGTCCATGCTGAACGTCACCGGCAGGTCGTACAGGATCACATGCCGTTCGGTGAGGGCGAAGTCGTGCATCATCGGGCCGTCGCTCACTGGAATGTCCACCGTGCGAACGACCGTGCCGGCGGCGTCGACGACGATGTACTGCACGTACTCCCGGCCGAAGAAGTACGCGACGGCGTGCAGCTCACCGCTGCGCGGGTCGCGCTTGGTGTGCGCCGTGTAAGCCCCGGGAAGCGTGCCGCCGAAGTCGCAGGGACCGACCGTGTCGAGTTCGTAGGTCAGCTCGTACGGCCGCGGGCCGCCCTCGACGAGCGCGAACGTACTGCCGGCGTGGCCGATGACGTGGGTGTTGGGGGCGAAGTCGAAACCTTCGAAGGTCGGGCCGCCGGGCCACTCTTCGCCCAGTCGCTGGGCGACGCTCTCAGATCGGACCCACCGGTTGCGGTACCACTCGGCCCGGCCGTCGCGCAGCCGCACGCCGTGCACCATGCCCTCACCGAGGAACAGGTGGTACGCCTCCGGGTCCTCCAGGCCGAGCGGATTGGGCCCGTTGCGGAGATAACGGCCGGTGAGCTCGCCAGGGAGCCGGCCGGTGACCGGCAGGTCGTACGCGGTCACCTCCTCGGTCGCGGGCGCGAATGGACCGGTCAGGAAACGGCTGGACATGTCCCCTCCTTGGGATCGTCGGGATGCGCGCCCGGCTCGAACCTGGGCGCGCAGGCGGTGATAGCCGCCATGAACACGGCCTCGGGGTCGGAGAGGTGGCCGGCGAGCTCCAGGCTGACCACGCCGTGCACCACCGACCAGAATGACTCCGCGATCACGCGCGGGTCACCCGGCGCGATGCGGCCGTGGTCCAGACAGGCCCTGACGGCGCGTTCGAGGTAGTCGAAGGTCTCCCCGGCGGCTCGCAGGGCCTCTGGACTCGGCTGGAAGCCGGGGATCGGCTTCTCGAACATGAGCCCGTAGTAGTTGCGCTCGGCGAGCGCGTTGTCACGGTAGGCCCGGCCGAGCGCCCACAGGTAGCCCGGTGGGTCGTCGTCGTGGACCGTCTCGAACCGTCGGCGGAAGCGCGCGAAGCCTTCGATGTAGAGCGCCTCGACCAGGCCGTCCTTCCCGCCGAAGAGCGTGTAGAGGACCGTCGTCGAGCAGCCTGCGGCGGCGGCGATCCGGCGCATCGACAGCGCCCCGGGGCCTTCGTCGACGAGCAGCCCGCTGGCCGTGTCGAGCAGAGCCGTGCGCAGCGCGGACTGTCCCTTGCCCTGCGCCTGCTCGTATGTGGTCAAAGTCATTGGTCACCGCCATAACATCGTTACTTCATAATAACGCTGTTACTGTGCGCCATGTGCGTGACGCTGTCAACGCCTCTGTTCGCGACGGCCGGCCATTGCGGCGACGTGGCTCTGGCCCTGTCTGGCCGGGGGCGGGTAATCCGAATGCGATCCGGTCCTCTCGCGTGATAGTTCACACGCATGGACGATCTTGTGACAGCGCGGCTGGCGCTTCATCCGATGAGCGTCAGGGAGGCGGAGCGGGTGGTGGCGGGTGAGCCGGATGACGGTGCCCGATGGGCCGCTGGATATCCCGCCGGGGGTGACGTGGCCGGGGCCAGGCGTTTCCTGAACACCTGCGCGAACACCGGTGACCCCCAGCCGTTCGGCACGTACGCGATCCGTCGCCGCGAGGACGGATACGCCATCGGCGGTGTGGGCTTCCACGGAACCGCGGACGAGAGCGGCAGCGTCACGGTCGGCTACGGCCTGATCCCGTCAGCACAGGGCAAGGGATACGCCTCCGAGGCTCTCCGCGCATTGCTGGCGTTCGCACGCGCACACGGCATCACCAGCGTGGAGGGCGACACCGACCACGACAACATCGCCTCCCAACACGTCATGGCCGCAGCCGGCATGCGGCTGGTCGCAGAGGACGGCCGACTGAAGTACTACAAGATCACCTGGAGCGACGCAACGGCGATTACTGACCCACGCTCCTGACCGACGCAGGTTTTCGCTGATCATTAAGACAGTGGAGGGAGGCCCGGAAATCGGGGAGAGCACTCTTTAGGAAACCGTTGCTCTATCCCCTGAGCTACGAGGGCTTGTCGCTGTAGTGGCATCGTGGCGCGTCTCTGGTGGCGTAGCCGCCATCGAGACCGGTGCTGCGCTTCTTGAGCGTTGATGAGATCGCCATGGCATTTGTTCCATCACAAAACTACTTTTCAAAGGGAGACTCGTTTACGGGACGCGAGGTGAAGATCCGGTCGAGGTAGTAGATGAGGACGGCTCGGGCGGCGTCACCATCGCGCTGGCCGCCCAAGACGCTGGCGGCCAGGCCGTTGGTGAGTGCGAGTAGCCCCGCGGCGGCGAGCTGCGGGTCGTGCCCGGCCGGGATGTCGCCATGCTGCTGGGCCCGGCGGACCTGGCCGGCCAGGAACCGCTCCATCGCGCCGGGATAGGTGAGGGCATGACGAGTGGCCGTGTTCGGGGCGGTGATCGCCAGCGCCTGGTACGCGCTGTAGGCGAGCGTGATTCGTCGGCTCGCCTCGTCGGCTCGCCTCGTCGGCTCGCCTCGTCGGTGGGGAGTATGGCGTACAGGGCGCCTTCGAGCACGTGGCGTGGATCGGCCCCGGCGCCGCCCAGCGGGCGAAGCGTCTCCCAGGCCGGGCGGCTGATCGCCAATGGCACCCTCAACGAGACCGAACTGCTGCGCCTCGTCCGACCGGCGGTCTCCTACGTGCGAGCGTTGCCACCGGATCACGTCCTCACTGACGACCAGCTCCGCGCG